>JBDSJB010000569.1:0-4701 GCA_039917665.1 Binatia bacterium
AACGGTCCCGTGGTGACGAGCGCGGGCGGCGGCTGCGAGGGATCGAGCAGGCGGCCGTAGGCGACGAGCGCACGGCGCGCGAGCATCCAGAACGCGAAGCCGATGACGAAGACGGCGATGCCGATGAGGCTGCGGACGGCCGGCACTTCGCCCGCATCCCGGAGGGCCATCTCGGCGAGCGTCACGTGCACGGTGACGGCGGCGGCGACGTTCCACATGGCGCGTCGTTCGTCCGATGTCGCGGCTGCGCGGCGTTCGTTGAAGCGCTCGCTGCGGAACACGAACACCGGAATCCACCCGATCGTGAAGAGCACCTTGGCGATCGTGGTCAGCATGGTGGCCTCACCAGGCGCGATCCCGTTGCGTGTGCCAGCCGGGCGCAAACGCGAGGCAGGTGAGGCCGGCGAGAATCCAGAACGTCTCGGCGAGCCGGAGTGCGACGGCGACGCCGAGCCCGGTCGCGAGCGGCTCGCCGCCGAACGCGAAGAGGCCGATCTGTGTCGCTTCGAGCGTGCCGAGGGCCGCCGTCACGGGTACGGCGTGCGCGATCCCGATCCCCATCGAGCTCAAGAGCAGCAGCGGCAGCGGCACGGCGAGCGCGAAGACGGCGAAGAGCGCCGCGAGCTCGAACAAGTGCAACGCCTCGATCGCGAGCGACACGCCGATGCCGGTCGGGACGAGGCCGGGATGCGCGGCGAGCGTCTCGCGCAGCGCCGCGTCGGCGCGCACGGTGTGCTGCACGAGCGGGTCTTTCCATCGTCGGGGGAGGAGCGGCAACAGCGGGCCGAGCAGCGGCACCAATGCCGGTCGTCCGTGTATGCCGCGCACGTAGACCAGGCCGAGGACGAGTAGTCCCACGAGCGCGCCGACGGCGGTGATCCCCATGGCCGTGCCCGCACCGGCACCGAGGGCGATCGCGCCGGCGATGCAGATCGGGCCGACGATCATGTTGCCGGCGAGCTCGAGCGCGCGGTCGAGCGCGACGGCGCCGGCCGCGCTCGCGCCGGTCATGCCGCTCGCCGTGAGGAGCCGGACCCGCACCGGCTCGCCGCCGAGCGTGCCCGACGGGACGACCGCGCCGACGGCGCGTGCCGCGAGCCAGAGGCGCGTGAGCCGCGCGAGCGGGACATCGGTGCCGAGGCGGCGGAGGATCATCTGCCAGCGAAACGCGTGCAGCACGACCGTCGCGAGCCAGAGCGCGAGATAGACGGGCAGGGCGCCGAGCACGACGCGCGGCGGGACCGGGCTCGCGTCGGTCGCGAAGCGCCACAGTACGTATGCGGCGGCGGCCCCGGCGAGCACCGGCAGCGCCAGGCGCAGGCTCGACGTATCGGCGCTGGCCGCCGTCGGCGTCTCAGCGCGCCAGCTCGTCCGCATAGACCTCGCGGATCGAGCGGAACGTGAACGAGGAGAGCAGTCGGCGGAGGGCGGGCAACGTCCGTCCGCGCCCCAGCCGCTTCCAGATCTGCACGTAGCGTGGCGTCCCGGGAAGCGCGCGGACCTCGGGGTCGAGCTCCCACGGATGACAATAGACGACGGCCGGGCCGACCGCGGCCTCGTGTGTGCGTAGCGCGCGCTCGACGAGGCCGACCGGCAGGAAGCGCAGCAGCGGGCCGCCGCCGGCATACGGCAGGTTCCAGCCTCCGAAGCGTTCGGCGAACGGCAACGGAAACTCCCAGAGCCCGCACGGATGGCGATAGGGCACGCGCGGAATGCTACGGCCGACGTACGGCATCCAACGCACGGGGACGTAACTCGCGTCGTAGCGCAGGCCGAGCTCGGCGAGGACGTCGATCGCCCAGAGGTCGCGCGCGCGGCTCAAGAAATAGGGTGCGCGATAGCCCGCGACGCGGACGCCGGTCAGGTCGCTCAGCACGTCGAGCGAGGTCAGGACGTCCTGTTTGAAGTCTCCGCGCCCGAGGCTCGGCACTTTGCGGTGCGCATCGCCGTGGCTCGCGATCTCGTGTCCCGCCGCGGCGATGCGCTTCACGACCGCGGGCTGCCGGCGCGCGACATCGCCCAGTACGAAGAACGTGGCCCGTGCGCCCGCGGCCGCGAGCATGTCGAGGAGGATGCCGACGTCGGCAGCGACCGTACTCGGAAGATGGTCCCAATCGGCACCGCGATCCGGTCGCCAGTCGTCGTGAAACCACTCCTCGACGTCGATCGTGAGCGCGTGCGAGATGGCCATGCAGGAGCGATGACCTTACGACATCGATCCGCGCTGGGAAACTTGCGACTGATACTCGGTTGTCGGCCCCCGTCGAAGCCGCTAAATCATGGGCCGCATGTCCCCGATCCCTAGGTCGTATGACGTCGTCGTGGTCGGCGGCGGTCCTGCGGGCTCGACGGTCGCGTCGTTGCTCGCGCGCGCCGGCCGTCGTGTGCTCGTGCTCGAGCGCGAGCACTTCCCGCGCTACCACATCGGCGAGTCGCTGCTCTCGGCGACGCTCCCGATCCTGCAACACGTCGGCGTGCTCCCCGACATCGAGGCGGCCGGTTTCGTCCGGAAGCCCGGCGGCACGTTCGTCTGGGGCTCGAACGTCGAGCCGTGGAGCTTCCTGTTCCACGAGGATCCGGGCGGCTACACGCACGCGTACCACGTCATTCGATCGCAGTTCGACGAGATCCTGCTGCGCCACGCCGGACGCCAGGGCGCGACGATCCGCGAAGGCGCGACGGTCGAGTCGATCGACGGCGAAGGCCCATTTGCCGTCACCGCGCGCCTCGACGACGGCAGTGTGCTGCGCGTCGAGGCCGCCCACGTCGTCGACGCGAGCGGCCAGAACGCGATCATCGGCCGGCGCGAGAATCTCCGCGAGTACAACGACTTCTTCAAGAACCTGGCGCTTTGGAGCTACTACGCCGACGCCGGGCGCATGGAAGAGCCGCATCAGAACAACATCCTCTCGGCCGCGCACGGCGAAGGCTGGTGCTGGTACATTCCGCTCCACGACGGCACGGTCAGCGTCGGCACGGTCGTCGACGCAAATCGCTGGCGCGAGCGCGCCAAGGACGCGACCCTCGACGCGACGTACGCCGAGCTGATCGCCGGCTGCGAGCCGGTCCAGCGTCTGCTCACTGCGGCGCGTCAGGTGGCGCCAGTCCGCGTGATCCGCGACTACTCCTACTCGAGCAAGCGTTTTTATCACGGCGGCGCGCTGCTCGCGGGTGACGCGGCCTGTTTCATCGACCCCGTTTTCTCGACGGGCGTCCACCTCGCGTGTCTCTCCGGGCTGCTCGCGTCCGATTGTCTCGAGGACGTGCTCGCCGGCCGTCGCCCCGTCGACGTCGCGTTCCCGGTCTACGACGCCGCCTATCGAAACGCCTTCGAGCGCTACCGGCGGTTCCTCGTCTATTTCTACAATCACCACATGGCGACCGATTCCTACTTCTGGCACGCCCGGAAGCTCGTCGATCCCGACGGGGCGCTCGAGCCGCGGGAAGCGTTCGTGCGCTTGATCTCCGGCACCGGCGACATCCCGACCGACGTCACGGCGATCGAGCAGGTCGACGCCCGTTGGCGCGAGAGCCTCGAAACCTCACGCCCCGACAAAGCACCGGGCATCCATCTCATGCGCGTCGCGACGACCCTCGGCGAGATGCGGCGGTCGCAGCGGAACTCCGCTGCGTAGCCGATGAGCCTCACCCCTGAGCGTTGGGAGCTCGTCCGCGCGGCCATCGGCCGAGCCCGCAAGAGCAGCTACTACGCGCGCTCACTCGCGACGGTGCGGCTGGACGAGCCGGAAGACTTCGCGCGGCTGCCGCTCACCAAGAAGCAGGACATCGCGAACGCCGGCGCGTTCGATCTTCTGGCGGTGCCACCGGCGCACGCGTGGCACTATCACGAGTCGAGCGGCACGACCGGGCAGCCGGTCTCCACGTGGTGCGGGCTCGCCGAGCTCGGCGTCATGGCCGAGCTCATCACGAGCGCCGTGCCAGAGCTCGCCGCCAACGACGCGATGCTGCTGAACCGGTTTCCGTCGTTCGCGCCGATCCACTTCCTGATGGAGGAAGTGCTGCGGCGGACCGGACGCTGTCACATCGCCGCCGGCAGCATGAGCTGGGACGTGCCCTTCGGGCGCGCGCTCGAGTTCATGCGTCGTCTACCCGTGAGCGTGCTCTCGACGCTGCCGTTCGAGATGGTGCTGCTGCGCGAGGCCGGCCGCGAGCTCGGCTTCGACGTCGCGCGCGAGTGCACCGGCCTGAAAGTGGCGTTGCTTGGCGGCGCCGTGCTGCCACCGGCGTTCAAGCGTTGGATCGCCGATGCCTGGGAGGTGCGCGTCGTCGAGATCTACGGCTCGAACGAGACGATGCTGCTCGGCATCAGCTGCCCCGAGGGCGGCCTGCACCTGGCGACCGAACTCTTCGAGCCCGAGCTGCTCGACCCGACGACCCTCACGCCCGTCCCCGCCGGCAGCCCCGGCGTGCTCACCGTCACCTCGCTCGTGCACGAGGTGATGCCGCTCGTCCGCTACGTCACCGGCGATCTCGTCGAAATCTCGCACGAGCCCTGCGCGTGCGGGCGCACCGCGCCGACGGTGCGCGTTCTCGGGCGCGCCACCGAGATGGTCCAGATGAACGGCCGCACGATCACGCCGGCGGCGCTCGTCGACGCGTGCTACGAGTTCATCAGCGCGATCGGCGCCCGCGTCTTCTTCGTCGTCGTGCTGAAGCGCGGCATCGAGGTGCTGGTCGAGA
>JBDSJB010000570.1:0-8623 GCA_039917665.1 Binatia bacterium
CGGACTCGGTCTGTCGATCGCGAAACAAATCGTCGTGGCGCACGGTGGTCAGATCGGTTTCAAGCGCCACGAGCCCACCGTGACCACCTTCTACATCGAGCTTCCCGTCCGTGCCCTCGCCGTGTAACGCCATTCGCGTCGTCGTCGTCGACGACGACATGTCCTTTCGCAGCGGCCTCGCGGCCAACCTCGCCGACGACGGCCATGCGGTATCCGAGTTCAGCGACCCGCGCGACGTGCCGCCCAACATCGTCCGCGCGGCCGACGTCGTGCTCACGGACTACCACATGGCGGCGATCGACGGCCTCACGTTCGCGGACAGCGTCCACACGCTTCGCCCCGAGGCAGCGATCGTGCTCGCGACGGCGTTCTGGACGGTCGAGCTCGAGACGGCGGTGACGGCGCGTCCCTTCCTTCACCTCTGCCGGAAGCCGGTCGACTACGACGAGCTGCACACGCTCGTGCACCAGCTCTCGACGACGCGCTAGTATCGCCTAGCCCGTCGGCCACTACACACCAAGCCCCGATCGGCCACGCGGTCCCCCACGGGGCAGATCGGGGCTCCCGCTATCGAACCAGCAATGTCGACACCGAGGCGCGGTCGAGAATGGCCTCAGCGACGCTGCCGAGCATCAGACGCGTCCAACCACCCGCCCCCTTCGCCCCGATCACCAAGACATCGGCCCCGATCACGGCCGGCACCGTGACCAGCTCGCGCGAGGCCACGCCCGCCCGAACGTCGACGCGCACACGCCAACCCGCGTCGACCAACGGACGCGCTGCGCGCTGGAGCTTTTCCCGCGCCCTTGCCATTCGTTCCTGGCCGAACGCTTTCGCCTCCCTCGCGAGGATTCGCTGCAGACGACCCGGAAGAAGGACGCTCGAGGGCGGATCGATGGCATCGACGACTGTGAGGAGCGTGACGCGACCCCGAGAAGGCACTTTGAGGGAGGCCACCATCTCGAGGGCTCGACGTGCATGATTCGACCCGTCGTACGCAACGACCAGATGGCGGAAAGCGCGGGGACGCTTCTTGACCACCAGCACCGGCGTGCGGGCCTGCCGCACGACACCGCGCGACACGCTGCCAACCATCCAACGCTCGAGTCGGCTCTGTCCGCGCGAGCCGACGACGATCGCACCGGCCCCACGAGCGTGCCGCAGGATGGCATCGACTGGCGCCGCGTCGTCGACGACGACCGACGCGGTCGACCAGCGCCGACGAAGCGCCCGTTCCGTGTCGCCCACGATTTCGCGAACGACGGTATCGATTCCCGCTGCGGCCGACGCCGACCACTGCGGGTGCGACCCGCCGCGTGCGATCACCCCCAGTGCCTCCGCGTTCGCTGGCCAGGGGAAATCGATCGCAGCCTGTATGGCGACTCGAGCCTGCGGCGATCCATCGCTCGCGACCACGATCCGAAAGCCCCGCCGTCGTGGGGGCCGCCCTCGTCGCGCCACAGGCTTGGAAACCTGGCTGACGGCCGTTTCCGTGGATGCGATGGGATCCGTCACTTCGTGGGGAGCTTCGTCTGTCAACATGTCGTTGCCTTTCCCTCTCTCCCGCCAAAGGGTCTTTACCGACTCCCAACCGTCGCGGCTTCAATCGAGACGCTGGTCCCTCTCGCTAGCGTCGTCGACCATGCGCACCAGCACCCGGGACGATCAGCACCGGCCGCTGGGCATGACGGGCGACACGTTCGGCCACGCTGCCGATCATCGCACGACGAAATCCGGTCCGCCCGTGGCTCCCGACGATCACGAGGTGCGCGCGAATGGATTCGGCCACGCGGCAGATCGCAACGGCGGGCGCGCCGCTCGCCACGTGAGGCCGCGCTCGCACGTCACCGCCAACCCGCTTCTCGAGATCGGCGCAGAAGCGGGCGAGCTCGGTGCAGACGTGCGCGCGACGCGCGCGTTGATACGCGATCGGCTGGGGAAGCGCGTGACTGACAGGCTCGATGACGTGCAGCACGTGGACGAGCAGATCGCCCTTGCCTGCAATCGCCTCGACAGCGCCGACCGTCGCCCGGCTTGCCGGCGAGAAGTCCGTGGCTACCAGCACGCGGCGGTAGGCTCTCACGCGCGGGCTCCCGCCGTATGACGACCCATCGGATGGATGCGAGCTCGCCGGATCGATGTCTTCCGGCGCGCGGATGAAGGGTCGTTCCGGCCGCCGCGACAGCGATCTAAGGATTCCAATGAGTCACCGCCGCCATGATGCACCTCCTGAGTGGGTTGGCGAGCCGAAGCTCTGCCCTTGTTCTCGCAAGATGCCTGCCATTCCCGTGGTCGCGGAAGATCGCAGACGCGCGCGGCACCTTTCTCGGATCTGAGAATTCGCGTCGAAAAATTCCCGAGATCGCAGGGTCGCAGGCTTGGCCACGGTCTTGCCCTGACGGGGTCGAGCATGGTCTTCGACCCCCACGCCTTCATGGATAGCGCGCCAAAACGGGCCACCGGGCTGACGCCAACCAGGGTAATAGTGCGCGCGTAGTACCACGCGTAGCGCTCGCGTGGACGGCTGGGGAAGCTGAGTCGATAATCCCGATCTCGGGAGCCAAACCAAGGAGAACACGAATGAAGACGACCCTGATGGCAATGTTGGCCGCGGTGTTGATGCTCAGCGCCGCGCCGGCACTCCCCGTATTCGCGGCCGACATGACGGCGCAAGTCGCCGCAGCGAAGACCGCCGCCGACCACGAGGCCATCGCCGATGCGTACACAACGGAGGCCAAGGCGGCGGAGGCGCGCGCCGCGGAGCACGACAAGATGGCGGTCAGTTACAAGGGTCTCGGCAAGACCGGCCAGTATCACGGCGACGTGCATTGCGCGTCGATCGCCAGGCGCGAACGTGAGACGGCGAAGGACTTGAACGAACTCGCCGCCGAGCACCGCGCCGCCGCCAAAGCCGCGAAGTAACGCGCGGTCACTCAAGTAAGCCTGGTTGGCCCCACCAACTTCAGGAGGAGGAGCAACAATGCGTAGACCTAAAGGCACCCTGGCTCTCCTGGTGGTGACGTTGCTGGCAACGGCGTCGCTCCAGGGCTGTGTCGGCACCCCCATGACCGGCGAACCCGCCGGTCCGCGTTTCTGCAACGTGTCCAGCGGGGGCTGCATGGCGCTCAAGATGCAGCAAACCAAAACGGGCACCATTGCGGGGCAGCAGGGCAGGTGTTGCGGCTGACACGCTGACCCTCTCGAATTCACAAAGCGCCGTTTGCGTGATCGATCAAGCAAACGGCGTTCCTTTTCGAAATGACCCACTAGCGACCCGCGGCCCAGGCTTGACGGCGGCGCGGGTTCACGACGAGCGTGTCGTCGAGCAAGTAGGCCGCCCAGCCGGCCACGGAGTCGACGCCGACCTTGCTCCCGTCGCTCGTGCGGCCGGGCGCGCGCCGGGTCGGCGGCGGCCCCTCCACCACCGCGGCATGATCGATCTCGATCAACTGGTCCCCCACGCGATAGCGCGGGTCGTCGAGATGCGCATAGCTCCAGAGGACGATCGTCCGCGTGGCGTCGAGCGCGTCGAGGGGCCCCACGTCGAGCGGCAAAAAAGCTCGCCCGCCCGGCCGGAAGAAGGTGCACCACATGGAGCAAAACGACCTCGGCCCCCATTCGCCGTCCGAGGTCACGAACCTCGGGAAGCATCGTTTCGGCGAACTCCGATCCGTCCAGACACGACGATTCTCCTCATGCCATCCTGAGGAGAGCAATGGTCGTGCCTCGGTCTACGCTTGCCGGTTGGTCGTACCGTTTCGATTTCTGAGAATTTTTCGCGGAATCTTCGCGTCCCTGAGAATGCTCAGCGGCTCGCTCATGGCAACGCCCGGTCCACGCGGTGGCACGAGATCGGCTTCTCCCTTCCTAGGCACGACGAATCCGATCGTGCACTAGACCCGGCAGAGAGGGACCGAGGCCGATGACCAAAATGCGCGCGGCGGTATTTCATGGTGTGAACGACCTGCGGATCGACGAGGTGGAGCGCCCGCGGGCGGGCGTTGGCGAAGCCGTCATCCGCGTTACCCTCACGACGATCTGCGGGACGGATCTTCACATCCTCCGCGGCGAGTATCCGGTTCGCCCTGGGCTGGTCGTCGGTCACGAGCCCGTCGGAGTCATCGCGGAGCTCGGCCCCGGCGTCACGGGCTATGCGCTCGGCGATCGCGTCTTGGTCGGCGCGATCACCCCGTGCGGCCAGTGTCGCGGATGCCTCTCAGGTCAGCTCTCGCAATGCGGCCACGGCGGCGGCTATGAGGCGATCGGCGGCTGGCGATTCGGCAACACCATCGACGGCGCCCAGGCCGAATACCTGCTCGTTCCAAACGCTCAAGCCAACCTCGCCACGATCCCCGACGATCTGCGCGACGAACAGGTCGTCCTCTTGGCCGACATCGCCTCGACGGGATTCAGCGGCGCCGAATCCGGCAACGTGCGCATCGGCGACAGCGTCGTCGTGCTCGCGCAGGGTCCGATCGGGCTCTGCGCGACTGCCGGCGCGAAGCTCATGGGTGCAGCGCTGATCATCGGAATCGATGGCGACGCTACCCGTCTCGCGGTCGCACGCCGGATGGGCGCCGATATCGTCCTCGACCATCGTACGATGGACGTCGTGGCCGAAGTGCGCCGCCTGACGGGCGGGGGCGCCGACGTCGCCATCGAGGCGCTCGGCACGGAAGGCACCTTCGAAACCGCCCTGCGCTGCCTCCGTCCGGGCGGGCGCCTTTCGAGCCTCGGAGTCTACTCCGGCAAGTTGCAGATCCCGCATGACGGATTCGCCGCGGGCCTCGGCGACCACCACATCACGACGACCCTCTGTCCGGGAGGAAAGGAGCGCATGCGTCGGCTGATGGAAGTCGTGCGCCACGGTCGCGTCGACCTCGAGCCCTTGCTCACTCACTCCTTCAGTCTCGCTGACATTGGGGCGGCGTACGAGCTTTTCGGCTCGCGTCGTGACGGGGTTTTGAAAGTCGCGATTCGACCGTGAGGACGCCACCCACCGTGGGTGGCGTCGGCGATTCAGCGCGCTCGATGTTGGACCCCGGCGGGCTCGTGAAAGAAAAAAAGTGGAGGCGGGGAATTGAACCGCCCCTTCAAGGATGGCTAAGGAAGTAGACTTCTCGGAGATGTGCGCAGCGACGACCTATCGCGCTGGTATCCGCGAGCTGACCGGCTGGACGACGCGCTCCACACGGCACGGCGTGCATTGAAGACGGGCCTCGGCTATGCCGCGGCAGCGACGGCCGGCGTTCGAAGCCGCGCCCGCACGAGCTTCGCCACCTCGACAAATGACACCGGCATCAACGCCAGCGCCACAATCATCGCCCACTCCCACGTGAAGGCGGCCGACTCCACCTTGAAGAGCGGCGTAAGGAACGGGACCGTCACGACGGCCAGTTGCAGAAAGGCTGAGAAGGTAATCGCGGCCACAAGCCAGCGGTTTGAGAAGAGCCCGAGCTCGGGCAGCGTGTACCGCTCACTGCGGCAACCGACGGAGAACAGGAGCTGGGCGAAGGCCAGCGTGCAGAACGCCGCGGTGCGGGCGGCCGGGAAGTTGTCTTCGTTCCCGCGGTACACGACGTAGAACGCGACGGCGGCCACGGCAGCGGTGAGCGTCCCGTGACCCACGATCCGAAGACCGCGGCGTCGGGTGATCACGCGTTGGTTGGGCGGCCGCGGGGGACGCTCCATGACGTCTGGTTCCGGCGGTTCGACGCCGAGCGCCATGGCGGGCAGCGCGTCCGTGACCAGGTTGATCCACAGGAGCTGAATAGCCACTAGCGGCGCGGGCCAGCCCACGAGCGTCGCGCCGAACATCAACATCACCTCGCCAGCGTTCGTCGCGAGCAGGTAGTGCACGAACTTGCGGATGTTGTCGTAGATCGCGCGTCCCTCCTCGACGGCACTCACGATCGACGCAAAATTGTCATCGGTCAGCACCATGTCCGATGCCTCTTTGGTCACATCAGTGCCTGCGATGCCCATGGCGATACCGACGTGGGCCGCCTTGATCGCCGGCGCGTCATTGACGCCGTCGCCGGTCATCGCGACTACCTGTCCCCGCTGTCGCCAAGCGTTGACGATCCGCAGCTTGTGGGCGGCCGTCACCCGCGCGTAGACCGGGATCTGATCGACGTCGTTCACCAGTTGGACGTCGTCGATCTGGTCCAGGTCTGCGCCCACCAAGACGCGCTGCCCTTGGCGCAAGATCCCCAGATGCTCGGCGATGGCCTTGGCCGTGTCTGGGTGATCGCCGGTGATCATCACGGGTCGGATGCCGGCCGAGAGGCAGCGAGCGACGGCCGCGCGGGCCTCGTCGCGTGGCGGGTCCATCATCCCGGCCAGGCCCGCGAAGATGAGGTTGGTCTCACTGAGCGCTTGGCCTTCGGGTGCATCGCGGTACGCGAACCCCAAAACCCGCAGTGCCCGACCACCCATGGCGTGCGCGGCTTCGAGAATCTCTTGGCGGCTCCCGTCATTGAGCGGCCGGACGTCTCCGGCGACACATTCACGGTCGCATTTGCCAAGCACCACTTCCGGCGCTCCCTTGGTGTACATGACGAGACTCTCGCCACCCCCACGAACGACGACAGACATCGCCTTGCGGTCGGAGCTGAATGGGATCTCGTGAACGACACGTCGTTCGCGGTCTGTTACCTGAACCCCGGCTTTCATCGCCGCGACGACGATTGCTCCCTCCGTCGGATCGCCCACGAGGTCCCAATTCCCAGTGCCCTCGCCGGATAGCGTTACTTGCGCGTGGCTGCACCATGCCCCCACTGTCAGCATCTGGAGCAGCGACGGCTCTCGCCGGGGATCCGTCGCGTCCGCCCCATCGGCCGCGGCGGCCGCGCCGCGTACGCGAAACTCCCCCGTGGGGTCGTAGCCGCCTCCCGTAACGTCATACCACCGCCCGCCAGCGACGATCTCACGGACCGTCATCTGGTTGCGCGTGAGCGTGCCGGTCTTGTCCGAGCAGATCACTGTCACGGCACCCAGCGTCTCCACGCTGGGAAGTCGGCGGACGAGCGCGTTGCGGCGAGCCATCCGCTGGAGCCCCAACGCCAGCGCGACGGTCACGACTGCGGACAGGCCCTCGGGTACCGCGGCTACCGCGAGACTTACCGAAAGCAGGAATGCTTCGACGATCCTACCGCCTCGCAGGACTTGCACGAGGAACATGACCGCGACGATCGCGAGCACGAGATAGACCAGCGTCTTGCCGAGCTCCGCTAGCCGTCGCTGAAGCGGCGTGAGTTCGGGCTGCTGCTGCTGGAGCATCCCGGCGATGCGCCCGATCTCCGTGGTCATCCCCGTCGCCACGACCACGGCGCTGGCGGTGCCGGCGGCGGCGGCGGTGCCCATGTATGCCATGTTCACGCGGTCGCCGAGCGGAGCCTGCTCGTGCAGTACGAGACGGTGGTCCTTATCAGACGGCACCGATTCGCCGGTGAGCGAGGCCTCCTCGGCTCGGAAGCCGGCCGTGGCGATGAGCCGCACATCGGCGGGCACTCGATCGCCGGGCTCGAGGTCGATACGGTCCCCAGGCACGAGCTCGGCCGCGAGCAGGTTCTGTGATCGCCCGTCGCGGACGGCCTTAGCCTGCGGGGACGACAGCTTGCGAAGCGCCGCCAGCGCCTGCTCCGCCCGGCCCTCCTGCACGAAGCCGAGCACGCCGTTGAGCACCACGATGGCGAGGATCGCACCGGCGTCGATCCATTCGCCCAACACACCCGAGATGAGTGCGGCGGCGATGAGGATCCAGATAAGCAGGTCCGCAAAATGCCGCGCGAGCCGCCGCCACCACGGGTCGCGCGGTGCTTGCGCCAACTCGTTTCGACCGTGGCGCTCCCGTCGTTCGAGGACCGCACTGCTGGGCAGACCGACGCGTACGTCGGTGCCGAGCGCGCGAACGACCTCTTCGGCCGCCACGGCGTGTGCCGCGTTCGGAATGGAATAGTTCTCGCTCAACCCATCTCCTCTAACTCCGACGCTCCTGGACTGTGGAGTGGACCCCGCATACGACCAAGATGCCCGGAATGCTCACAGGCGGGGGACCGAACACTCGGCGATTGACACGTCGATGCCGACGGCTACCAGAGCACATCGTACAGTTCGCGTGCGATTTGGCCAGCTCCTCGGTCGGCACCACCCAGAGAGATCCGCGACGCCTTCAGCAGGGTTGTGACTCGGCCGGCTGGGCTGGTGGAGGCAAGCTGGGCGTAGAGCATCTCCTCAAAGGAGTCTTTCGCCGCCTGCGGGCCGCAGTGACGGAGATGACGTCCGACACCTTCATCTTCACCGACCCCGCCGGACAGCCGCTCTCGCAGGAATGGCTGAACAAGCGCATCTGGCTCCCCACCCTCCAGCGGGCCGGCATCCCGGCGCGCGGCCAATACAATATCCGCGACACCTTCATCACCTTGGCGCTCTCGGCGGGCGAGGACCCGGGCTGGGTGGCCCAGGTGTGTGGCACCTCGGAACAGATGATCTTTGGGCCACTACCGAAAATGGATGCGAGGGCTTGTCCGCCCCGATGGTCGACGGCTCGCGACGCTCTATCGAAACCGTGCTGCACGCCGCCTTGTCTCAGAATGGGCACCGGATGGGCACCATGACGCCC
>JBDSJB010000571.1:0-3572 GCA_039917665.1 Binatia bacterium
CCTTCGGTGCCGCACGAGCGACCGGCGCCCAGGTGGTGGTACTGCTCAACTCCAATGATCCCGAAGATCTCGTGCGCGCCGCCGAAGCCGGAGCCGACGAAGCGATCCTGCTCCCGTCCGATGCGGCGTCGCTGATTGCGCGGTTGCGTGCCCGCCTGGTCTCGCCCCGTACCGCGATCCACGGCCCCAGTGCCGGCGATCTCAAGCTCTTCGAAGTGCTCCAGCAGGTCGCCGTGGAACTGCATCGCGACGAGATGCTGCACGCCCTGGTGCGCGCCATTGGTCACGCGATCGAAGTTCGTTCGGTGTCGTGCCTGCTGCACACCGAAGGCGCTCCTGTGGGCCGCCTCGTGGCCGCCACCGATGCGCCGAAGGTCCGCGACGCCGATGTCGATCTCGAACGCTGGCCCGAGGCCGTGGCCTCGCTCGCCGCCGGCGAGACGCTCTTCATTCGCGACGTGCACGCCTCGCCCCTCTTCGAGGTCACGCCCGGTCAACCGGCAATGTCATTGCCCCCGCTCGACCTCGAGTCGGTGGCCGCCATCCCGCTGCAGCCGCTCGGTCGTGCCCTCGGCACGCTGGTGCTGCGTACGCGGCGCGGCGAACCCGCGCTCACGCCGGGACATATCACCTTCGCCGAGCACGCGGTGCTCGCGACGGCGCGACTCCTCGAGGCTGAGGAACGGCGCGGCGCCATCTCGCGACGGCAGGCGCTCGCGGCCCACGTCGATCCGCTCACCGGCTGCGGCACCCTCGACGCACTCGACAAGCGCATCCGCGAGGAGTTCGAACGGGCACGTCGCTACGACATGACCTTCACGATCATCCTGCTCGATGTCGACGGCATGCGCACCATCAACGAACGCCTCGGTCGCGATGGCGGTCATCGCGTCCTCGCCGATCTCGGCCGACTACTCCAGAAGGAGCTGCGCGCTCCCGACTTCGTGGCGCGCTATGGTGGCGAAGAGTTCCTGCTGTTGCTTCCCGAGACCGATCTCGAAGGCGCGCGCGGTACCGTGCACCGGATTCGCGAACGGCTCGGCCCCGCCGGACTCGGCGAGCTGCAACTCGGCGTGCGCTGCCGCCTCACGGCCGGAATCGCCTGCTACCCGCACCCTGGCGTGCACAAGCCGGAAGATCTCTTTGCGCAGGCTGAGGCGGCGATGCTGGCGGGGAAGCGGCAGGACGTGGAGAGGATCGGGACGGCGGCGTAAGAGGAGAGAAGAGAAATGAGAGAAGAGAGAAGGGGGGAGGCAATGTCCCGCGCCTATTCTCCTCTCTCCTCTCTCCTCTCTCTTGTGCTACTGCCCGCCTCTCCGCCTCAGCCACGCCGTCGGATCCAGCGCAATCTGATTCTTGCCGCGGATCTCGAAGTAGAGATGCGGCCCATCGCCGGAATTCTCGCCGCCCACCGCTCCGATCACCTGCCCGCGACTGATCTCCTGACCGACCTTGACCGGCGTGCTCTGCAGCTGCATGTAGCCGCTGTAGTAGCCGTCGCCGTGCTCGACGAACACGGCGAGGCCGTAGGTCGAGAGTCGCTGCGCGAGTACCACTTTCCCTGATTCAATCGCCTTCACGGGTGTGCCAACCGGCGCCTTGATCCCGATGCCGTTGTGGCGGACCACGCCGCCGTTCTTGAGCGAGTCGCGCCCGAAGTCGTAGATGATCTGCCCATCGACCGGCCAGTCGAGCTTGCCGAGGTCCGCCGTGGTGAGTGAACCGGTCGAAGGAGCATTCACGGTGCTCGGCCGGGCGGCACGATTCGCCTCGGCGGTACGACGCGACTTCTCGAGCGCTGCGAGCAGGTCATTGAGTCGGCCTTCGTCGCGCTCCAGGGTCGAGAGTCGCTGCTTCCCCTGCGTCGAGGTCTTCTCGAGCGCCTTCAGTCGGTTCTGTCGCTCGTCGGCGAGCCGGGCGAAGTTGTCGAGTTCGGCCTCGCGTTCCTCGCGGCGCCGGTCGAGCTCGGTGCGGATGCCGAGGAGGTCGTTGCGCCGGCGATCGACCGAGGCATTGAGCTTCTCGACGTCGCGCACCAGCGAGCGATCCTGCTGCGAGGTGAGATAGAGGTACTTGTAGCGCGTGAGCAGGTCGCCGAACGACTCAGCGGCCAGCAGGACCTGGAAGGTGTAGAGCGGGCCACGCTTGTAGATGTCGGCGAGGCGGCGGCGCAGGACGGCGCGACGGTCGGCGAGGTTGTCCTGCGTGAGCGTGAGTTCGGCGGAGGTGCGCTCGAGCTGCGATCCGAGTGAGGAGATCTCACGCTCGATGCCGGTCACCAGCTGGGTGGTGGCTTCCTTGCGGCGTTCGATGAGCCGCAGTTGGGCGCCGACATCGCTGACCTGTCCCTCGATCTGCTGCTGTTGCCGCTGCAGGCGCTCGCGCTCCTGGCGAATCTCGTCGAGCTTGCGGCGCTGCTTTTCGAGTTCGGGATTCTGCTGCGCGGTGGCGTTGTGGACCACGGTTCCGCTGAGGGCACTGCCCAGCAGCGCGGCGAGGAGCCAGAACCGGGCGGGACGCACGTTGGACCGCTTAGACGTGCTTCAGGTGCCGGCCGACGCTCACGAGCGATCCCGTGAACCCCAGCAGCACGCCGAAGATGAGCAGCAGGATGACCTGCCCGAACCCGAAGAAGTGCAGCCCGACGCTGAGCCCGAATTCTTGCGAGCGGAAGCCGAAGTAGACCGCGGCGCAGAGGATCAGGGCGAGCAGACCGCCGAGGAATCCCTTGGCGGCTCCCTCAATCAGAAACGGCCCGCGGATGAACCAGTCGGTGGCGCCGACGAGGCGCATGATGTGGATCTCTCGCGCGCGCTGCAGCACGGTGATCCGGATGGTGACGCCGATGATCACGATCGAGACGAGCGCGAAGGCGATACCGATGGCGAGCCCGACGAGCCCGGCAATGGTGCGCAGTGCATCGAGTCGCTGGACCCAGTCCTTGCCGTAGCGGACGTCATCGACGAAATCGAAGGAGCGCATCCGCTCGGCGACTGCCCCGGCGTGCACCGCGTCGCGGAACTGCGGCTTGAGCCGGATCTCGAACGAGGGCGGCAGCGGATTGACCTCGAGATCCTTGTAGGCATCACTGAACTCGACGAGGTCGTGCTTGGCGCGCTCGAGCGCCGTTTCCTCGGAGACGTACTTCACTTCCTGCACTTCGGGGAAGGCCGCGATGTCCTGCGCCGCCACGGTGAGCCCGGTCGACGGCGTGCCGTGAAGCACGAAGGCCACCACTTCGACACGTTCGGCGACTTCGCTCAGCGCCGAGCGGAGATTCAGCGCTACCAGGCCGAAGAGGCCGGTGACGAAAAGGGCGAAGGCGATCGTGATCACCGAGAGCGCCGACAGCGTGCGGGTGCGTCTGAAGGCGAGGAATGCCTCGCGCCAGAGGAGGTTCACCTGGGCTCTCCGCGCTCGGCCGAGTCGTAGACGAGCTTGCCATCGCGCAGCTCGAGGGTCCGCTTGGCGGTGCTGCGCACCAGATCGAGATCGTGGGTCGCCATCACCACCACGGTGCCCGCCGCATTGATGTCTTCGAGCAGCTGGAAGACGCCGCGAGTGGCTCGCTC
>JBDSJB010000572.1:0-3004 GCA_039917665.1 Binatia bacterium
GCATCGACGACACCACCACCGCCGACCCGGCCTGCGTCCCCGTCTCCCCGGGCTCCAACAAGGGTCAGTGCGAGGGCGGCCCGATCGATGGCATCTGCAACATCGAGTCGTTCCGCGGCTGCACCCAGGCGACGCAAGCGACGGATTGTCCAGCCTCGGGCGATTCCTGCCAATCCGTCCTCCGTCCCTGTTACCTCGACAACGGCGTTGTCGGGGGCAGCGTGGAGGCCAGCGGCATGGCCGATCCACCCGACGCCAACGGCACGTCGACGCCGATCTTCGCGTCGCTCTTCTGCATCCCGCCGACGACCTCGGTGGCCGTCAACGCCGCCGGCGGCCTGCCTGGCCTTGGCCGCATCGAGCTGCCGCTCATCAGCAAGGAGATCCTGAGTCTCCCCTGAGCACGCGCTAGCTGCTTCCGACCCCCGGGTCCCGCGCGGACCCGGGGTTTTTTTTTTGCTCGACCCCTAGCCTGGTTCGCTTTCGCTCTGTCATCATGCCACCCGAGTGTCATCTGTACGGGGAGGTTGAAGATGCTGCGATACGGGTCGATGGTCGTCGTGGTGGCACTTGCGCTGATGAGCGCCGCCTGTGGAGACAACGACAACAGTGCCGGCGATGATGCACTCCCGACCGCGACACCCGTCGCCACCCCGGGTCCGACCGCCACGGCACCCCCGCAGATCCCCTGCCCCGAGCTCATTACGTACACGGTCCAGAGCGAGGGGTCAGACCTCGACGTCGGATGGACCGGCCTCTACCACGACCAAATATTGGGTACGGGCGGCTCGTTGAGCTTCGCGCTCGATTGCGCCGGCACCTTCCTCGGTCAGTGCGGCGACTGCGCACTGACGGGCCCAATCGCCAGTACGACGATCGTCGACAATCACCGCTGTCAGAACGACACGTCCATCCGCTGCACGAGCGATGACGACTGCAGCGGCTCCACATGCGAATTCTTCTTCGGTGCTCCGCTGCCGATCTCCGGCGGCGGCATTGCCATCTGCGTGAGCAATCAGGTCGATGGGACGGTCACCGGTAATGTGAAGCCCGAGCTCGGTGAGGGCACCTCGAACATCGCGATCATCTTCACGAGCTTCGTCGGCATCGCGGCCGACCAGCCGTGCCCCACCTGCTCAGGCGCCACCGTGGGAGCAACGGGGACGTGCCAGGGCGGCACCCGTGACGGGCAAGCGTGCACCACCGACGGCACGACGCCGTCCTTCGGAAACACGAGCTTCGACTGTCCACAGGCTTCCGGCGCCAACATCGGAG
Source organism: Binatia bacterium (assembly GCA_039917665.1). Taxonomy (GTDB): domain Bacteria; phylum Desulfobacterota; class Binatia; order UTPRO1; family UTPRO1; genus UTPRO1. Next base: position 1,276 of record JBDSJB010000572.1, read on the forward strand.
CCTCGACCCTGCCGCTCAATTTGACCACGGGCATTCGCGCGATTTCGGCCTCCGCCAGTTGCACGGGCGCGGGCGTCACCGGCGACCCCTGTTACTGCGAGGGACAGGTGCAACCGAATGCCTGCACCGACGGCGTCTGCACGCTCGACGCCAACGGTCAGGGCGAATGCGCCGCAGGACCAACCGATGCGCTCTGCGCAATCGAAAGCTTTCGTACCTGCGCCGACGACGCCGGGTGCCCGGCCGCTGGCGACAGCTGCACGACGAAAGTTCGGAGCTGTCTCGGTGCCACTGATGCGAATGGGTCGCTCACCGGGGACCTCACACGCACGGGTAAGCCAAGCCAGGCAACGCCGCTGCAGGTAGCGACGTTCTGCGTCGACGACACGCGGAGCGCAGCGGTCAACACCGCCGCTGGCCTCCCGGGTCCCGGGGCCCTGCTGCTGCCGACGGTCGCCTGCATCAAGCCGAGCTGCCCGTAAGGGCGGCCCGGAGGACATGAGCGAGGCTAAGCCCGGCGCTCGCCGGTGATGCGCCGGTAGAGCCGGAACAGCTCGTAGAACGCGCGCGCGATCACAAGCGGATTGGCGCCGGTCGGCGTTCCGTGCCGGCGCGGGTAGTGGTGCACGCCGACCTCGGTGATGCGAAACCCCGCGCGCACCGTCCGAGCCAGGATCTCGGTGCTGATCATCGCGCCCTCGGCCTCGGGGTGCACGACGTCGAACACGCGACGATCGAAGAGCTTGAAGGCGCAGTCGACGTCACGCGAGGGAATGCCGAAGAGGCGGTGCACCAGAAAGTTCCAGGCACCGGCATTCACCCGACGCAGACCACCCTCCGCCCGATCGATTCGATAGCCGATCACGACGTCGTACGTGGGAATGTTCGGCAGCAAGTTGGCGATCTCGCCGACGTCGAACTGACCGTCCCCGTCCGTGAAGAACACGTAGGCTTTTTGACTGGCCGCAAAGCCCGACTTGAGTGCGCCTCCGTACCCGCGATTCTGGCCGTGATGCACCACGCGCACGTGCGGATCGGCGGCCGCGAGTCCATCGGCGATCTCGGCAGTCCGGTCGCGACTGCCGTCGTTGACGACGATGATCTCGTAGTCGTCGGCCAGTTGCGGCAACACGGCCGTGAACCGCTCGACCATGGCGGTCACGTTATCTTCCTCGTTATAGGCAGGGAAAAACGCCGAGATGCTGGGGAGACGATCCACGGGCGCGCCTCAAGTACCATCCGATAGTCTGCGAGTCTATTGAGCAAACGGGTCGACGATCGCACTCCTGCGGTGTACGACGCGTCGGTCGTTTGCTACCCTCGGCCGCCGCATGTCCGTCACCCCAGTCGACCTCACGATCGTCCTCCCGGTTCTCAACGAACGCCTCAACGTGGAGCAGCTGCTGCCCCGCACGATCGAGGTCTTGCGCTCGATCGGCTGCAGCTACGAGCTCGTGGTCGTCGACGGTGGGTCCACCGACGGCACGCCGGATGCCGCGGTCGCGGGCGGTGCCCGCGTCATCCGTCAGACGCTACCGGGCTATGGCGGCGCGCTCCGCGAGGGTCTCGCGGCTGCGGCCGGTACCTACATCCTGACGCTCGACGCCGACTTGTCCCACGACCCGGATTTCATCGTGAAGCTCTGGCGGAGCCGCGAACGGGCCGAGGTGGTCATCGCGTCGCGCTACGTGCGCGGGGGCGTCGCGTACATGCCGCGCCACCGCCTCAT
>JBDSJB010000573.1:0-5799 GCA_039917665.1 Binatia bacterium
TGCACGCCGAGTATCGCGCCGAGCCGCGGAGCGCCGCAGCCGCCGACTCCCCGACCGCGCGCAGCGCCGCGGCCTGACCGCGCCGCTCGCTCACCACACGCCCGGCACGAGCCGCGCGCGGACCCGCGCGGTGTAGTCGGCGTATCCGGCGAGCGCACGCCGGAGGAAGGCTTCCTCGATGCCGATCCGTATCGTGAGCACCGCGATCGGCACGAGGGCCACGAGCACGCCCGCCTACGAGCCGAGCCAGAGCGGCATCCCGAGCATCACGAGGCTGATCCCGCTGTACATCGGGTGGCGCACGATCGCGTAGGGACCACGATCGATCACGTGCTGGTGGCGATCTTTCTGGTGCTTCACGACCGGCACCGCGAACGTGTTCGCCAGCATGGCCGCCGTCACGATCCACCAGCCGACGATGACGAGGACGAGGCCGGCGTAGGCAGCACCCTCCCCGGGCGGCGGCAACCAGTGCAGCTGAAACACGTCGAACGGAATGAAGCGGATCGCGCCGGCAAACGCGGCAATGAACACCAGGACGGCGATCTTGTCGGCGGCGGGCTGGCCGCGTTGCAGCGGCGGCTTGAAACGTTCCGCGAGGAGATCCGGTCGCGCACGTGCGAGCGCTACGAGACTCACGACGGTCGCCGCGACGAACACGGCCATGATCAGCCATGCCCGCTGCCATGCGAACGTGCCCGGCGGATAGAAGAGCGCGATCCCGAGCAACGCGGGCTGCAGCAGCACACCGAGCACGACGCGCACGGCCGTCACGAACGTCATCGGTCGCAGGACTACACGCCGCGGACGACGTGCTGCAACGCACGCGACACGGAGGGCCATGCGTCGGCGCAGCCCTGCAAGGACGTGCATACGCCGCTCGACCGCGTCCGAGCCGCACGCCACCCATGTGCGCATCGCCAGTGTGACGGGGCGCGGCTTTGGTGCCGGCATCCGTGCGCGCGCCGACCGTCGATGCTCGCCTCCGCATGCGGCACGCGTTTCGCTTCGGAGGTCCATGCGCTGCGCGTGACGTTTTCGTTTCCGCTTTCCCCCTTCCTCCGGCGTCTCCTCTTTCGGCTCGCTCCTCCGACACACGCACCGGAGTGCATCACGTTCGGAACGGGAGGACCGCGCGACATGCGCATGCAGCCATATTGTTTTGTGCTTTCGATTCTGACCACGTGCGTGGTCGCTCTGCCGTCGCCGGCATCCGCCGCGCGACTCACCTTCGGCATGCCGAACGGCACCAACGTCGCCTACACCCGGAGCGCGACCGACACGGCCTGGAAGCGGCAAGCCACGGCGGACGTGCCTGACGTCGGGTACTACGGCGCCCCCGCGCTCGCCGACCTCGACGGCGACGGCGATCGCGACGCGCTGGTCGGCGAAGCGCTCGGCAATACGCGCGTCTTTTTGAACAGCGGCAACGACGCCGCGCCGATCTGGATTCGTCAGCCCGGCTGGGATCCCGGCGTCGACGTCGGTGATCGCGCCATCCCCGCGCCCGTCGATCTCGATCGCGACGGCGACCTCGACTTGTTGATCGGCAACACCGTCGGCGCGCTCATCGCCGTCGAGAACGTCGGGTCGTCGCGCGCGCCAGCATGGCGGCCGCGCGTCGAGTGGAATCTCGCCGGCGTCGGCACTGGCGACGTGCATCCCGCGGTCGGCGACGTCGATCGCGACGGGCGCGCGGATCTTTTCGTCGGACGCGAGGAAGGCGACATTCTGGCGTACGAAGGCCGCGCCGGCACTCCGCCCTTCGCGCGGAAGCCCGCGTGGGATCCGCCCGTCGCGAATCGTCCCGCACCCGCGCTCGGCGACATCGACGGCGACGGCCGCCTCGAGCTCGTCGTCGTCGACGGACGCGCCGTGAGCACGGTCTACAAGTTCACGAGCGCCACATGGACCCCGGTCACGGGGTTGACGCCGCCCGACCCCGGCTCCGGCCCGGCGATCGCGGCGATCGTCCCTGGAACCACGAGCGGTGGCAGCACGACGCCCGTCCCGTCGACGACGGCGCGACCTCCGACGGTCGCACCGAGCGGCGGTCCGCTGCCGACGACGGCGCCGACGGGCGGGGGCACGGCGCCGACAGCGACGCCAATGGTTCCCGAGCCGACGGCGACGCCGGGTCCGGGTGGCAATCGTCCGCCCCTCGCGCGCCTCAGCGCGTCGGCGACGAGCGGCACGCCGCCGTTCGCGGTGCGTCTCGACGCATCCTCGTCGAGCGATCCCGAAGGGACGGCGCTCGGCTACAGCTGGGACTTCGGTGACGGCACGACGGCGGGCGGCAGCGCCCCGCCGAGCGATCCGCGCGGCACGCTCCAAATCGCCGCCGACGGCTACGAGGCCGCGAAAGTGATCCGCGACGCCGACGACTTCGAGGAGGCCGTCGACGCGTACCTCGACGACGTCGCGCTCCTGCTCCCGCTGACCACGATCACGTCCGCCGGTCCGATCACGGTCGGCAGCACCAACCGCATCGATCGGGTGGCGCGCTGGTTCCTGCAGCGCATTGGCCACGATCTCGGCGCGATCCATCTCTACAACGACCTCGGGCTCGCGACCTGCGACCGCTACGAGACCGCGCTCCTCTATTCACGCGAGTCGGCGGCGCAAGCGGTCGCCGGCGGCTTCCCGCAGCAGCCCGCGCTGAACGGCACCAACGAGAACATCGCCGAGACGCTCGACAAGCTCGCCACGCACGGCTGCGCCGAGCCGACGCCGCAGGCGATGTTCGTCGTGACGGGTGCGCCGGCCGCGCTCGACCACATCTATGCGGGGGCTGGCAGCTATGTCGCGCGCGTCATCGTCACCGACGGCGTCACGAGCGCGAGCGCGACCGTCACGATCACCGTCGGGGGCAGCACCCCACCATCACCGCCCGCGGGCGGCGGGGACGGCAACACCGACGCGCTCGAAGGCTTCGGCGCCACGACCCCCGGCGGCGCCGGCGGTCGCGTGATCCACGTCACGGAAGCCACCGACGCCGCCGTGCAAGCCGCCTTCAAGGCTGCGAAGACCGGCCACGCCATCATCGTGTTCGACGTCACCGGTCCGATCACGATCGAAACCTCGCTCACGATTGCGAGCAGCTTCGTCACGATCGAAGGCAACGGCGCCACGCTGCTCGGGCACAAGCTCGGATGGCAGCCGACGCTCGAGGTGTCGGGTCACGACGTCATCGTCCGGAACCTCCGCTTGCGGAACGGCTCCGACAATCTGCGCGCGCAGGGCAAAGGCGCCTCCAACATCGTGTTCAGCCACATCTCGTCGACGGGCGCCGCCGACGACGGCGTGTCGATCGGCTACGGCGCGCACGACGTGACGTTGCAGCACAGCTTTCTCGCCGGCAACACGCGCTCGATCTTCGTCAAATACGACGCGACCACCAACGTGTCGGTGCACCACACGTGGATGATGAAGCAGTGGGCGCGCGGCCCGCTCGTGTCGAGCAGCGTGGTCGCCGACCTCCGCAATCTGATCGTCGAGGACTGGACGTCGTACGCGCTCCGCTTCGAGAAGCTGAGCAGCGGGAATCTCGTGAGCTCGCTCTTCACGCTGAGCCCGACGGCGAAGGCGCTCGGCGGCAGCCCCACCGGCTTTCTCCGCCTGATTCAGCTCGGACCCGTCTTCACCGCGGGCAACGTGTTCCGCGGCCTCGCCAAGACCGGCCCGGACGGGAAGGCGACCGCGCCGGTCGACGCACCCCCGGTCACGACGCTGCCGGTCGCCGAGATGGAGCCCCTCGTCCGCGACCGTGCCGGCTGCCTGCCGCGCGACGCCGTCGACGCGAAGTACATTGCCACGACGACCGGCTGGAAGGTGGGGGCGGAGACGCCGCTCCGCGTGCTCGCACCCGGAGGGTGACCGTTCCCTGACCACGAAATGTGCTAGCCCGTCGGGCATGAGCACGAAGGACGGTCTCAATGACGACGGCGGCTGCGCCGTCGATTGGAGCTGGCTCGCCGGCGAGGAGATCGCCGAGGTCCGGAGCAGCCTCGACACGATCACGTTCATCTTCAAGAGCGGGCAGACGTTCGCCGTGACGGCGCGGCTCTGGAAAGGTGCGCCATTCGTGGCGTTCGAGCCGTATCAGCGCCCTCCCGACTAGGGTCGCTCGGGGGGTCGACATCCTATACATAGTCGGCATGGCCACGAATCCTCTCGCAATGCGATCCGGCAACCCCGCCCTCTCCGCCGACACGTTCCGTGGCACCCGCGCCGGCGTCGGCGAGAGCACGATGACCATCCAGGGCACCGTCAACAAGACGGCGCTCTCCTTGCTGATCCTGATGACGACCGCGTCGTACACGTGGAACCTCCCCATCGGCGATGCGCGCGTCCCAGCGTTCATGGGCGTCGGGATCATCGGCGGGCTCGTCCTCGCCATGGTCACCATCTTCAAGAAGGAATGGGCCGGCACGACGACCCCGATGTATGCGGCGCTCGAAGGCCTGGCGCTCGGCGGCATCTCGGCGGCGTTCGAATCGCGCTACCCCGGCCTCGTCAGCCAGGCCGTGTTCCTCACGTTCGGCACGCTCGCCGCGCTGCTGCTCGCGTACCGCTCCGGCCTGATCCGCGCGACCGAGAACTTCAAGCTCGGCATCTTCGCGGCGACCGGCGGCATCGCCGTCATCTACCTGATCAACTTCGCCATGAGCTTCTTCGGCTCCGGCATCCCGATGGTGCACTCCAGCGGGACGTTCGGCATCGTGTTCAGCGTGATCGTGGTCGGCGTCGCGGCGCTGAATCTCGTACTCGACTTCGACTTCATCGAGCAAGGCGCCGAGCACGGCGCGCCGAAGTACATGGAGTGGTACGGCGCGTTTGGACTCCTCGTCACGCTGGTGTGGCTGTACCTCGAGATCCTGCGCCTCCTCTCGAAGCTGCAAGATCGCCGGTAACTCCGGCCATGCGGAACCCGGCGAGCTTCGGACCGACGACCACCACCGAGGAAGTGCTCGATGGCATCGACCTGACCGGGCGCCTCGCGCTCGTGACCGGTGGCTCGAGCGGCCTCGGGAAGGAGACGTCGCGCGCGCTCGCCGCCCACGGCGCGCAGGTGATCCTGACCGCGCGCGACGTGCCGAAGGGGGAGGGCGTCGCCGCGGAGATCCGGTCGTCGACGGGCAACCCAAATGTGAGCGTGGAAGAGCTCGAGCTCGGCTCGCTCGCAAGCGTCCGCGCCTTCGCCGAGCGCGTGCTCGCCAAGTATCCGCGCCTCGATCTGCTCATCAACAACGCTGGCGTCATGGCGTGCCCGCAAGGCAAGACCAGTGACGGCTTCGAGCTCCAGTTCGGCTCGAATCACCTCGGGCACTTTCTCATGACGTGCCTGCTCGTGCCGGCGCTCCGCCGCGGCACCGCACCGCGCGTCGTGTCGCTCAGCTCGCGCGGCCATCACATGTCGCCCGTCGTGTTCGAGGATGTTCCCTTCGAGCACCGGGCCTACGACAAGTGGCTGTCGTACGGGCAGGCCAAAACCGCCAACGTGTTGTTCGCCGTCGGTCTCGAGAGGTGCCTCGGCGCGAGCGGCATCCACGCCAACGCCGTCCATCCCGGCGCGATCGTCACCGAGCTCGGCCGTCATCTGCAGCCGGAAGACATCATGTTTCTGCAGTCGCGCGCCAAAGGCATGCAGTTCAAGTCGGTCGAGCAAGGCGCCGCGACGTCGGTCTACACCGCGACCGCTCCCGAGCTCGCCGACCGCGGCGGCCTGTATCTCGAAGACTGCCACGTGGCGCCCGTCAACGACGCGCCCGACGCGCTCGAAGGTGTGAAGTCGTACGC
>JBDSJB010000574.1:0-8365 GCA_039917665.1 Binatia bacterium
GGCGCTCAGTCGGCGAGGTGGCGGGCGAAGAACGCCAGCATGCGCTGCCAGGAGTCCTCGGCCGCCGCGGGGTCGTAGGCGACGGCCATGAGCGGCCGGGTCAACATCGCCAGCACGGGATGATCCGTGTCGCTCATGTACGAGTGGCCGGCGTCCTCGTACATCTTCACGTCGTGCGGGCGGCCGAGCGCATCCAGGTCGCTGATCAATTGGCGGCCCTGTGGACCGAAGAGGCGGTCCCGGGCACCGTAGCCTCCGGTGATCGGGCAGGCGTGCGCCAGCGCCTCGCGGGGACGCCTGTCGCCGTAAAAAACGCCGGCCGCGCTCAGGCGCTCGCGCGTGCCGAGGAGGAGCGCGTAGCCGCCACCCATGCAGAATCCGGCGGCGCCGACCTTGCCGACGTCCGGACGCGCCGCCAGCGTCGCGATCACGGCTTCGAGCACCGCGACGGTCGCTCCGCTGCCGGCGCGGAGATCGCGGGCGGCGCGCAGCACGCAGCCGACGTACCAGCCGCCGGCCAAAAAGTCGGGGACGGCCGCGAGATACCCATGGTCGGCGAAGCGGCGCGCGATCCGCCGCATGTCGTCGTTCAGCCCGAAAATCTCGGGCAGCACGAGCACGGCGGGCACGCGCCCGCTCACTGCTGGCCGGAAGAGCTCCAGCGGAATAGTGAGGCCGTCCGCGCTGACGGTCTGTCGCTCCTCGGCAGCCATCGTTTCGGCCTCGACTACGGTGCGCCCGCGCCCGGCTCCGGGGCGAAGCGCATCGTGAGCGGATGGGTCACGTAGCGGACGAAGAGATCGGTCGGATACTTCTCGGCCATCGCGGCCTGCACCCGCTCGATCATGGGCTTCACTTCCTCGGCGCGCACGTGCTCGTACTCGCGCCCGCCGATCCGGACTGCGACGAAAGGCGCGGTCTTGTTGTCTTGCATGCGACCGGCCGCACGCGAGCCCAGCCGCACGTAGACCTGGCCGTCGACAACGACGAGCCACACGGTCGACCAGTGCGGACCCTCCTCGGGCCCGACCGTCAGGAACTCGAGCGTGTCGAGCTCGCGGAACGCCGCCGGATCCCAGTTCGGCACCACCGCATGGGGGGCGCAGCCGGTCGACGCGAGGACCGCGACCGTCACGAGCAGCCAGACGGATCGAATGCGCTGCCGTTGCCATTGCCTCATCAGTCACCTCCGCGGCGCGTGCTGCACGCCGATCGTGAGGCCTTGAACCACGGCGTCGCCGCCGCGGTCAACGCGACGGCCTTTCGTCAGGCGACGACCTTCTGTCAGGCGACGGCCTTCGTCAGGCGGCCGTCGCGTTGGCGATCGCGTCGGCTCGGACGGGCAGCGTCACCGTGAAGCACGTGCCGCGGCCGACCTCGCTCTCGACCTCGACGCGTCCGCCCAGCAGCTCGCAATAGCGGCTCACGATGTAGAGGCCGATGCCGCAGCCGTTGTGCGCCCCGCCGTTGTTCGCTTGCCGATAGAGCTCGAAGACGTGCGGCACGTCGGCCGCCGTGATCCCGCAGCCGGTGTCCGTCACGCGGATCGCAATCTGCTCCGCGCCGATCCGCCTCGCCCGCACCTCGATCGTCCCCTCACGAGTGAACTTCCGAGCGTTCCCGACGAGATTGGTCAGGATCTGGCGGAGCTTCATGCGGTCGGACGGAATCACGGGCACGTCGGGCTCGACGATCCACTCCTCGCGCACCGCTGAGGGCTTCCGCAGAAGGCGCTCCGCGCCGCGCAGCTCGTCGAAGAGCGCCGGCAGCGGCAAGTCCTGCACGAGCACGCGGACGCCGGCGCTTTCGAGGCGGAGTACGCTCAAGGTGTCCTCGACCAGACCGGTCAGCGTGCGAGCCGAGTCGAGCATCCTCCCAAGGACGTCGCGCTGCTCGTCGACCGGCATGGCGTCCCCCTCGTGGGCGGCGTCCAGCATCAGCTCGGTGTAGCCCATGAAGATGTTGAGCGGCGTACGGAGCTCGTGGGACATCATGCCCATGAACTCGTTCTTCAGCCGATCGGCCTCGGTGAGCCGCTCCTGCGCCGCACGCAGGTCGGTGTTCTGATTGGTCACCCGCGCGATGAAGTCCTCGCGCTCCTGCAGGTACTCGTCCTCGTGCAACGCGCGGGCGAGTCGGCCCGCGAAGGTCGACAGCAGACGCATGTCCTGATCGCGCGGCCGGCGGGCGCGCTCGTCCATCACCGCGACCTGCCCCGCGACCTCGCCGTCGCGGCCGAGGACGGGAATGCCGACGTAGCTCGTCACGGAACGGCCGGCGAGGAACGCGTCCGACGGGAATCGTCGGTTCGCATCCGCGATCACACACGGCCGCCGTTCGTCGCGGACGCGCTCCGCGGGCGTGCCTCTGAGCGGGTAGCGCATGCCGCGGCTCACGGTGCCGCCCTCGTACACGGCGAGCATCACCTGATCGTCGCCGTCGTAGAGCCCGACCGCGACGATGGGCACGTCGAGCAAGGCGGGCAGCGTGACGGCGATGTGCTCCGCCACCTGTTCCACCGTCCCGCCGAGCGTGACCGCGAGATGATAGAGCCCTTCGAGACGCTGCACCGATTGGCGGAGCTCGCCCTCGATGCGTTCGCGCTCGCTGACGTCGTGGAGGATGGCCTGCAGCACGGTGTGATCGCCGACGGCGACCGTGCTGAGCGCCAGGTCGACCGGACACTCCGAGCCGTCGGGGCGTTGCACGCGCATGCCGGAGCGCCAGCGATAGGTGCCAGCGGGAAGCCGTCGGACGTTTTCGAGCGGCGTCTCGACCGTGAAGAGCGATTCGATCTCGGTCGCCTTGAGCGCGAGCTCGCCGAGGCGGGTGAGCTCGAGCGCGCGGCGGTTGGCTTCGAGAATGCGTCCGGTCGCGGGCTCGACCAGCAGGATCGCGTCGCCGGCACCTTCGAAGAGCGCCGAGTAGCGCGCGGCCGAGATCTGCAGCGAGCGATCGACGTCGCTCGCGGCGATGTTGAACGCCCGCGCCATCTCCACGAGCTCGGCGTCGATCGTGCCCGTGATGAAGCGCGCGGCCTCGCTACCGACCAAGCGGCGGGCCGCATCGCCGAGATCGGCGGCCGCCTCGCGAATTGCGATCGCGTGCAGCCACGCGAGCCCGACGCAGAGCCCGGTGCCGAGCACGACGATGATGCCGTGCGCGAGCCCGGCCGACGCGAGCCCGCGCGCGGTCACGAGCGGGGGCGCCACGACGAGGGCCAGGACCGTCGGGGTCGCGAGCGTCAGGATGCGGACCGGCGTGGCGAGCGTCGGTCCGACGTACGGATCGAGACCCAGGCCCGCCGCCGCGAGACGCAGACGCTGACACGGTCGGTGCACCAGCATCTCGGTGACCGTGAAGCTCATCGCTGCGTAGAGGACCGTCGCGATGAGGCCGCCGATCAGAATCGGCTCGACGTTCCGCGTATTCCCCGCGACGTGCCATTCGAGCGCGCCCATCACCAGGACGACGCTGCCGGCGAAGATCGCGGACCATACGGCATCGCTGGCCGGGAATCCTGGTAGGCGGACGAGGGCGTTCGTCAGGACGTCGGCCGGCACCTGCTCCGGCGCGTCGGACCCGAGCGCGCGGTTGACCGACCGCACCCAGCCGACCGGCGACGGCCAGCGGTCGCCTCCCGCCCCCGCCACCAGGAGATGTCCCAGAGTGGCGAGCGCCAGGAGGATGCAGAACGGCCAGCTGAAGAGCCAGAGCGTCCCGGTTGCCGCGAAATCGGCCCGGGCCCAGATGTACAAGGCGCCGTACAGGGCCGCGATCCAGCCCGTGATGGCAGAGCGCAGCACGATCTCGACCAGCGAGGCGGGCAAACGCTTCGGCATCACGGACGAATCAGCAACTGCTATGCCAGCTCGCCGGGACCGCCAGACGGCCCGATCGAAGGCCGTCGCCGTCACATTTTCGGCACCTCGTCCACTTGCGGCCGAGGGCCGGGGGAACCGCGGCCGGTCCGGGCCACGGTCCGGACGACGAAGCGCCGCTGCGCTTCATCGCCCGTCCATCGCGGTCAGGGCGCCGGCTTGGCGGCCGCCAGCTCCTGGTCGATGACTTCCTTGAACTTCTCGAAGGGCTGCGCGCCCGAGAGCGCCCGGCCGTTGATGAAGAATGCCGGCGTCCCGTTCACGCCCGCCGCGGCGCCATCGGCGAGGTCCTTGTCGATGGCCGCACTGCCCGGCTTCTTCGTGAAGCACTCGTCGAACTTCGCCTGGTCGAGCCCGATGTCCTTCGCGTAGGTCTTCAAATTGTCATCGGCGAGCGCCTGCTGATTCGCGAAGAGCTTCTTGTGGTACTCCCAAAATTTGCCCTGCGCGTTCGCGCAAGACGCGGCCTCGGCTGCCGGCCGGGCCTGCGGATGGAACGGCAGCGGGTAGTCGCGAAATACGACGCGGACTTTGTCGCCGTAGGTCTCGACCACCTTGTCGATCGCATCCTCCCCGCGCTTACAGAAGGGACACTGGTAGTCCGAGAACTCGACGATCGTGACGGGGGCCTTTGCCCCGCCGCGCTCCGGACGTCCTGCCGTCGCGACCTCGACCGTCGGCGCGCGCAGCTTGTCGTCGGTCTTGTACTTGGCTTTCAGCTCCGTGATGAACGCCTCGTGACGGACCTGCGACTTCTCGGCTTTGAGGTACTCGACGATCTGCGGCTTCACCTGCTCGAGCGCCTGGCCCTGTAGCTCTTCCTTGTTCTCGTCGTAGACCTTCTGGATGTCGGCATCGGACGGGGTCGGCACTTTGGCCTCGATCTCGTCCTTCACGAGCTGCTCGGGCGTGATCTTCCGCGCCGTCGCCTCGAGCTTGAAGAGCTCTTCCGCGATCGCCTCGTCGAGCCCTTCGCGGATGACCTCGTACTTCTGCGCTTCGATCTCGATCAGCTTCGGCTTCACACGGGCTTCGATCTCGGCCCGGGTGAAGGTCTTGCTGCCGACGGTCGCGAGCGCGCCGTCATCGGCGCCGGCGCTCCACGCCGTCGTCGCGATCATCATGGTTGCCAGGAGCACACTCCCGGCTTGCTGCAGTCCTCGCATGCCATCCTCCTTGGGGACGTACCCGCGAGCCGGACGGCCGCGGGCGTTGGGGTTACATCTCCCGCCGGCCGTCCAAAGCGCGACCGAGTGTCACGACGTCGGCGTACTCGACGTCGCCCCCCATGGGAATGCCGTGCGCGATGCGGGTCACGCGCACACCGAGGGGTTTGATGAGACGGGCAAGATACATCGCGGTGGCTTCGCCTTCGACCGTGGGATTGGTGGCGAGGATGACCTCGCGCACGACGTCCCCGCGGAGGCGCTGCAGCAGGCCACCGATTTGGAGATCTTCTGGACCGATGCCGTCGAGCGGCGACAGCGCGCCCTGCAGCACGTGATAGCGCCCACGAAAGCCGCGCGAGCGTTCGATCGCGATCAGGTCGGCGGGCTCCTCGACGACGCAGATGATGTCGACGGCACGCTCGGTGTTGGCGCAGATCGGGCACGGGTCGCTTTCGGTGAGCCCGTGACACGTGGCGCAGAGCCGCGTCTGATCCTTGAGGGCCTTCAGCGCGTCGGCGAGGCCGTCGGCGAGCCCGCGGTCGGTGCGCAGCAGATGGAAGGCCAAGCGCGCGGCGGTTTTCTCGCCGATCCCCGGGAGCTTGGAGAGCTCCTGGATCACACGATTCATCGAAGGAGTGTAGGCCATGACGTCAATCGACTCAGCCGAGCCCGGGAATCTTGAGCCCGCCGGTGACCTTGGTCATCTCCTCGGCGACCATGCGTTGGGCGCTCCGCAGACCTTCGTTCACCGCCGCGAGCACGAGGTCCTGGACCAGCTCGACGTCTTCTTTCAGCACGGCCGGGTCGATGGTGATCGTGAGGAGCTCGTGCTTGCCGTTCACCTTCACCTTCACCATGCCGCCCCCGGCGGCGGCGTCGACGGTGCGACGCGCGACGTCGTCCTGCACTTGTGCGAGGCGCTCTTGCAGCTGCTGCGCCTGCTTCATGATGTTGCCGATATCTCCGAGGCTCATCCTTTTCCTCCCCGACTCCGTGGCCGTACGTCGGTCACCTCACCACCCAAAATGTCGACTGCGGCGCGGACGCTCACGCTCTGCTGCGCACGCTCTTTGACCTCGCGGCGCTGCGCCTCGTCGGCGGCCGCGCGCATCGCGATCTCTTCCGCCGGCGGCTTCGCGACGCTCACCTGCACGCGCCGTGCGCTGCCGTAGGAGCGTTGCGCCAGCTCCTGCAGCATGGCGACGCTGTCGGGATCGCGGAGCGCGCGCATGGCGAGCTCGGTTTCGACGCCGATGTGCAGCAGGTCGGCGCTCTCTTCGAGGAGACGGCTGCCGTTCAAATAGAGCTTGAGCGTGATCTTGCTCTGCGCGGCGGCGAGGAAGGCCGTCCACCCTGCCCCGGTCGAGACCGCGGCCGGGGCGGCAACGGGTGCTGGTGCGACAGCCGGCGCCGGGACCGCGCGCGTGACCGGGGCTGGCGCTGGTGCGGGGCGCGGCGCCGTCGGGATCGTCATGCGCGGAGCGGCGGCGGGTGGGGCGCTCGGTGCGGACGCCGGTGCCACGACACTGGGCGCGGCCATCGTCGGGCTCGGTGCCGGACGTGCCGATCCCGCCGGTCGCTCGCCGCCGCGGGTCGGCTCACCGCCGCTGCCGAGCCGGCGCTCCATGGCCTCGAGCCGTGCGAGCAGCTGATCCACCGGGACGCCCTCGGGCAGCGTCGCCATCTTGACCAGCGTCATTTCGAGCAGGACCGTCGGCAGGATCGAGCGGCGAATCTCTTCGACGCTCCCCTGCGCCAACCGGAAGAGGCGCTGCAGATCGTCCGCCGACCGCACGCTCGATTGGCGCATCGTCTCCTGGACCTCGGCGTCGGGCAGATCCGTCAGCAGCGCCGGATCCTTGAAGAGCGCCGCGACCGTCAGGTGCCGGAGCTGGCGCACGAGGTCGCGACAGAACTGCCCGACCTCGTAGCCGTAACGGTGCAACTCATCGACGGCTTGCAGGCAGCGCGCCGGATCGCGCGCGAGAATCGCGTCGGTGACCTTGTAGAGCACCGTCCGATCGGCCACCCCGAGCGCGCCTCGCACCTCGGCCTCGCCGATCGTCTTCCCCGCGAACACGATCACCTGGTCGAGCAAGGACTGGGCGTCGCGCATGCTGCCGTCGGCCTCGCGGGCGAGGTCGAAGAGTGCGGCGTCCGTCGCCTCGATCTTCTCGTCGGTGATGATCTGACGGAGTCGCGCCAGGAGCTCCGGCATCGGAATGCGCTTGAACTCGTAGCGTTGGCAGCGCGACACGACCGTCGGCGGCAACTTCTGCACTTCGGTGGTCGCGAAGATGAACTTGACGTGCTCGGGCGGCTCTTCGAGCGTCTTCAAGAGCGCATTGAAGGCCGCGGTCGAGAGCATGTGCACTTCGTCGATGATGTAGATCTTGAAGCGACTCGACGCCGGTCGATAGCGCACGGCCTCGTTCAGCTCGCGGATGTTGTCGACGCCGGTGTTGGACGCGCCGTCGATCTCTATGACGTCGAGGGCGTTGCCGGCTGCGATGTCGGTGCAGCTCCCACAAGTGCCGCACGGCTCGGCCGTCGGGCCGGTCTGGCAATTCAGCGCGCGGGCGAGCAGTCGGGCGATCGTCGTCTTGCCGACGCCGCGCGGCCCCGAGAAGAGAAAGGCGTGTGCGAGGCGACCCGAGCCGATGGCATTGCGCAGCGTCGTCGTGACGTGGTCTTGACCCACCACGTCCTCGAATCGCTGCGGCCGCCACTTTCGGGCCAGTACCAGATACGCCATTGCTCGCGGCTCTCCACCATCGGGGGTCGAATGCATCGACGGTCATCCGCTCTAGGTGGCAGCTAGGCGCCCCCGCGGCACAGAAAGGGAGTCGGTACCGCTGCTTCCTTTCGGACCTGACGGAGTTCGCGACGCTTTCTTGCGCGGGACCTAGCCACCACCTGGAGCGGACGACCGCCGATTGCGGAACGCCGACTGGCATAGCATGCTCGCTCGCGGACGCGCCAGCATGGTCGTGGCGCGGTCGCGCTCAACGATGCTGCCCAGCGCCGTCCTTCCCGAGCTCGCCGCAGTCATCCTGGTCGGGGGTCGCTCGGAGCGCATGGGCCGGCCGAAAGTCACGCTGGAGCTCGACGGACGGCCGCTGCTTGCTCACGTGCTAGCCGTGATCCGCCCGCTGGTCCGGGAAGTGGTTCTCGTGGCGGCCGCCGACCAGATGATTCCCCCCGCGCTGACGGCGAGCGGGCCGGATGACGCGTGCCCGGTGCGGATCGTCCACGATGGCGTCGTCGCTGCCGGGCCCTTGCCGGCGCTGGCGCTCGGCCTCTCGGCGGTTACGA
>JBDSJB010000575.1:0-3810 GCA_039917665.1 Binatia bacterium
GGGCGGGTCGGGGATGGCTCCGGGGAGCCGCAGCTCGCGTGTGCGCAGGCCATAGAGGCAGCAACAGGTTGCAAGCGCTGGGTGGCTCTAACCCGGCGACCGTAGGAGCCATCCCCGACCCGCCCGCCGGCGGCCACCAATCGCCTGCTCCCGCGAGAATCGAACTGAGACAGTACCTGCGTCGGTTGAGGGAGTGGCGGGGGGCTGCTAGCCATCCCGCACGCGTCAAAGGAGAAACGCACGCCATGGCTACCGCACACGGACCCCTCACCGGCATCAAGATCGTCGAGCTCGCTGGCATCGGACCAGGACCGTTCGCCGCCATGCTGCTCTCGGACCTCGGCGCCGACGTGATCCGCGTCGACCGGGCTCAGAACGTGAGCGGCGGCGATCCAGAGTCGCCGCCCCTCGATCTGCTCAGCCGTGGCCGTCGCAGCATTGGCGTCGACTTGAAGTCCCCCGAGGGCGTCGAAACCGTGCTCCGCTTGGTCGCCCAAGCCGATGTGCTGATCGAGGGCTTCCGCCCCGGCGTCATGGAGCGCCTTGGGCTCGGTCCCGACGCGTGCTTCGAGCGCAACCCGAAGATCGTCTACGGCCGCATGACGGGCTGGGGGCAGGAAGGTCCGCTCGCCAACGCCGCCGGTCACGACATCAACTACATCTCGATCACGGGCGCGCTGCACGCGATCGGCCGGAGTGGAGCGGCGCCCGTGCCGCCGCTCAACCTCGTCGGCGATTTCGGCGGCGGCACGATGTTCCTCATCATGGGCGTGCTCGCGGCGCTCGTGGAGCGCGGCACATCCGGGAAGGGGCAGGTCGTCGATGCGGCGATGACCGACGGCTCGGCGGCGCTCATGACGATCTTCTTTGGCCTGAAGCACATGGGCTTCTGGAGGGACGAGCGCGGCGTCAACATGCTCGACACCGGCGCGCACTTCTACGACGTCTACGAGACGAAGGACGGCAAATACGTCTCGATCGGCTCGATCGAGCCGCAGTTCTACCACCTGCTCCTGAAGCACACGGGCCTGGCTGGCGAGACGCTGCCCTCGCAGTTCGATCGCGATCAGTGGCCGGCGTTGAAAGCGAAGGTAGCCGCCATCTTCAAGGGCAAGACGCGCGACGAATGGTGCGCGATCATGGAGAACACCGACGTCTGTTTCGCGCCGGTCTTGAGCCTCGACGAGGCCCCCGAGCACCCGCACAACAAGGCCCGCGGCACCTTCACCGAGGTGAAAGGCGTCCTGCAGCCGGCGCCCGCGCCGCGCTTCAGCCGTACGCCGGGCGCCATCCAATGCCCGCCCGCGCACCCCGGTCAGCACACCGACGAGGCGCTCGCGGATTGGGGCTTCTCCGCCGCCGAGCTCGCGAAGCTGCGCGAGAAGAACGCGATAGCGTAGAGCTCGGCCCCGTGTGCTCGCGCCGCTCCGCGCGATGGCAGTGAATGCGGGCGCCTCGCTTCCCGCTAACACGCTACAGCCGCCAGGCGACCTCGAGCTCGGGGTCGGGCACGTAGGTGCAGAACGTGCCGGTCTTGATCGTGACCTCGAGATGGCGGCCGTAGGCCCGGTCGTTCTCCTGGATCGAGCGGATGGCGGCGCGGATCGCACGCGTCGCGCTGATGCGGGCGCGCTCGATCGGTGATCGGCTGTCGCGTCCGCGACCGGCGATGCCGAGACTGCGGGCGACCTCGCGCGTCAGCGCCTCGACCTCGGCCTCGATGCGCGCGATCGTGCCGAGGTCGTTCCGGCGACGCGCCTCGTGCAGCTCGCCGAGCAGATCCTCGAGCCGCGAACGGTATGCGCGCTCGGCGTGGACGTCGGGGATCGGTTCGGCATTCGTGAGCGGACGGGGACGGCCGAGCTCGCGGGTGTCGACGTCGAGGCTCGGGTCGGTGCTGATGCTCGCGCGTCGCGCCACGCTCCGCACGAGGTCGACGGCCAGGAACTCGCGGGCCGGACTGGCGATCAACGCGGCGAGGTGATGCAGGCCGACGCGATCCCGCAGGCGGAACTCGGCACCCTCCCATCCGAGCCGCCAGTAGTCGCCTTCCTTCTGCAGGACGGCGGCGCGCGTGCCCGGTCGGGACGGTGCGACGGTGTCGGTCGTGGTCGTCGTCGCGGGCGTCATCGGCAGGGCCGCGAGCAGTCGTTGCAGGCGCCGCATGCCGTGCGATTCGGCGAAGGCCATGGCCGAGCCGGCGAGCACGGCGGCGCGGGCGTCGTCGCCGGACCCCTGACGGGCGCGGGCGAGGGCGGCCCATTCGTACTGCGTGTACGCGCGCCAGGCCGTCGCGCCGATGCGCTCGTGGGCGGCGAGGGCCTCCTCGAAGCACGCGTCGGCCTCGGCGAAGCGGCCGAGCCGGGCCGCGAGGATTGCAAGGTGATGCGCGACGGCGCCCGAGCAGAGGACACCCATGCCGGTCATCATGATCCGGCCGCGATAGGGGAGCAGCAGCTCGTAGAGGGTCTCGGCGTGCGGGGCGTCCGGCAACAGCGACGACGTCGCTGCGAGCGCGGCGATGCTGCTCAGCCACTCGGGGTTGCGAGGCAGGATCGCGAACCGGTCGGCGGCGAGCGCGTCGAGCTCGGCGACAGCCTCCTCGACCCGCCCACCATCGGCGTAGAGCAGCGCGAGCACGCAGCGGCTGCCGGGCACGCGCGGGAACTGCTCGACGACGGCGCGCATGACGGGCTCGATCTGCTCGGGGCGCTCGCCCTCGATGCAGAGGACGTAGTAGTGCGCCGCGAAGACTTGCGTGGCGTCGGTCGTGACGGTGCGTTGTCCGAGCCCGAAGCATTCCTGCGCGAGCGACTCGGCCTCCGCGAGCCGCCCTTCGAAGATCGCCTCCATGGTGCGGATCGCCGCGAGCCACCAGACGAAGTACGGGTGACGCGACTCGGCGGCTGCCGTGGCGAACGCGGCGATCGCGAAGCGCGCGCCGTGGACGTCGCCGAGCGCGAGCGAATCCGCGATCGTCCAGCCACGGCCGATCATCGAGAACTCGCGGTTGTCGCATTGCTCGGCGACGGCGATCATCTCGGTCGCCGTCGCAAGCCGTGCCTCGACGTCGTCGGGACCCGAGAGCGCCGCGATGCGGCTGCTGAGCGCGTAGGCCAGGGTCGGGGCGTACCCGAGGCGGCGCGCCATCGCGACGGCCTCGTCGCTGAGCGCGCGCTTGCGGGTTTCGGGACGCGCCCAATAGAGCGCGACCGAGAGACGGCTGAGCAGACGTGCGCGGAGCACGCTGTCGGCGCCGTCGAGGGTGGCGAGCGCTTCCTCGAGCAACGGGACGAAGCGGTCGTTCTGGCGCTCGATCTCGCCGAGTCCGAGCGCGGCGCGGGCGAGCTCTTCCGGCAGCTTGCGCTCGCGCGCGAGCGCGCCCGCGCGGAGGAACGTCGCTTCCGCGGAGGCCGGATCGCCGGCACGGACGTGGGCGAGACCGAGGGCGACGAGCAACGGGCAGTGCCGCGC
Source organism: Binatia bacterium (assembly GCA_039917665.1). Taxonomy (GTDB): domain Bacteria; phylum Desulfobacterota; class Binatia; order UTPRO1; family UTPRO1; genus UTPRO1. Next base: position 3,475 of record JBDSJB010000575.1, read on the forward strand.
GTCGTCGGTGCCGCCGTGGTGCTCGAGCATCTGCAGGGTGCGCTCGTAGTGGGCGACGGCCTCTTCGTGCGCGAGCGCCTGCGTCGCGCGGTCACCGGCCCGAATGCCATAGTCGACCGCGAGATCGATGTCGCCGTCGGCCGCGGCGGCGCGGAAGTGATGGGCGAGCTCGGCGACGTGAGCGTCGCGGTCGGTTCCGGTGCCGGCGGCGATCGCCTCGCCGATCGCCCGGTGGAGCGTGAGGCGGCGGGCGAGCGGCAAGTCGGCGTAGAGGGCCTCGCGAACGAGCGCGTGGCTGAAGCGATAGGTCTCGCCGTCGGCGCCGACGATCAGGCG
>JBDSJB010000576.1:0-3201 GCA_039917665.1 Binatia bacterium
ATCGATGCCGAGCGCGACATGACGTGGGTCGTCGTGAACGACCCGATTCCCGCCGGCGCCACGCACGTCGGAACCGGCCTCGCCCGCGACTCCGCCCTGCTCGCCGCCGGCGGCGCGACGGGCGAAGGCCCGGCGCCGGTCTTCATCGAGCGCGCCTTCGACGGGTTCCACGCCTACTACGACTTCGTGCCGAAGGGCCGCTTCACCATCGAGTACACGATGCGGCCGAGCCAGGCTGGACGGTTCGCGCTGCCGCCGACGCGCGTCGAGGCGCTCTACGCGCCCGACGTGTTCGGCGAGATTCCGAACGCGACCGTCGAGGTCGCGCCGTGAATCTGCGCGCGCGGCTCGGCGTGGGCGTCGTCGCGCTCGCGTTGACCGCCGTCGTCGCCGGCGGGGCGACGATCGCCATGGCGCCGGTCGCGTCGTTCGACGCCGTGCGCGCGGCCCACGTCGCATCGGACGTGCCGCTCCTCGATCGCCACGGCACGGTGATCGCCGAGGTACGGACCGACCGCCGCGAGCGGCGCCTCGGCTGGACGGCGATCGCCGACGTGTCGCCGGCGCTGCGCGCGGCCGTGCTCGCCGCGGAGGATCGCCGCTTCGCCACGCACCCCGGCGTCGACGTGCGCGCGCTCGCGAGCGCCGTCGTCGGTCGCATCGTCGGCCGCCCGGCGCGCGGCGCGAGCACGATCAGCATGCAAGTCGCGGCGCTCGTCGATCCGACGTTGGCCCGTCGTGACCATCGACGAACCTGGCAGCAGAAAATCCGTCAGATGCGCCTCGCCCTCGCGCTCGAACGGCACTGGTCGAAGGACGAGATCCTCGAGACCTACCTCAACCGCGTCGTGTTCCGCGGCGAGCTGCGCGGCGTCGCGGCGGCGGCGGCGTTCGTCTTCGGCAAGGCACCGCACGGCCTCGACGACGCCGAGTCGCTCATCCTGGCGGCGCTCGTGCAGAACCCGAACGCCAGCGTCGCGACCGTGGCGCGGCGTGCGGCCCGCCTCGCCGCCGCGGCACGTGCGACCGATGGGCCGGCATCGACCGTGAGCGACGACGCGCTCGGCGCCGCCGCCGCGCGCCTCGATGCGCCGGCGGTCCGTACCGGCGTCGCCGATCTCGCGCCCCATCTCGCGCACCGACTGCTCGCCGGTGCCCAGGCGCCGGTCGCGTCGACGCTCGACGCCGGCGTCCAGCGCGTCGCGCGCGACAGCGTGCAGCGCGCGCTCCTGGCACTCCGCGGACGGAACGTGGAGGACGGCGCCGTGCTCGTCGTCGACAACGCGAGCGGCGACGTGCTCGCCTGGGTCGGCGGCAGCGGCGCGCTCTCGCGGGCCCGCTTCGTCGATACGGTGCGCGCGCCGCGCCAGCCCGGGTCGACGCTGAAGCCACTGCTCTACGGCCTCGCGTTCGAGCGCCGATTGCTGACGCCGGCATCGCTGGTCGAAGACACGCCACTCGCGCTCGCCGTCGCGGGCGGTCTCTATCGGCCGCGCGACTACGACCAGCACTTCCGCGGCCTCGTGAGCACGCGCACCGCCCTCGCCTCGTCGCTGAACGTGCCCGCGGTGCGGACGCTCGGCCTGGTCGGCGGCGACGCGTTCGTCGCCCTGCTCCACGACCTCGACTTCACCACCGCGACCGAGAGCGGCGAGTACTACGGTCCGGCGCTCGCGCTCGGCGGCGCCGACGTCACGCTCTACGAGCTCGTCGGCGCGTATCGCATGCTCGCGAACGGCGGCGTGTGGTCGCCCCTCCACGTCACGCCCGCGGCGGACGCGACCACCGGGTCCGCCGGCCGGCGCGTGCTCTCGGCCGCCACGGCCTTCCAAGTGACCGACATTCTCGCCGACCGCGAAAGCCGCAGCACGACGTTCGGGCTCGAGAGCGCGCTCGCGACGCGCTTCTTCACCGCCGTGAAGACCGGGACCAGCAAGGAGATGCGCGACAACTGGTGTCTCGGATTCTCCGATCGCTACACGGTCGGCGTCTGGGTCGGGAACGCGTCGGGCGCGCCGATGCACGACGTGAGCGGCGTCACCGGCGCGGCGCCGATCTGGCTCGAGGTCATGTCGTACCTCCACCGCGCGACGCCGAGCACCGCGCCGCTGCCGCCGGCAGAGCTGGTGGCCGCCCGCGTCACCTTCCCAAGCGAGGTCGAGCCGGCGCGTCAGGACTGGTTCGTGCGCGGCACCGAGCCCGCCGCGCGCGCGCTCGCCGCCGGCATGGTCCGCATCATCGCCCCCGTCGACGGCACGATCGTCGCGCTCGATCCCGACATCCCGGAGGACCGCCAGCGCGTCCCACTCGAGCTCGCCGGCACGGCTCCCGGCCTCCGCTGGCGGATCGACGACGCCGACCTCGGTCCCGCCGCCGGCCTCACGCTCTGGGAACCGATCGGCGGCACGCACACGGTCGCACTCGTCGACGCCGACGCGCGCGTCGTCGACACCGCGACGCTCGAAGTACGCGGCGGCCGGCGTCGCGCGCCGTAACGATTCTTCGATCGGCGCTGGCGGCGTCATCGTCACCGCACGTTTTCCTAACCTTCGTCCCACCGCGCCGGAGCTCCCCGATTCCCCCTGCAGAGGATGGCGCCCCTCGCAGGATTGGTCAGGAGGACCCATCCAGCCCATCGACGGCAAACGCAAAGGAGGATGGCCATGAAGCACGCCCTACTGAGCGCAGCGCTCGTGATGTGTCTCGCAGCCTCACCCGCGGCTGCGAGTCCGGGAGATCCCTTTGGCGGCAGCGAGACCGGATGCTTTCCGACCGACAAATTCGGCGTGGCCTGCAACGAACGCACGCGCGCTCGGCGCCGGCCGCGCGCCGCCATCGACGCACAGAACGGAGAAATCCATCCCTTCCCGTAACCGACCCTGAACGGCGGCGCCCAACGCGCGCGCGTCGCCGTTTCCTGTCGCGGACCCCGCGGTCGACTTTCGCCCGCCCCGTGAGGTAGCGACTCAGCCATGCTGATGCGCGACGCGAATCGGTTGCGGTACGCGCGCGAAGAGGGGCGATGAGCCGCGCCGCTTCGTCGATCCTGACGCCGTTCACGCTCGGGCCCGTCGCGCTCCGGAACCGCATCGTCAAGTGCGCGACGTACGAGACGCGCGCCAAGGACGGGCTGGTGACCGACGCGCTCATCGACTGGCACCGCGAGCTCGCCGACGGCGGCGTCGCCATGACGACGCTCGC
>JBDSJB010000577.1:0-2937 GCA_039917665.1 Binatia bacterium
CGGCGACGAGGTACCCGTAGGCACACCCGAGATCGAGCCAACGGGACCCCGGCGCCATCCGCGCCGCGAGGTGCGTGACCCAATGCTGCCAGCTCGCGTGCTCACTCTCGTACCCGGCCGCGGGGTAGCCGCTGTTGACGCCGTGGTAATAACCCTCGTCGTAGAGGGCATCGAGGGTGCGCGCGTCCGGATCGGGCGCGGACGACATGATCCGGGCGTGTATAGCACCGCCGGAAATCACGGTGCAATTTTCGCGGGGCCGCACTCCGGGTCGGGACGCTCGTAGAGGTCGAGGTCGCTGACCGCGCCAGCGGGGAGCGCGGTCTCGATCGTGAACGGGGTCGGCACGTCGCCACGCCGCACACAGAGGGTGCTGGTCGCGGCGGTGGCTCCCGTGGCCCCGGCGGCGTGGAGCGTCACTGTCCCCGCGCTCATCGCCGCGACGATCCGCGCACCACCCACCCCTGGGGCGAGCGTGCAGTCCACTCGCGTTGGTAGCGTCGCTGGGCGTGCGATCGTCCCGTCGCCGTACCGACGCGGGCTCGGGACGACACGGGCCGGCAGCGGGACCGGGCCATGCTCGTCGTGACAGCCGGCATAGTCGATCGTGGGATGATAGCGCGCGACGATCAGGGGACCGACCGAGACGAGGGCCACGTCGTCGGTCGGGACGGTGGGTGCGGTCGGATCCTCGCGGTACCAGAGCACGACGTGACGCGGCGACGACACCGGCGTCGCGGCGGGCGACGCGGACGACTCTGACGCGTGCTGCGCGAGCCAGAAGCCGTTGTCTCCCGTCGCGTCGTCGAAGGCCGGTCCGTGCACGGCGAGCCAGCGCGTCGCGAGCAGCGCCGGCTCGTCGGCGAGCGCGGCCGCGAGCGCGCGCTTCACGCCGGCCGTTACGAGTCTTCCCGCGACCGGGGCGTCGCGTCCGCCAGCGCCGTCGAGCGAGAGCGCCGCCGGGTTCAACGCCACGTAGCCATGCCGCGCGCCCACGGCGATCCAGCTCGCGAGGTGCGCGCCCAGCACCAACGTGGCCGCCACGACGATCACGGCCCCGGCAACCGGCCAACGCCCCGCCACACGCGACGTCGCGAAGAGCGCGCCGGCGGCCAGCGCCCACAGTGGCAGCGCCGCGTCGAGATAGTAATACCAGGCTTCCCCGGGTAGCAGCGCGACCATGGCGAGCTGCACCAGCAGCGCGAGCCCGACGACGGCCGCAGCACGCCGGCCACGCACGGCGGCAGCGGCGAGTCGCGCGAGGCCGACAACGCTCGTCGCCGTGACGATCATCGCCGCAGCACGCGCGACGGCACCCCACGCGTCGGGCGCATCGCTCCATTGCCAGAACGCCGACGGCACGCGCCACTGGAGCGCGAGCGCCGCGCCGATCCGTGTGACGATGTCAGGGATCGGACCGCGGCTCGGCAGCGTCTGGAGCCCCGCGTCGTTTCCCGCGGTAATGGCAGCCGCATAAAGCGCGGGAAAGCCGACGAGCGCACAGCCGACGACGCCGGCCGCGAGCGCGCCGACGCGAGGACGGCGAACGAGCACGACGACACACGCAGTCGCGCCCCACGCGACCATGCTGAGGTGCAGCTGCACGGCGAGGCCGAGCAGCGCGCCGAGGAGTCCGAGCCTGAATGACGTCAGAGGGCCGACCAGCAACCAGAGGATTCCAACCGCGACGATCGGGAGCGCCGCGGGCGCCCAGGCGACGCGCGCGTCGATCACCGCGACCGGAGCGGTCGCCAGAGCGGCCAGGGTCACGAGGCCAGCGGCCACCCCCCAGAAGCGCCGTGCGAACGCCCAGGCCGCGACGAGCGTCGCGACACCGAGCCCGGCGGCGAAACGGTACGCCGCAAGCGGGTCGGCGCTCACGAGATGGGGCAGCGCCCAAAAATAGTAGTAGAGCGCGCCGAGGCTCGTGAGCCGCCGCATGGTGGGACCGACGGTCGGCCAGGCCTCGCCGGCGGCGATGTCGAGGCCGGTCTGGATGTCGCGCGCCTGATCGACCCCGAACCACCCGACGTCGATGTGCCAGAATCGGAGGCCCGTCCCGAGCGCCACCAACCCGATCACGGCGAGCATCTCGCCGCCACCGACGCGCGCGTTGGTCGCGCTCACGTGCCGATGCCGTCCCGGTGCTGGCGCGCGCTGGCGCGGCCATAGGGGACGAGCGCGACCAGGGCGAGAACACTGATCGCGGCTCCGATCAGGAGCGACATCGGACGATAGCCGAACGTCACCACGTGGGCGCCGGCCGGCACCACCACCCCGCGAAGCACGCCATCCGTCGTCCGAACGGGCACCGCGTGGCCGTCGATCTCCGCGCGCCAACCGGGATACGCAAGGTCGGCCAGTACGAGGAGCGCGGGCGTCGGCCCATCGGTGTCGATCGTGACGGTGCCCGGCGTCTCGTTGCGAATTGTCGTCGAGCCTTCCAGCGGTTTCGTGCTGGGCTCGGCGCCGCCCTCCTCGAGCGCCGCCTCGACGACGGCGATCTCGTGCCGATCGACGAGCGCGGCCGTCCGAAAATCGAAACCGTCGCCGAGCCGTGTGAACGCGCCGTCCGTGCTTCCCGTCGGCTCGACGCGGCGGACGCGGAACGCGCGCGGGAGGACGTTGGTATTCTCGTAGATCGCCACGCCTTCCGTCGGATCGTCGAACACCCGCCGCAGCGCCGCGGCCTCGCTCAGATGACGCTCGAGGCGTTCGCGCCCGAGCCGCGCCTCGACGGCAGCACCGGGTCCGAACCCGAGATCGCCGAGCGAGACCGTTGCCGCCGCACCGTCTTGTGTCGTCGCGACGATCCGGAGGCGCACGCGCCGCGACTCGCCCGCGCGCGCCAGGGCGATGTGGTGCTCGTTCCAGCGGTCACCGGCCGCGACCGTGACCGGCGCCGTCGGCGCATCGGAGGGCAAGCCGTCGACGAGG
>JBDSJB010000578.1:0-12076 GCA_039917665.1 Binatia bacterium
TGCGGTGTGGCGCTCCTGACCGAGATCGGCCCCGCCGACGATCCCCGCCCCCGTCCGCCTCCAGCACCGGAAATCGCAAGACGCCTCGACCTGGGTACGCGCGCCGCGCGTCTTCCGAGTTCCGCCGATCCGGGCGTGCGGTGGAGGGGGCGCCCGCGGGGGCGATCTCGGTCAGGAGCACTTCCCCGCCGCTCGCCCGTGTCGCGGTGGTCGCCCTGGGAGTGCCCTGCGCGACCGCGACGCGCCGATCGGTCGATGCGTGCCGGTCGCTCGCGCCGCGCCGAGCGCCGTGCTCCGGCTCCGCAGGACCCGCGGGCGACCCCTCCGCCGCACGCGTTTCCCGACGGCCGCCGTCGCAGAGGCGCCGGCGAATGTTTGATCGGATCTCGACGGCGGTGCACTAGAGCCGCTCGGTGCCTGCGAGCTTGCCGAGCTCGCGATCGAAGGTACCGAGCGGCAGATGCCCGGATTTCCGCGCGAGCTCCAGCAGAAGGCAGTCGGAGAATCCCAACGCTCGACGACCACGAAAGTGGGTGAGGGCGCTGCGTACGACATCGGGATCCTCAACGGTGATCGTGGCGTGGTCCAACAACATCCCGAATGCCGTCGCGATGGCGCGAGGCGTACGGTCGTACACCGAGCTCAGCACCCACGCGGTTTCTACGAGGACCAGGTGCGAGATCCATGCTCCCCGCGCCACGAAGGCGTCTGCCACGGCCGCTTGTCGGGGATCGTCGCGGGTCAGCAAGCGAACGAGAACGTTGGTATCAATCGCGACCATGGCGCTCGCGGATGGCTCGCCGAATGCCGGCCTTCAGAGAGGCCAGGGTGCGTGCGCGGGGGCTTTTGGCGAACAGCGATCGGTGGATCTCGTCGGACGAGAAGCGGCCGACTCGCCGGACCACGATGTTGCCGTCGTTCTCGTCCCATTCGAGCACCGATCCCGGCCCGACGCCGAGCCTGCGGCGCACCTCCGCCGGTACGGAGATCTGACCTTGCGCGGTCAGCTTCGACTTTGCGAGAGCCATCCCCATTTGCGTTACCAAGGTAATGCGGCGTCGACAACGTCGCATCGTGCCACGCTGGATTGTGGAGCGCGCCGATACAACTAGCCGGCGCTCAGAGGCCGTAGGTTTCCAAGAGCCGCAGCCACAGCTCGCCGATCGTCGGGTACGAGGGCACCGCGTGCCACAGGCGCTCCAGCGGAACCTCGCCGACGACGGCGATCGTGGCTGCGTGGATCATCTCGCCGACGGCGGGGCCGACGAGCGTCACGCCGACGATCACGCGGCGATCCTCGTCGACGACCATGCGGGCGCGTCCGGCATAGCCGTCGGCGTACAGGCTGGCGCCCGCGACGTGGCCAATTTCGTAATCGACGGCGCGGATCCGGAGGCCGAGCCGGCGTGCATCGGCCTCGCTCAAGCCGACGGCCGCGATCTCGGGATCGGTGAAGATCACCTGTGGGACCGCGCGGTCGTCGGCGCTGTCGGCGTGCTTCGACCAGGCGGTCGCCGAGGTGTCGGGTTTGCCGGTGGCGCGCGCGGCGATGACGTCGCCGCAGACACGGGCCTGATACTTCCCCATGTGCGTGAGGAGCGCGCGATGGTTCACGTCGCCGGCGGCGTACAGCCAGCCACCCGCGATGACGGTGACGCGTTGGCTCGCGTCGACGGCGAGCCACGAGCCGGGTTTCAGACCGACGGTGTCGAGGCCGAGGTCGTCGGTGCTCGGCGTGCGGCCGGTCGCGACCAAGAGCTCGTCGGCGACGAGCGACGTGCCGTCGGCGAGTGTGATCTCGACGCTGCCGTCGGCGCGGCGCGTGGCGTGCGTCGTTTCGGCGTTCAGACGGACCGTGATGCCTTTCGTTTGAAACGACGCCGCGAGCATTTCGCCCGCAAAGGGCTCGGTCCCGGGAATGAGCCGAGCCGCGCGCTGGAGGACGGTGACCTCGGGCGTACCGAGCGCGTGCCAGGCGGTCGCCATCTCGCAGGCGACGACACCACCGCCGAGGATCAGCAGCCGGCGCGGCGCGGCCTTGGCGCTCGTCGCCTCGCGACTCGTCCATGGCCGGACGTCGGCGAGGCCGGGGATGGGCGGCAGGGCGGCGCGCGTGCCGGTCGCGATCACGACGGCGTGGCGCGCCATCAGCTCGACGGTCGTGCCGTCGGAAGCCGTGACGGCGACCTGGCGTTCGCCCGTCAGGCGACCGTGGCCGCGGACGAGATCGATGTGCGCACCGTCGAGCCAGCGGACCTGGCCGTCGTCCTTCCAATGGGAGGCGAACGCATCGCGCCGCGCCAGCGTCGCTGCGACATCGAGCCGACCGGCGGCGCCCTGGCTTGCACCGTCGACGGCCTGCGCGGCCGCCAACGCTTGGGGCGAGCGCAGGAGCGCCTTGCTCGGCATGCACGCCCAGAACGAGCACTCGCCACCGACGAGCTCCGCTTCGACGACGACGGCGCTGAGGCCGCCGCGCACCGCCCGGTCGGCGACGTTCTCGCCGGTCGGTCCGGCGCCAATCACGATCACATCGTACGTCCGCGCCGCCATGGTCGATCCTCCTCGTACGAACGAGTCGGCTAACGCCACCGCGATGGCGGGTCAAGTTCGCACGGACCCGTCCGTATGGTAGGCGACGCGCCAGGAGGGGACGCATGCCGAACGGATGGTCGGATCTCTGGTTGGCGGCGGGGAAACGGACGCCGTTCGTGCGCGCGGACGGCCCCTTTGCGACCTGCGACGCGTTGACGCTTTCGGTGCCGTTGGCACAAGCGATGGCCGCGGAGGTCCGCGGCCCGATCGATCTCGCGTCTTGGGGCTCGGTCGTGCTGAACCTCGCCTACAACAATCTGGCGCGCGAGATCTGGCTCGACGCCAAGCTCGACCCGCACGTCCCGACGTTCACGACCATCATGCAGTGCAGCACCAGCATGGCCGGGGTGTTCGAGGTCGCCGGCATGCTCGGCAGCGGCCGTGAGCTCGCGCTCGCGGGTGGCGTCGAGAGCATGAGCCGGGTGCAAATCGGTCTCGGGCAGGATCTCTCCGATTGGCTCCGGCATCTCGTCCAGGCACGCGACTTCAGCCGTCGACTCGAGGTGCTGACGGCGTTCAAACCCTCCGACCTCTGGCTGCAGATCCCAGAAATCAAGAATCGTGTGACGGGAAAGAGCATGGGTGAGCACACCGAGGAGATGGCGAAGACCTGGCACGTCGGACGTCAGGAGCAGGACGAGATCGCGCTCGCGAGCCATCAGACGGCGGTCGCGGCACACACGCGTGGGTTCTTCGACGATCTGATCCTGCCGCTCCAGGAGGTGACGCGCGACGGCTTTCCGCGTCCCGATACGTCGCTCGAGAAGCTCGCGAAGCTGGCGCCGGCGTTCGACAAGACGAGCGGGCAGGGAACGTTGACGGCCGGCAACAGCTCGCTGCTGACGGATGGCGCCGCGGCGGTATGGGTAGCGACGAGTACAGGTCTGGCGCGGTTGCCGTCGACACTCCCGCGGGTTCGGCTCGTCGACTTCGAGCTCGCTGCCGTCGACGTGTTCACCGAAGGCTTGCTCATGGCGCCGGTGAGCGCGATCCCGCGCCTGCTCGCGCGCCATGCGCTCCGCTACGACGACATCGCGCTCTGGGAGATCCACGAGGCCTTCGCGGCGCAGGTGCTCTGCCACATCAAGGGACTGGAGGATGCGGAGTTCGTGCGCGCCAAGGCCGGCGTCGAGCACACGTTCGGGGCCTTTCCGCGTACGCGGGTGAACCCCAACGGCGGTAGCATCGCGCTCGGGCATCCGTTCGGAGCGACGGGCGCTCGCATCCTGAGCCAAGCGGTGAAGGAATTGGCGGCGCTTCCCGTCGGCAGCCGCGCCATCGTCAGCATCTGCGCGGACGGTGGCCAGGGCACCGTCGCCTTGTTGCAGAGCTGAGGCGGATGATGGCGAAGAGTCAGCGGCTCACGTTGGAGGAGGCAGCGGCGCTCGTCGCGCCGCGCGACACGTTGGCGTGCGGCTTCGTCGCGGGTCAACCGGCGGGGGTGCTCGAAGCGATTGGGGCGCGCCGCGATCTGGTGGACGTCGCCCTCTACACGGGATTGCTCTCGCAGCCGTACGCGTTGCTGCAGCATCCCGGCGTCCGCATCGTGAGCGGATTCTTCGGTCCGATCGAGCGGATGGCGCGGGCGGCGCACGCGCGGGTCAGCTACTTGCCGCGCGACTTCAACGGCCTCGAGCGTTTCGCCGAGCACGTAGTGCCGCGCGTCGTGCTGGCGGTCACGACGCCACCCGACACCGACGGGTTCCTCAATTTCGGCGTGCACGCGGGCGCGAGCTACCGGCCGTTCCTCGCGGCCGCTCGCGATCCGGCGCGGCTCGCGATCGCCGAGATCAATCGCCACATGCCGCGTATCGCGGGCATCCCGGCGCTCGGCGACAACCGCGTCCATGTGTCGGAGGTCGACGTGTTGGTCGAGCACGACGCCGAGCTCGTGACGCTCCCAGACGCCGTGGCGTCCGAGGCCGACCTCGCGATCGCCCGCCAGGTCTGCGACCGCATCGCGCCGGAGGCGATTCTGCAGTTCGGCATCGGCGCGATCCCAAACGCCATCGCGGGGATCTTGTCGGAGCGCCCCGCGGGCGGCTTCGGACTCCACACCGAGATGATCTCGGACGGTGTCATGCAGCTGCACCGTGCCGGCAAGATCGCCAATCGAAAGCCGGTGTATGACGGGCTCACGGTCGCGACGTTCGCGCTCGGCAGCCGCGCGCTCTACGACTGGCTCGACGGCAACCCGGACGTCCGCATCCTGCCGGTCACCGCCGTGAACGGCGCGGCCGTGCTTGCGCAGCTGCCGCGTCTCACGAGCATCAACGGCGCGCTCGCGATCGATCTCGCCGGGCAAGCGGCCGCCGACGCGCTCGACGGCCGCCAATACTCCGGCACCGGCGGGCACGAGTCCTTCGTGAGCGGCGCCGGCGCCGCCCCCGACGGCCGCAGCTTTCTCTGCCTGCGCTCGACGGCGACCGTGTCCGGCACGATCGTCTCGACCATCACGGCCGCCTTCGCGCCCGGAACACGCGTCACGACTCCACGGCATCACGTGCAGTGGGTGGTGACGGAGCACGGTGCGGTCGATCTCTCGGTGCTGGACGACGACGAGCGCCCGCGTGCATTGATCGCGATCGCGCACCCCGATTTTCGCGCCGAGCTGAGCACGACGCTCGTGTGACCGCGTCGATGTCGCAACGCGTCTCGCACGGCGTTCGCGCCCGCGCTGTTTCGCCCGCGTGTGCTCCCCCATCTCTACGCGCGCAATGGGGTGATTGTTGATTGTGATTCGGCCACCCGCGGACGGAGAGTCCCGTCTGTCTGGTACTCCCTCCGGTTTCGATAGGTGGCGCAATGCTGGAAGCACGCATCCAATCCCCTCGGGGATCGCTGTACTTTGCGGCTGAAGCGACGATGTACGATCTCGAAATGCTCGGCCTCCACGTTCGGGATCTCACGCCGCGGAACCGGGTCGGTGTCCGACTCGAGATCAAGCTGGACGAGGCCGATCCGATGGCCCCGTTGATTGTGACATGGCTCGGAGAGATGGCGGCGGCCGGGGTCCGCATCGCCCGATCGCGCTAGCCGAGCACGAACCTACGACGTTCCACCGAAGACGCCCTCGTCACACTGGACGGTCTCGTTCGTCGGGGCGCAGCGGAGGTCGTCGTCGGTGCAGTTCTCGCGGCACGGTGCGCAGACGAGATCGCGTTTGCACTCGTCGCATTGGGCGTTGCAGCGGGTCTCGCAATTGGGATCGCTGCCGCAGAGCTCCTTACACTCGTTGAAGCAGCCCTGGTCGACGTGGTCGTCGCAGCGCTCGCACACCTTGCGCTCGCGATCGCCTTCGTCGCCGCCGCAGGCGGAGAAGGTCGCGGCGCCGAGCAGGACCGCGAGAAGACATCCGAAGAGTACGCGTCGTCCGGTCATCGTCGCTCCCGTCAAAAGGTGTGGCCGAAGGTGAGGTAGATCAGGCCGTGCTCTTCGGGGCTAAAGCCCGCGTCGATGCGCGCGACGAGGCCCGAGGAGAGCCCGATGCGAACACCGCCGCCGTAGCTGTAGCGGATGTGGTCGAGCGTGTGATGGAGAAAGTCACCCGAGCCTTCGTAGACGCGGCCGACGTCGCCGAATCCGACGCCGTCGATCGAGACGTCCCAGAGCTTTCGAAAGTTGAAATCGACCAGCTTCAGACGGTACTCAGCGTTGATCAGCGCGCTGCCCTTGCCGAGGAAGCGCTGCGGAAAGTAGCCGCGCATGGTGTCGTCGCCGCCGAGCGAGCTCAGCTCGAAGAAGGGAATGTCGTCATCGCCGCCGAACACGACCTCGGTGTTGGCGTGGATCGCGATGACTTGGCGGCGCCAAATGAGCGGCTGGATGTAGCTCACGTCGAAGATGAGCTTTTGGTAGTCGGTGTCGCGATTGAAGAGGGCATTGTCGGCGTTGAGGTATTTGATGATCACCTCCCAGCCTTCGGTCGGTCGGACCAGATCATCGCGGGAATTGTAGACGAGCGCGGCGGAGAGGTAGTTCGACGGCGCCCCGTGCACGCCCGGCAGGCCCGGTGCGAACCGTTGCGTCGACGGGGTGTCGTCGTCATTGCCGTTGTAGATGTTGGTGTCGCGGTAGAACCCGGCCAAGACGACGGCGAACTTCTGCAGGATCCGGTAGCCGACGGTCAGGCCGACGCGCGCCCGGCGCATGCCGTGGTTCGAGAGCTCGTCGGGCCCAATCTCGTTGTTGCCGAGGCCGAAGAACTCGACGGAGGGGTCGGTGTACCAGGCGAGCGTTCCGAACAGCATGAAGCCGTTCAGGTCCGTGTTGCCGACGTTGACCGTCGCCTTCTGTTGGCGCTTCAGCGCGACCAGCAGGTTGACGTCGCCGACCGTCGAGCCGCCGAAGAGGTCGCGGCCCTCGAATTTGATCCCGGCCTTGGGGCCCGTATCTGGGCCGTAGCCGACCTGCGGCAGGATCGCGAAGGGGAGGGAGCGGCCCTCCTTTTCATCCGTCGGTGCCCGCTCAGGCAGCGAATCCGAAATGAGGTTTTCCGGGTCGAGGTCGTTTTCGGGTGTGGCTGCAGCCAACCCGGCGAGCCCGAGCACGAGGATGACGACGATCGCTGCGGTGGCGCCTCGTCGTGGGCCGGTCATCGGGGCGTGGTGAGGCGTCCGTCCACTACGCGCCACGCGATGTTCGCGAAAAAAGCCTCGACGTACTTCGCACGCTCGCTGCCGTGATCGAGGAGGTACGCGTGCTCCCACACGTCCATCACCAAAATCGGGCGAAAGCCGGCGATGTTGCCGCTTTCGTGGAGCGTGATCCAGTGGTTCGAGAGACGGCCATTGGCGGGGTTCTCGTAGCAGATCGCCCACCCGACCCCACGCATGTTGCCAATCCCGGCGAAGTCGGCCTTCCAGACGTCGAAGGTCCCGCAGCTCTGCTCGCTGCGTTCGCGGAAGTTCCCGAGCGCACGCTGGTCGCTGCTGCGCGTCAAGTTTTCGAAATAGTACTCGTGCAGCACCATGCCGTTGTATTCGAAGCCGAGGCGACGCGTGAGCTCGGAATAGGCCGGCATCTCTTCCTGGTCGACCTTGCCATCCTTCAAGAACGCTTCAATGCGCTCGTTCAGCGCGTTGGTTCCTTTGACGTAGCCCGCGTACAGCTTGAAGTGCAGCTCGAGCGTCTCGTCCGAGATCCCCTGCAATCCTTTGAGATCGAATTTCCGTGCTTCGTAGGCCACGCCACCCTCCCTTGCGCTCTCGGCGCGGTGTTCGCGCGCACCGTCGCAAGTCATGTGCCGTTCGCGCACGGAGAGTTTTCGCACTCAATACGGCGAGATGGGAAGGTCATTGAGCGTTCAACCGGGGGAGCGGGATCGGTAAGTTGTAGAAACGCCGCACGTGCCGCGCACCGTGCCCTACGTACAGGCCGCGTAGCGTGTCCGACCTGGGGCACGCGCCTTGCTCTCTCGACAAGTATGGAACGCTTCGAGCACAAGAGGCCCTTCGTGAAGAGCGCGCTCATCGCAGCCGCGCTTTTCGTCGTCCCCTCGTTCGTCGCCGATGCTGCGCCGCTCTGTACGAAGATCGGGGCGCAAATGGAGATGTCGGACGATCGACGCACGACCGACGAGGTCGAGCGTCGCATCGCCTCCGACGAGACACTTGCGCCGCTCGCCGAGCGCATCCGGGTGACGACAACCGAGGGCGTCGTCACGCTGCGTGGCGTCATCGCGAGTGACGAGGATCGGCTCGTGCTCGCCAGCGTGGCTGAAGGCACGCCGGGCGTGCGCCGCGTCGAGGATCGCCTACAGCTTCGCTAGGAGAACGTCATGAGCCAGGCCGCCTATTGCATTGCGACGACCGTCTCCCAAGCGTCGCAGATCGTCGCCGATCTGCGACGGCAGGGTTTCGTCGACGACGACGTGTCGGTGCTGTACTCCGACAAACAGACGACGCGCGACTTCACGCACACCAGTAGTACCAAGGCGCCGGAAGGCGCCGCGGCAGGGGCGGGCGCTGGTGTCGTCGTCGGTGCGGCGGTCGGCTGGCTCGCTGGCATCGGGAGTCTCGCCATTCCTGGGGCCGGTCCGTTGATCGCCGCGGGTCCTGTGCTGGCCGCGCTTGGCGGCATGGGTGTCGGAGCGAGCGTCGGCGGTGTGGCCGGCGGGCTCGTCGGCTATGGTTTTCCGGAGTTCGAAGCGCGCCGCTGCGAGGGCAAGGTCGTCGGCGGAGGAATTCTCGTTTCGGTGCACGTCGCGGATCGCGGGGCGCGTCGACGCGCGTTCATGGTCTTCGGGCGGAACGGCGCCGAGGACATTGCCGCGGCGGAAGAAGCGCGTGCGGATTTTCCCGTGATCGAGCGCAAAAGCGCGTAGGACTTACAAAGCGCCCACGTGGCGCCTGCGCCAAACCTCACGCGTCGCCTGGCATGCTTCTCGCTGGTGTGCGTTTCGCAGATTCTGATTCCGGAAAGGAGGCTCACATGCTCCACTACGCGGTTTTGTTTTTCATTGTCGCGGTCGTCGCCGCCCTGCTCGGCATGCGCGGGGTCGCAGGACTCTCGGCCGAGATCGGTTACGTGCTCGTCGTCGTCGCGGTCATCTTCCTGGTGATCGCATTCCTCACCGGCCGCGCGCCGGTACCACCCGTCGGCTGACCTTCCCCGGCCTGTCAGCCGCAACCCGAGGGTGAGCGCCGCCACTTGTGGCTCGCTCCTCTCGGGTACCCACTCCTTCCGCCTTTACGGCATCCCAATCGCGTTGAATCCCATCACGCGCACCTGAGGATCCCCGAAGCGTCCATCGGTGCGTTCCGGTAGCGGCGGGTTCGGCGCAAACTCGAAAGCCAGCGTCCCATGCGGGGCGAGCGGACCTTTGACGGTGAGCACCGTCGAGCGTCCCGGGCTTTCTTCCCCCGGCTTCACCTCGTTCGCCCACAAGAACGGAATCTCGATCAGTAACCGAAGATCGTGGATTTCGCCGGCACCGCGATTGGTGAGCGTGCCGGCCACCGAGTTGCCTCGGCGCGTGACGTCCCCGACAGTCACGACCGAACGGGCGTCGTCGTCGGTGATCTCGACCGTTGCGGCGAAGGCGCTGGTCGGGGTGAAGGGCGCTGCGATGGCGAGCGTCGAGCTCGCCAACACGAAGAGGCCTAAGCCAGTCGTTGTGGTCATGTCCGCGGCGGCAGCAGGTTCCACGCCAGGGGGCGGTCTTGCGGGATCAGGTAGCGCGAGGTCACGACGCAGGCGCTTTTCTACACAGCGCCCTCACGCGCTTGTAGGATTTACAGCTCCGCCAACGGTGGATTCGAAAGTGGCTCGGCAGAAGTCGTTGAAAACACGAGGGTCAGGTCCTGTCGGCCGATTGGCACCACACCTGCACTGTCCGATCGCCATGATCGAGGTCAGCCACCGAAAAACTTCGACGCGCCGCTCCCGCCGCATGATGGACTCGAACTCGGGTCGGGGGCCGGTAGACGTCTCCGTTCCCGATGTCATTCTCCCGGATCAGTATTTCGCCGGTGAGAGTCTCGGGCTTCCCGATAGTCCAGAAAAGCGCCTGATGTTCGCGGTGCTGCTCGATGCCATCACCCAGCTTCGGCAGCGCGACAGTACTCGCGCCATCGAGGCTGAATTTTGGATCCGTGACGAGAAAGACGATGGGGTATTTTCCTTCGCCAACGTCTGCGGCGTGCTCGGGTTCGAGCCGACATCGCTTGCCGCGGGTCTGCTCTCCAAGAACTCGCGCATCGCTGGACGCGCGCCGCTCCGTCATCCGCGTACGTCGCGTCTGCGCGTGACGCCGCGCCGACGCGGTCAACGCCAAGAGGTTGCCGTCGGCTGATCGCCGACGCGACGAGCTTCGCTATGCCGAGTCGTTCCGACTCGACATCCGCACGACGTGTGACTCTCGGGGGGGAGTTGCGCGTCGTGCGTGCTTCGCCGCCCGCAGCAGAGCGCCCCGCGGTCGAGCGCAGCGTCCCCGTCGCGCCCACGGACTCCGACGATGAGATCGACCGCGCGTCGGAAGAGTCGTTCCCGGCGAGCGATCCGCCTTCCTGGACGTCGTCACGCGCGAACGGTCGCGACCAGCCTCCGACCGGCGCGCGTTAGCACGACCCGCTCGACGCATCGTCGGCAAGGAATACCGGGCAGGCCTGTACTTCGGCGCCTCTGGGTTCAGAGCGCTCCGACGCGATGCAGTATCGACGCGGCTTTCAGCATGGCCCGTACTGGTATGTCACTTGCTCACTCTCGCGGTGGAGGACGTGACGATGAATTGGGATCAGATCGAAGGAAAGTGGAAGCAGTTGAAGGGTCGCGTGCGCGAGACGTGGGGTGATCTCACCGACGACGACCTCGAACAGATCGGTGGCAAGCGCGATCGCCTAGCGGGCCTTGTGCAGGAAAAGTACGGAGTCGCGAAAGACGAAGCCGAGCGGCAAATTGCCAAATTTGAGCGCGCTCTCGACGCTTGAATAGACCAACTCTCCGCAAGCCGGCGATCGGTCTCCGATCGCCGGCTCCCACCTTCTGCTCGCGATATGTCGCCGCGCAGTAATTACAAGCAAACACAAGAAAATTGCAGATGCGAAAAATGCTTCTTGGTTAGAAGCATTGAAAACGCGGAGATGCGAGTGGCATGCTTATCGCTCCCCTGAGCCGACAACGCTGAACGGGAAAGGGGTGACGCTCATGCTCCACTGCTGTTTTTCGTGATCGCTTTGGTAGCCGCATGGCTGGCGTTCAGGGCGTCGCTGACCTGTCGGCAGAGATCGGCTACGTGCTGGTTTCGGTCGCGGTGATTTTTCCGCTCGTCGCGTTCTTGTCGGGTCAGGCGCCGCTGACACCTCCGCAGTGAGGTGTCGCGCGCTGACGAACTCGACTCGACACCACGACACTTACATCGACATAAACGACAACCATACAAGGGGGATATTCATGAAAAAAATCAATTACGCCGTCATTGCGGCGGCCGTACTCACCATGACCAGCGCGACGGTGTCCTTCGCGGCGCAGCCCGACGCGTGGATCACGAGCAAAGCAAAGATCGCGCTGCTCACGACGGAAGGTGTGAGTGCGACGTCTGTGAACGTCGATACCGTCGACGGCCGCGTCACCCTGCACGGGAAGGTGCAGACCGAGGCCGAGAAGACGAAGGCCGGCCAGGCTCTTGCCAAGATCGAAGGCGCGACCGACGTTCGGAACTTGCTGCAGGTCGTTCCGGCGAAGAACGAGCAGAGGGTCGAAGCGTCGGATGAACAGATCACGACCCGCGTGAACGATGCGTTCAGCAAGGACCGCGCGCTGGCGTCGAGCGGCATCACCGTGCAGTCGGTGAACAAGGGCGTCGTGCTGCTCGCCGGTGAGACGCCGTCGATGACGACGCATCTGCGCGCCATCACGACTGCGGCGGGCGTGCAGGGCGTGCATCGCGTCGCGACCGAGGTGAGGGGTGGCGATCAGATCGCCGACGTCGAGGTCGGGCAGAGCACGCGCGACAAGATCGAGACCGGCGGCACGAAGGCGG
>JBDSJB010000579.1:0-4917 GCA_039917665.1 Binatia bacterium
GGGTCACGCCAAGGCGACGGGCTTGAGCGTCGCCTCGACGACCACCGGCGCGAACGTCAACATCCTCGCCGCCGACGGTCCCGACGGCCTCGAGCCGATCTCCGGCATGGCGCAGCTGACGGGCATCATCGTCGAAGTCGCGCCGGTCGCGCCGCGCTGACTGCCGGTCCTCTCGTGCAGCGCTGATGGGCCTACGCCACGGTGACCGCCGACGGCGGCGCGACGCGCGTTCCGATCTTCAATCGTCAGAGGCCGCTGGGCCCGTTCAACATCGATCCCTTCGCCGAAACCAGCGCATGCGGCACCTCGTGCCAGTCGATCGACGCGAGCGGCACGAGCCAGCTCTGTCATCGCGTCGCGGAGACGACGTGGACGAGCACCCTGCCCTGCGGCCTCGATCTCGCGCCACTCGCCACCGATCGCGATTCCACGCTGGTGGTGAGTGCCTCCGACGGAGTCGTCGATCCTCCGGCGACGGCCACGGCCCCGTTCACGCGGGTCTCACAGACTGCGCTCACGGTCAACGGCGCCACCTGTCCCTGAGGGGTCCGCTACGCCGAGGGATCAACGCCAACCAGACTCGCGCGTCGCGTCGACGACTCGACGCGCGTCAGCGCGACTTGGGGTGACGGGCTCGGGTGCATGAAGCGCCCGAGGATCTCGAACGAGGCCGTGAGCGAGTGCAGCGGGGTCGCCATCGCGTGCGACACCGTGCGCACGCAGCTGAGCGCGCACCCCGCCTCGCACGGCTTGTGGACGTCGGCGCGTCGCAGATCGGCGAGCGTCATCTCCTCGATCGGCCGCGCTTCGCCGGCGACCTGGCTGCAATACTGCGTCCGGCCGTCGGCGCGCACGTAGACGTACTTGAAGCCGCCGAGGCACTTCCACGGCCGGCTGAAATCGCCGACCAGCATCTCGGCCGCGTGCTTTCGAAAGAACGCCATGCCGGGAAAGAGCTCGTGCTGCTGCAGCAGGTCGGCGAAGTGCTGCCCGTGGATGCCGATCTTTCCTGCCGCGTCGTGCAGCAACGAGAAGCCGAACTCGAATCCGAACGGCGCGAG
The DNA here is from genome assembly GCA_039917665.1 of Binatia bacterium. Lineage (GTDB taxonomy): Bacteria > Desulfobacterota > Binatia > UTPRO1 > UTPRO1 > UTPRO1. The sequence goes on from JBDSJB010000579.1 coordinate 1,062, forward strand.
CAGCGCGCGGAACTGGTCGTAGCACTCCCGGCTTTCCTCGGTGAGGACCGTCTGGATCTTCACTGGGAACCGCGCGCGCTCGGCCAACATCGTGAGCTTCGGCAGGACGGATTTCAGCGACTTCGGCAGGCCCGGCTCGGGATCGATCGTGTCGACGCTCACCTGCATGGCGTCGAGGCCGGCATCGTTCAGGCCGTCGATGATCTCGGGCGTCAGCTTGAACGCGTTGGTGATGATGGTCGCGAAGGTCACGCCGCGGCGTTGGCGCTTGATGTGCGCCATGATCTCGACGATGTCCGGGTGCAGCAGCGGCTCGCCGCCGAGCACGTCGTAGGCGAACGCGCCGAGGCCGGCGAGCTTGTCGATCCGCTGCTTGATCACCTCGAGCGGGACGATCGGGGCTCCGGTCGTGTACTCGTGGCAGTAGCGGCACGTCAGATTGCAGTCGTAGGTGACGACGATCTGCGCGTGCAGCGGACGGCTATCGAAGAGCCGCTTCGCGCCGGTCAGGACGAACAGCGCCTGGCGGAGCGCGGGCGGCAACCGCCGGATCGGTGTCGCGTCATCGATCCCCTGCCCGGCCCGGCCACTCACGCGCGCGGGACAGTATGGATGGCGGCCGCGAGAGTCAAGGTAAGTATGCGTCCCGGCAAGAAAGGTTCAGGCCCCGGGCGGCGCTTCGTAGCCGCCAAACACCTCGGAGAGACGCCGCGCAAAGTCGATCGTGGTGCGATCTTCCAAGTAGGGCCCGATCACCTGCAAGCCAACGGGCAACCCCGCCGGGGTTCGACCGGCCGGCACCGCCGTTGCGGGCAAGAGCGCCATGGTGACGAGTCCGGCCCAGACGATCAGCTCGATGTACTCGCGCTGCTGGCCGTTCACCTGGATCGTCCGGCTGAGAATCGTGCCCTCGTGGTCGTGTGCGATCGCCGGGAGCGGCCAGATCGGACAGATCAGCACGTCGAAGCGCGTGAAGAACTCGGCCCACGCGCGCCGCAGGTGCTGACGCTCCTCGTCGACCCCGATCCAATCGCGATGGCGAAGCGTGACGGCACGCGTGAAGCGATCGAACAGGTTGCCGTCGTCGGGAGGCGTGGAGCCCGCGAGCTTGGCGAACTCCTCGATCTCCTCCGGCGACATGCCCCCCGAGAGAATCGGCCACAGCAGCTTTTCGTAGCAACGATGCACGGCACCGAGATTCGGCACCGGTCGCGCCGTCTCGTCGACGGTGACGCCGGCTGCCCGCAGCGCGGCGACCATCGCGTGGCCGCGCGCCTGCACCTCGGCATCCACGGGCGCAAAGGGATCGTCGAGCCACACCGCGACGCGATAGTCGCGGAGCGCGTTCCGCCGCGGCGGCGGCAGCGTCAGCGTCCATGCCGTCGCCTGCGCGGGCTCCGGCCCGGCGAGCACGTCGAGCATGAGGGCGAGATCGTCGGCGCTCCGTGCGATCGGACCCATGACGCCGAGGTCGTATTCACCCAGCGAGCCCGGGGGTCCGGGGATGTGACCGCGCGACGGGATGATCCCGTGCGTCGGCTTGTGGCCGTACACGCCGCAGCAATGCGCCGGCGTTCGGATGGAGCCGCCAATGTCGCTGCCGATCTCGACCGCCGAGAGCCCCGCCGCGATCGCAACCGCGGCGCCACCCGATGACCCGCCGCTGGTGCGCGCGCCGTTCCACGGATTGCGCGTCACGCCGAAGACCGGGTTGTAGGTCTGCACGTCGGCCGCGAAGGCCGGCGTGTTGGTCTTGCCGAAGATCACCGCGCCGGCGCCGCGCGCCCGCGCCACGACCGTCGCGTCCTCCGATGGCACGTGCTCCGCGAAGATCGGGGCTCCAGCGGTCGTCCGAAGGCCGGCGGTCTCGAGCGTGTCCTTGATCGTCATCGGCAGCCCGTGCAGCGGGCCGAGCGCCGCGCCGCGCGCGCGAGCCGCGTCGGCCGCATCGGCCGCCTTCCGCGCCGCCGCGACGTCGAGCGTGACGACGGCGTTCAAATCGGGGTTGAGGCGCTCGACGCGGGCCAGATAGTGGTCGAGCAGCTCACGCGAGCCGACGTCCCCCTTGCGGAGCAACGCCGTCAGCTCGGTCGCGGATCGGAGCGCGAGATCGGTCATGCCGGCCTGCGTAGCATCGGCGCGCGGGCGATCACAGGCGTCCCGCGTCGAAAATCGTCCGCCCCCCGAGCACCGTGCGCAGCACCTGCGTCGCGGGTAGCGTCTCGACGTCGCACGTGAGCGGATCCCGGTCGACGACGATCAGGTCGGCGTGATTCCCAACCGCGAGCGTGCCGATCCCTTCCCATTGCAGCACGCGCGCCGCGTCGCGCGTCCACATCGCGAGCGACTCGGCGCGCGTGACCTTCTGCGCCGGCCCGTCGTTCCGTCGGCCGCTGCCACAGAACGCGTGCGTCGTACCGAGCGCGATGTGCTCGAAGATGTTCTTCGGACCCCAGTCGCTGCCGCACGCGACCGTCATGCCGGTGTCGAGCAGGCGCTTCAGCGGAAGGAGATCCGGCAGCACGTGCGCGCCCATGCGCTCGAGGAACAGGTCGCCCTTGCCCCACGAGAACGACATGCTCGCCGTCACGTCGATCCCGAGCGCCGCGTACCGCCGCGCCTGCACCTCGTCGACGAAGAACGCGTGCTGCATGATCCAGTGCCGGCCCTTGATGCCGAAGTCACGGTCGACGGCTTCCAGTTGGTCGAGATACTCGTCGTGCTCGGCGCTGCCCGCGACGATCACGTTCAGCCGCAGCCGGTGCTCGGCGGCGAAGCGCATCGCGATCTCGCACCATTCTTTCGGAATGAAGGAATGGCCGCGGGTGAGCGCGCCGTACGGACCTTTGTACGGCTCGCGCATCAGGATGAACCCCGGCCAACACGGGCCGCCGCGCGATACCGTCACGCCGTCGACCTTGAACATCTCGTCGCTGCGATCGACGAGCGTCACCGCCTCCTCGAGGCGCGCCTTGAAGTCGTCGAGAGTGAACGGAACGCTCGTCGCCAGCGCGTACGACTCGGCCTCGGGCGCCGCGAGGATGCGCATCGTCAGGAGATTCGACTCGCGGAGGAACCGATACGCCTCGATCAGCGGCCGATCCATCACGTGGCCCTCGTACCCGGTCGTGACGCCCATCCGCGCGTACATGGCCTGCGCCTGGGCCATTCCGGATACGAGCTTGTCGGGCTGCATCAACGGCAGCTGCAACAGCAGCCGATCCATGAATGCGTCGCCCGTGTAGTAGTTCGTGACCGAGCCGCGCAGGATACCGGTCGGGTCGCCGGCGGCGTCTTTCTCGATCCAGACGTGCTCGATCTGATCCGGCGTGTCGCGCGTGATCCCGAGTTTCGCGAGGCCGGCGGTGTTGAACGCGATCACGTTCGGAATCACCGGCGCCCAGGCTTGGATCCAGACGGGATGATCGGGCGCGGCGCGGTCGAGCACGTGGCGATCGGGCAATCGCCCCTCGGCGAGATCGCGCCAGCCGCGACGGAGAAAATAATGCGGCTCGCCGACCGGCGTCGTCATGATCCACTCGCCCTTGGGCACGGTGGCCGCCCGCGCGGCGATGCGCGCAACGATGTCGGCATGCGACACGGCGTCCTTGACGTCGACGCACGCGCCCTCGATCACGCCGAAATGAATGACGTGCGGGTGCGTGTCGACGATGCCGGGCATGAGGCTCGTGCCGCGAAGGTCCACCTCCTCCGCTCCAGCGCCGACGGCGCGGCGCACGTCGGCCGCATCACCGCGCGCGACCACGCGACCATCCCGCACGCCGAGCGCGTCGTACGTCGGGTCGCCGCTCTCCATCGTGAGGACGCGGCCATTCACGTAGACCGTCGCTGCCGG
>JBDSJB010000580.1:0-4895 GCA_039917665.1 Binatia bacterium
CCGGCTCGTGCATCTACACCGACACCAACGTCGACGGGCAGGACGATCGCGCGCCGTCGTACGTGAAGATCGGCAATCGCCGCAACTTCGAGGCGCTGCCGAACCCGGCCAAGATGGACGTCGCGAAGTCCGTCGTCGACGGCCTGTTGCAGGACCCGGCCAACGACCAGGTGCGGTTCGGCTTGATGATTCTAAACGGCAACTATCTGCCGACGGACTACACCAGCGCGTCGCAGACGACCACGTACCACAACGACAAGACGATTCTGAAAGCGGTGATGGGTACGGACCACACTGCCCTGGTCGGCACCGTGAACGGACTGATAGCGAACGCCGGCACGCCGCTCGCGCCGCGCATGATCGCCGCCGCGCGCTACTACAAGCACGACGGCTATTTCTCCGGCGCCGATCCCGTGCAGTACCTCTGCCAGCGCAACTACGTGGTCTTGATGACCGACGGACGACCGCAGGTGGAGGGCGTGGCGTTCGGCAATTGCGGCTCCGGCTTCTCCAATCCGTACTGCGGCTCGAACGCGAGCGGCTCGTTCAGCTACATCGAGTCGTGGCTCGGCGTGCCCTATGACAAGGACGGTGACGGCCGCGACCCCGACCCCGGTCACTTCAGCCCGCCCACGGGGTGTACGCCCAACGCCTCGCCGGACGGAGAGCCGTGCGAGTACCACAACGGCGGCTCCGACTATCTCGACGACATCACCAAGGTGATGCTCGACACCGATCTGCGGCCGGATATGGACGGCACGCAGGCGGTCGTCACGTACACGATCGGGTTCACGGTCGCGAACGGCCTCTTGCAGCGCGCGGCCGCCCATGGCGGCGGTACCTACTCCACCGCCAACACGGCCGACGAGCTCGCCGACGCGTTCCGCGCCACGTTGAACTCCATCGTGAGCGAGACCGAGTCCTTCGTGGCGCCGGTCGTGCCGGTGAGCCAGACGACGCGGACGCAAAGCGGCGATCGGCTCTACATCGCCCTCTTCCGCCCGCGTGACGGCATGCTCCGTTGGCCCGGAAATCTCAAGAAGTACCAGGTGTCGGCGACCGGCCAGCTGCTGGACGCCAACGGCGCGAACGCGACCAACGCCGACGGCGAGATTCTCACGAATGCCCGCTCGTACTGGGACACGGCCGCATCGGGCTCGGCAGTCAGTCGGGGCGGCGTCGGCGAGCTGCTGCTGAACCGCGCCACCGCCCGCAATATCTACACCAACCTCACGGGCACCGACCTCACGGTGGCCGGTAACGCCTTCAAGGACAGCAACGCCGCGCTGACGAAGGAAATGCTCGGCGCGGCGACGGCGGCCGAGCGGACGCAGCTCATCAATTACACGCACGGCGTCGACGTCTACGACGACGACGAGGACTCGAACATCACCGAGAAGCGCGGCTGGATTCTCGGCGACACGATTCACTCGGTGCCGCTGGTCGTGAACTACAGCGCGACCGACGCGCTCATTCTGGTCGGCGCCAACGACGGCATGCTGCACGCCTTCGACGACGCGACCGGTGCCGAGCTGTGGGCCTTCGTTCCCAGCACGTTGATCTCACGCCTCAAGCTGTTGACGCCCGGCGCGAGCGGCTCACACCAGTTCTTCGTCGACTCCTCGCCGAAGGTCGTGACCTTGGTGGACAACCGGAAGATCGTCATCTTCGGATTCGGTCGTGGCGGTCGCGAATACTTCGCGATCGACGTGACGACGAAGAACGCACCGAAATACGTCTGGAACCTCAGCGACGCGACGACCGGCATGAGCGAGCTCGGCCAAGCATGGTCAGAGCCGGCGTTCATCAAGACGAGTGGCGGCGTGCAGGCTTTCTTGATCGGCGGCGGTTACGATCCGTATTTCGACACGCCGAGCAACGTGACCGCGAACGCGTCCGGGTACGGTCGCGCGGTGTTCGCGATCAACGCGGCGACCGGTGCGCTGATCTCGAAGATCAAGCCGACCGGCATGGACTTCGCCATTCCCAGCAACGTCGGCGCGCTCGACTTCAACGGCGACGGCAAGGTCGATCGTGCGTACGTCGGCGACCTCGGCGGCAACATGTGGCGGATCGACAGCTCGCTCGTTGCGACGAAGCTCTTCGCGTCGGGCGGCAATCGCAAGATCTACTACGCCCCCGACGTCGTCCGTGACAAAGGCTTCCTCTCGGTCTTCTTCGGCACCGGCGATCGCAGCAATCCGCTCGAGACGTCCGTCACCGACCGCATGTACGGCGTCAAGGACGACGGAACGTCCGATCTGACCGAAACCAATCTCATCGACGTGACGACCCGCGTCACCCAGAACGGGACGACGGCGGAGGCGACGCTGAAGACCGAGCTCGGCGCCAAGAAAGGCTGGTACGTGCAGCTGAATCAGCGCCTCGGCGAGAAGATCCTGGCCTCACCGTCGGCGTTCTTCAGTGTGTTCTTCTCGAGCTTCGTGCCACTGGCCGGCGTCTGCAACGCGGGCGGCGACGCGCGCGTCTACGAGCTCAACTACGAGACGGGCGGCATTCCGGACAGCAAGGTCGTCGATCCCGACGGCAGCGGTCCAAGCAGCGCTCCGACCGTCGCGCGCGACCAGCGCTTCCTCTTGATCGGGAAGAGCATTCCGACCGAGCTCACCGTGACCATTCAGCGCGCGGGCTCGAGCGGCTTCGTGGCGTCGAGCGGTAACGTCGACCGGCTGCCGCTGCCTGAGCTCCCCAACAACGTGACGCCGCTCTCCTGGCGCGAATGCTCGACCGGCGTACCGTGTCGATGACGAGGACTCCCATGACCCAATCGAAGACCAGCACGATCGTCGGCAGAATCACCACGCTCGCCATGGCTGTTTTACTCGCGAGCAGTGTGGCCTGGGCTGGTCTCGTCGGTGTGGTGACGGCGGTCTCGAAGTCGTCGGTGACCGTCTCGGGCGCTACGTACGACATCGGCGAGAACACCGAGATCCAGGACATGGCCGGGCACCCGATCACGCTTCCCGAGCTCCGGCCGGGTGTGAACGTCGAGCTCGAGTTCGACGAAGAAGGCGGCCTGGCCACCATCAAGGCCGCGGTCGTTCGCTGATCGTCCGGCGCCCCGTCAAATTCTCGTCGCCACGGCACCGCCGCGTACAGAAATTTGTCGGGTGGCGACGTTGGGTGTGCGGTTCTCTGTGACAAAGCGGGGGATTTTCGTGGCAGCAGTTCCGGCACCCGCTTTGCTTCTCGATCCGTAGCCCCTCCTTTCCGCGCGGGATGGGCCCGATCCGCATGGTGCGGGTCGGGCCTTTCCCCGAGCGAATCGAAGGGGAGCCGAAACCAGGGGGTCGTCATGATGGCACGTCAGGTGGGCGAGGATGCGTAGCGGGCTCGGTAGCAAGGTGACCGGGCTGTTCAAGCGTTCGCTCGGCGATCTCATTCCCAAAGGTCGCGGCGGATCTTTCCTCGCCATCGACATCGGCTCGAGCTGTGTGAAGCTCGTCGAAACCGACGGCAGCGCGGGCAACATTCGCATCCTCGCGGCTGGCATCGCGCCGCTGCCGCCGACCGCCGTGCAGAACAATCTCATCCAAGATCCCGCGGTCGTCGCGTCGACGATCCGCGACTTGGTGCGTCAGACCGGTGCGCGCTCGACCGAGGTCATCACCGCCGTCCCCGGACCGGCCGTCATGATCAAGAAGCTTCACTTGCGCGCCGAGGACGAAGCCAACCTGGAGAACCACGTGATGCTCGAAGCCGGGAACGCGATTCCCGAGAGCCTCGACAACGTCACGATCGACTACCAGATCGCGAACTACACCGAGACCGGCGAGATCGAGGTGGTCCTGGTCGCGGTGAAGAAGGACATCCTCAATAGCTACACGGCGGTCATCCGCGACGCCGGGCTGAATCCGCAGATCGTCGACGTCGACTACTTCGCGCTCGAGAACATGTTCGAGCTCAACTACTCGATCGACGAGGGCCAGGTGGTCGGTCTCGTCAACATCGGGGCTCGCTACTGCTCGATCAACATCCTGCGCGGCGGTCGCTCGTCGTTCACCGGCGACATTCCGGTCGGCGGAGCCGAGTTCACGGACGTCCTGATGCGCAACCTCGGAGTCTCCGCGGCCGAGGCCGAGCTCTTGAAGGCCGGCGGTACCGTGCGCGAGTTCCAACGCGAACAGGTCGAAGCTGCCCTCGCGCCTGGCGTGCAGTTCCTGGTCGAAGAAATCCATCGAGCGCTGAGCTTCTATTGGCGCTCCGACGCCGAGGATCCGCTCGCCGCCGTCTACCTGTCCGGCGGAACGGCGCGCACCGAAGGTCTGACCCGCGTGCTGGGCGAACGGCTCGAGACGCCCGTCGAGCTCGCCAAACCGCTCGAGCGCGTCACGCTCTCCAGTGGGGTCGACACCAACTTCATCCGCGAGAACGCGTCGTCGCTGGCCGTCACCGTCGGACTCGCGTCGCGCCGCCCAGGAGACAAATCGTGATTCGCGTCAATCTTCTTCCCGTCCGTGAGGTCGAGCGTGAAGCCGGCCGTCGTCAGGAGACCCGCCTCGTCTATCTGAGCGTGGCCTTAGTGGTCGTGCTGCTCGGTGGAATCGAGTTCGGAAGCCGGATGCGCCTGGCGCCGCTCCAGACCGAGCACGCCAAGCTGCAGACCGAGATCGTCGCCCTCGAAAAGAAGTCGGTCGAGCTCGCCAAGCTCGAAACCGAGCGCAAAGATCTCGAAGAAAAGCTGAAAACCATCGCGACCCTCGAAGCCAAGAAGGTCGGTCCCGTTCAGGTCCTCGCGGATCTCAGTGATGCCGCTCCCGAGCAGGTGTGGCTCATGGAGTTCAAGGAGACCGGCGGGCTTGCGACCATCAGCGGACTCGGGCTCGACGATCAGACCATCGCGAACTTCATGCGGAATCTCGGCACGTCGCCCT
>JBDSJB010000581.1:0-8216 GCA_039917665.1 Binatia bacterium
CCCATGTAGCGCTGGATGAACCGCAGCCGGAACGTCAAATAGACGTGCGTGCCGACGAGCAGGATCAGCATCGGCGGTCCCCACACGTACCCGGCGATTTGATCGAGCAGCTTGGTCAGATCTTCCATGACTGCCGCCTCCCCCCGCGACGGCGCGGTTCTTACAACAGCGCGTAGCGCAGCACGAACAGCACGGCGAGCACGGACGCCACCGGCGCCGCCTCGCGGCCACGGCCGGCGAGCAGCTTCACGAGCGGGTGGGCGATGAAGCCGAGCGCGATCCGCCAGCCGTGCCCCATCGCGACCGCCACGGTCAGAAAGAAGAAGTTCTCGCCCATCGCCGGCGCCATCGCGATCGGGTAGTTCGCCGCGAGCCCAATGACGGCGGTCGCGACGGCGGCGGCGATGCAGGTCGCCGTCATGACGGCGCCGAAGTCCATGCCGGCCTGTGACAGTACGGCGGGGTTCACGATGACGATGCACGTCATCGTGAGAAAGGTCGTGAGCCCGCCAATGACTTCCCGGCGAAGGCTCGCGCCCGCGCCGATCACCGGCGGACGATCATGACCTCGAAGCGTCCCGAGGAGCCGACGTACCACGACGCGATCCAGCCGGTGATCGACACCACGAGCGCGCCGAGCAGGGCCGAGCCGAAGCCGTGCAGCGTGAAGCCGTCGAGCAGCGTGGCGACGAGGCCGAGCATCGCCGCGTTGATCACCCAGAGGAAGAGCCCGAGCGTGACGACCGTGATCGGGAACGTCAGCAACACGAGCAACGGCCGGACGAACGCGTTCACGATTCCGAGCAGGAGCGCGGCGACGAGAAGCGTCCCCGCGCCGTGAATCTCGACGCCCGCCACGAGCGCCTGCGCGAGCCAGAGGCCGAGCGCGGCGATCAACAGGCGGACGAGAAATCCGAGCATGACGGCGCTTACGCGTCCTTCGGCTTCATCATGTTGCCGACGAGTCGCGTCGTGACGCTCGCAGGCAGATGGCGGTACAACCCCGCCGCCAAGGCGTTCATCATGCCGTTCACCAGCACCGAGCGCTGGCCGACGGCGGCGATCGCCTGCTCGGCGACCTGATCGGCCGTCATCCACGCGAAGGCCGGGATGCTGGAGGTGTCGACGGTATCGACCTTCTCCTGGAACTCGGTGCGGGTGAAGCCAGGGCAGACGCAGAGCACGTGCACGCCGGTGCCGCGCACCTCCGCCGCGAGCGACTCGGAGAAGCTCAGCACGAAGGCCTTCGTGGCGCAGTACGTCGCCATGAACGGGCCGGGTCCGAAGCCGCCGACCGACGCGATGTTCATGACGGCGCCGCGGCGGCGCTCGACCATCGCCGGAAGGAAGCGTCCGGTGAGCTCGACCAGCGCCGAGACGTTGAGCTGGATCTCCTCGACCTCTTTGGCGACGGGCAACTCCCAGAAGCGGCCGTGCGTGCCGAAGCCCGCGTTGTTGACGAGCCAGTCGACGACGATGCCGCGCCGATCGACCTCGGCCTGCAGGGCTTCGCCGGCTCCGGCCGTCGTGAGGTCGGCCGTGATGACCTGGACGTCGGTGCCGTGGGCGGCACGGAGCTCGCCGGCGAGACGCTCGAGACGATCGGTGCGGCGCGCGACGAGCGCGACGGGACGGCGCTCGCGCGCGAGACGACGCGCCAACGCTTCGCCAATTCCACTCGATGCGCCCGTAATGAGGGTGAAGTCCTGCGACATGGGGATCTCCTTGATTTGCGCGCGCTCAGGCGGACAGACGGCGCGGAATGCTGTGTTCCCAGTCGGCGAGAATCGCGCGGAGCGCGGCGATGAACGCGAGTGGCTGGTCGAGAATGAGGTGGTGGTACGACTGGGGGATCTCGACGATCGGCGCATTGCGATCGAGGAGCTCGTACATGTACTCGGCGATTTCCGGCGGCACGAGGTAGCTCAGCTCGCCGCGGAAGACGCAGACGCGGCAGCGGACGTGCGCCAGATAATCGCTCATCGGGACGAGCGAAGCCTTCAAGAACACGCGCGGGTCGAACTTCCAGGTCCAGCCCGCGGCGACCTTCTTCAGCGAATGACGCGCAACGTGCTCGACGATGTACGCGTTGCTGCACGGCTGCGGCGGAATCAGATGAAAGTGCTGAATCGCCGTCTCGATGTCGTCGTAGGTCTTGGGATTCCGGAAGGCGCGGCCGCGCGCGCCCTCTTCGCTCTCGGGATCGGGCTTGCGGACCGGTGAGTCGACGATGATCGCGCCGGCGAGGCGGTCGCCGTACTGCGACGCGGCGACGATGCTCACAAAACCGCCGAGACTGTGGCCGACCAGGACCGGCGCGCCGACGATGGCGGCGTCGGTCGCGACCGCCATGACCTCACGCGCCCAGACCTCGCGCGGATACTCTTCGCGTCGGCCGCTGTTGCCGTGACCGGAGAGCTCGGGCGCGACGACGTGATACTGCGTAGCGAGCTGCGGGGCCAGGAAGCTCCACCATTCGGCATGCGCCGCGCCGCCGTGGACCAAGACGATGCCGGGTTTTGTCGGATCGCCCCAGCTCAAATAGCGAATGCGGCAGCCTTCGACCTCGACGAAGCGCTCGACGCGCGGTACGGCGAGCGCTTCGGTGAACCACTTCGGTGCTTCGGGTCGCTCGGCCATGCCCGTTCGTGAAATCTCTTTCCAGGGGGAGATGCAAGGGGTCGAAGTAGTTGCCCGAGGGCGCGTCAGCGCCTTGTGACAAATGTGTCGTCGCGTCATGCTGACGCGGAGGAGCGAACACATGAGCGACGACGTCTGCGATCTCACCGCGAAAGAATGCGTGCCGTGCCGTGGCGGCGTCCCACCGCTCGCCGGCAAGGAGCTCGCCGATCTGACACAGCAACTCGGACACGAGTGGCGCGTCGTCGACGGCCACCATCTCGAGAAGGCATTCACCTTCCCCGACTTCAAGAGCGCGCTCGCCTTCACGAATCGCGTCGGCGCGCTCGCGGAAGCGGAGGCTCACCATCCCGACATCTTGGTCGCGTGGGGCAAGGTGAAGATCACGATCTGGACGCACAAGATCGACGGGCTCACGGAGAGCGACTTCATCCTCGCGGCGAAGGCCGAGCAGCTCCCGCGCTGAGCCGCTCCGACCTCGACGCACGCGACGAGCGCCACATCTGGCAGCCGAGCACGCCCGCGTGGATCCCCGCGCTGCGCTAGACCGGCGGCCCGGCTCGCTACGGGAGCTTCTGCAACCAGCGATCGGCCGCCGCGAGCCGCTTCTCGAGCTGCGCGACCGTCGCCTCGGTGATGCGCCGGATGCCGACGACGCGGTTCAGCTCCGCGTTGACGTCGGCGTGATCCTTCTTGGTGCGATGCACGAGCCGGCGGACCCGGGCACTGTTGAGCTCGCGGAGCTCGCTGCGACGGCTGCGCTTCGACGGCGCCGGGGTGGCGAGCGCTTCGGGCTCCGGCGTCGGCAAGGCCACTTCCTTTTCCGAGCCGGTGAGCACCAACATGGGACGCCCCTGCGCCTCGGCCTCGTCGACCATGCCGGGAATTGCTTCCTCGATCGGTGACGACTCGAGGGGCTGACCGTGCTCGTCGAGGGGGATGGCGGAGATCGCCGAGAAGAGTGACATCTGTTCTTCGCCGTCTTTGATCAGCGGATCTATTGGAAGCGCCTGCGGCGCTAACCCACCCGCGTCGGCGTCGGTTTCGGGCTTCTTCAAGCTGTGACGGCGCTGCTCGGCGATGCCGGCCGCGAAGAAGCGCAGGCGCATGTCGTCGGGGATGAACATGTAGGCGAGCTGGCGCTCGCGCGCATCGCGCACGCGCACGAGCCGGCCGACGGCCTGACGGAAGAAGAGGTCTGTGACCGTGTTGGTGGCGTAGACGCCGACCCGCAGGCGCGGAATGTCGACGCCTTCCGACACCATGCGGACGGCGATGATCCAGGGCGTGTCGCCGCCGGTGAACTCGGCGATCTTGCGTGACGCCGTGGCATCGTCGGAGACGGCGACCGTCGCCCGCACACGGAGCCGCGCGGAAAAAATCCGCTCGATGCCACGAGCGTGATCCTGATCCATCGCGATCACCATGCCGCCCGCGCGCGGATCGCGAAGCCGCAGGTGCTCGAGCTGGCGATGCGCCTTCGTGAGCACCGCCGGGAGCCAGAGGCCTTCGAGATCGAGCGCCGTCCGCAGACGCTGGCTCGCGAGCGGGCGTCCGAGCTGATCGGAGAAGCTCGCTTCATAGGTTTCCCCGCTCGGCCCCGACCACTCCATCCGGCCGTTGATGCGCGGGAAGTACACGGGCAGCACGACGCTCGTGTCACGCAACGCCTCGCCGTAGCCGTACTCGTAATCGGCGACGGCTTCGTCGCCCTCATAGTGCACGAACGGGATCGCGCTCTGATCGGAGCGAAAGGGCGTGCCAGACATGCAGAGCCGGAGCCACGCCGGCGCGAAGGCACGCTTCACGGCGTCGCCCCAGGCGCGCGCGTCGGCGGCGTGGTGGATTTCGTCGAGCACCGCAAACGCGCCGCCGGCCACGCGCCGCAGCGCCTCGGGATCGGACGCGACCTGTTGATAGGTCGTCACGATGCAGTGCACGTCCGACGGCAACACGCCGTCGCCCGCCGACCAGTCCGGATCGAGGTGGATGTCGAAGCGCTCGGCCGCTTCCGCCCACTGCAGCTTCAGGTGCTGCGTCGGGACGACGACGACCACGCGCCGCACGTCGCGCGCCACGAGCGCACGTCGCACCGCCGCGAGCGCAAAGGTCGTTTTTCCTGCACCGGGCGTCGCAACCGCGAGAAAGCTCGCGCGTCGCCGCGCCGCCAAGCTCGTGAGCGCTTCCTGCTGCCACGCCCGTAAACGAATCGCCTGCACGAGTGCCCACCCTCCTCCAACCTCACCACCCTCGAAGGCGATTCGGGCGGCGGAGTGTAGGTGGCCGGAGGCGCGTCGACAAGTGCGCCGACGACGCGCGCGCTAACTCCTCACGACTCTTCGCGTCGGATGCGGGCCGTTGCTTGATCGCGCAGCACTTTACGCTCGTCGGGCGGCAGCGACTGGCAGGTGCCGCAGAGATCGGCGTCCTCGGCGCCGGTGATCACGAGGTCGGCGAGGGGCTCCGTACAGAGTGGGCAGTGCGATTCCATGGTCGTTTCTCCTTTATTCGACCGCAGTCGCTGGCGTCGACCGCGGTCGCTAGGCGAGCGAGGCCGCTACGCCCTGGGCCTGCAACGTCGCCACCAGGTCGCCGGCGAGGAAGAGGGCCGCCGCTTCGCTGCCGCGGACGTGGGCGTCCATGTGCGCGAGACCGAGACCGCGGACGAAGCGATAAGCCCCTTCGGGCGCGGCGAGCTCATGGATCGGTTTGATGGATTTCACGAGCTGATCGAAAATCGGCGGCGGCATCATGCGGAACATCTCGTGGATCTCCTCGATGCGATCGCAGAAGTGCATGTGGTCGGCGTTTTCGAGCACCAGCATCTTCTTGCTCGAGCTCGTGCGGTCGTAGAGCTCGCGGATGCCCCGCAGCGGCAGCAGCGTGTCGAGATCCGCGACGAGGTAGAGCGTCGGCACGTCGCGACCCCACGCGAAGTCGAGCGCCTCGCCGAGCGGTACGCCCGGAAGCGGCGTCCAGCCACCGGCCGGCGCGAGCGGCAACGCGGCGCGAATGCGGCGATCGGCGCGCGTCGCCATGAGCGTCGTCCAACCGCCGAAGCTGTGGCCGCTCATGCCGATGCGCTCGCCGTCGACGGCGGGAACGCCTTCGGCGGCGCCGGCCAGCATCTGGTCGATCACGAAGGTCACGTCGGCCGGACGCACCGGCATGAGCTCCGCGAGCAACGTGCCGGGATCGGGCTGCGGCTCACCCATCTGCGCCGCCATCATGGCCTGGATCGTCTCGAAGACCGTGTTGCCGGTGTGATCCATCGCGGCGACGACGTAGCCATGGCTCGCGAGGTGGGTGCAGAGAAACGTCGACTGCCGGCGATGGGCGCCGAACCCGTGCGAGAAGACGACCAGCGGACATGTCCCGTCACGCGGCGCCGCGGCACGGACCGCCTCCTGCCACCCCGGCGGGAAGCCGGGGATCAGGTCGTAAGCGTCGCGCGTCGCCGCGGCGACGTCCTGCCCCGCGTGCGCATCCGTCGTCGGATACCAGACCTCGACCGCGAGCGGCCGACCGTCGCGCGCGGGATCGCTCCAGTTGAAGGTCCGCACACCGACGGGAAGACTGCCGCGCTCGAACGGATCGTAGGTCGTCATGCGGGCAATGAAGCGCGGGCGCGCGGCGAGATCAAGCTCTGGGCGCTCGCGGAGGAGCGCGCGGGCGGGTCGGCGCGATGTTTTCCGCCGTCGCCCCTGCTACACCCTCTCGCTCCCCAGCATGCGCATCATCTCCTGGAACGTGAACGGCGTCCGCGCCTGCACCCGCAAGGGCCTGCTGAAATGGCTCGCCATTTCCGACGCCGAGATCCTCGGCCTGCAGGAAACGCGGGCCGAGCGGGACGAGTGCCCGGAGCCGATGCGCGCGCCGCACGGGCTCGACCATTGCTCGTGGGTGGCGGCACGGTCGCGGCGCGGCTACAGCGGCGTCGCGCTCTACAGCGTCGACGCGCCCGAGCGGGTCGAGCTCTCGCTCGGCATCGAGGACTACGACCGCGAAGGGCGCTTCGTCCTCGCCGAGTTCCCGACCTTCCTCGTTGCCAACGTCTATTTTCCGAAGGGTAGCGGCATCGAGCGCGACAACAGCCGCGTCTTCTACAAGCTCGGCTTCACCGAGCGCGTCTTTCTCGCCATGGACGAGTGGCGGCGCGCGACCGGCAAAGGCGCCGTCGTCATGGGCGACTTCAACATCGCGCCGACGCCGATCGACCTCGCACGCCCGCGCGGCAACGAAGGCACGAGCGGCTTTCTTCCCGAGGAGCGCGCCGCCTTCGCGCGCATTCTCGACGGCGGCTGGGTCGACACCTTCCGCACTCTGAACCCCGACGACGTCCGCTACACCTGGTGGAGCCAACGCTTCGGCGTCCGTGACCGCAACATCGGCTGG
Organism: Binatia bacterium; assembly: GCA_039917665.1. Classification (GTDB taxonomy): domain Bacteria; phylum Desulfobacterota; class Binatia; order UTPRO1; family UTPRO1; genus UTPRO1. Next base: position 7,036 of record JBDSJB010000581.1, read on the forward strand.
CGCATCGACCACGTGCTGGTGTCAGAGGATCTGCTGCCGCGTGTCCGCGCCGCGCACATCTGGGATCACGTGCGCGGGTCGGATCACTGCCCGGTCGGCATCGATTTGGATTGTTGACCGGCGACCGCTCAGCGCGTCGCAAGCACGACGCGATTCGGCGACGGCGGCAGGTCGTGCAGCGACGGATCGCGGAAGCCCGTCGCCCGCAGCATCGTTTCGTACTCGGCGAACGTGTAGGCGTCCCCGCCCTCGGTGCTCGCGAGCATCGTGAGCGCGAAGCCGGCGGCGTCGGGCGGGCTCACGCGGTCGGCATTCGGCACGAACTCGACGATCACCACGCGCCCGCCCGGCGCGAGCGCGGCGTGGGCGCGCCGGAGCACGTCCTGGCACCCTTCCACGTCGAAATGGTGCAGAAAGTTCGGTAGCAGTACGACGTCGTAGCCGGTGCCCCAGTCGACCTCGAACGCGCTGCCCGGACGCGCCTCGAAGCGCGCGGCGACTCCCGCCTTGGCGGCGTTCGCGCGCGCGACCGTGAGCACGCTTCCCCAATCGAGCGCGACCACGTGCGCGTTCGGGTTCGCTTCGAGGAGGGTGATGCCGTAGTTGCCGTGCCCGGCCGCGATGTCGAGCGCCTTGCAGGGCGCGCCCTTCTGCGCCTCGAGGAGATTAGCGACCAACGTCCCCGACACGCGCGCCAGCGGGCCCATCGCGCGCGCGAACTCGACCCAGACGGGATGCTCGGGTGCCAGCGTGTGCGCCGCGCCGAGCGCCGTACCGCCGCGCCGCACCGCCTCCGTCAGTCGATTGAAGCCCTCGACGATGTGCGGCGACGTGATGAACGTCACGGCCGAGCCGAAGAACGCATCGGAGCTGCGGTCGAGGAACATCTGCGCCGCCGGAGCGAGCCCGAAGTGGCCATCGGCGAACGTGAGAAAGCCATCCGCGACGAGCCGACTGCAGAGCGCGCGGAGCCCGCGCGCCGAGGCACCCGTTTTCGTCGCGAGGGTCTCGGGTGTCGTCGCACCCGCCCCGACCGCGGTGAACACGTCGAGATCGATGGCCGCTTTCATCGCGGCGGTTCGTTGGTAGGACGTGATCGCGTCGAACACGTCGCCGAGGTCGGTGGCGAGACGAGTCATGCCGTCGCTGTAGCGCGGGCCTCGGGGTGAGACAACCGCGGT
>JBDSJB010000582.1:0-7482 GCA_039917665.1 Binatia bacterium
GGCCACCCGTGATTCGATCGAGGGGGGCGCGGTCGATGCGATCAGCGAGGTCGTGGAGCGCCTTCACCAATCGATCGCGCTCGGCTCTCACCTTCGCGTCGATCTTCTCTTCGTCGTAGCGAGCAGAGTCGGACATAGCGCCGAGGGTAGCCAAGGAGCACACCGAGAGCCAGTCTCTTTACGATCAAACGACTACGACGCTGAGTAGTGTCTCTCCTGAGCAGCTCGACACGGGAGTGCGGTGCGGTTCGTCAATAGACGAAGACGGTGCCGTTCAGCATTTGCCCCAATCCACCCAGCAGCAGCCATCCCACCGTCAGGGCGAGCGCCAACAGGAGCAGTCCCAGCCAGACGAGTCGGACGAGGCAACCTCTCAGTGGAAACGTCGGCAGGCGGAACTCCGAAGTCGACTCCCACCCGCGCTCCCAACCATCCCGATCCCCCCGATATCTGCGCCGTGCGGCCAACACACGCGCGAGCAGGTCCGTCAACGATGGTTCGGCGGGTATGATCGCCGGCTCGCGTGGCGTCGGGCGCGGGCGGTCGTCATCGCTCGAGGGTGATGGCGGCACTCGGTCCGACCGGCGCATGCGACGAGGTGACGGTGCGGCCTCGCTGGGACGGGGCGGACGGGGGGGTCTCGGGGCCTGGCCGAATCTTGCGCCACAGGTGCCGCATACCGGCCCGTCGAGCCACAAAGCGGGCTCGTGGTTGCGGCAAAAGTAGCGGACCTGGTCGTCCGAGCACGCATCGCAGTCCCCCGGATGGTCCTGCGTCGTGCCGCACGTGGGACAGCGCAACACGACACTCATGTGATGCCCCGCTCTGCCGAGGACGCCGGCAGAACGATTTCTTCCGCTTCTTCCGGATAGCAGACGCGCACCAGCGACTCCGGAATGTGGAGGCGATGAACCTGGGGCAACGCGCCTCGGATCCATCGCGCTACGGTCGGTACCCTCGCATAGGGCCCGAACATTTCGCGTCCAAGCCGCCGCGACAGCGCGACCGTGGTCAGAACCGGAGTCGCGGCATACGCGCCATAGATCTCGAAGCGCTCGTCGACGTGATCGTGACCGCGCACCAAGTGAGTGACCGGTCGTCCGACCGCCGCACTGACGGCACAGAACGCGGCGAAATCCTCGTAGCCGAACTGGCTGCCGCGCGCGGCGCGATTCGGCAGCTTCTTGCGCGCCCGCGGGTGGGCACGGCTCCACACGAAGTCCGTGAGGCATTGCGGATCGTTCCAGTCGCGAGTTTCCGCGAGACGGGCGTGGAGATCCGCCAGTGGAAAGCCGCCATGGGCAGCAAGCAGCCCGTCGGGAAAGAAGAGCGCGCGGGGCGCGTCTGCAACCATCCTGATGACGAGCTTGCCGACGCGGCCGATCCATTCATGCGTCAGATCCGCGTTCAGAAACTCCGAAAAATGCGACGGGGCCACCGTCGTCGTGAAGCGGGCGCCGTCGTAGCCGAGCGCCTCATCGTGATTCCCCGCGATCCAGCACGTCGACTCGGGGTGCGCGAGGATCGCCTCGAAGACGCGCAGCACGGTTTCCAGACTGTAACCACCGTCGTCGAAGAGATCGCCGAGCAACACGATGCGCGGGTGCGCGCAGCTCTCGCGCGCCGCCTCGCGGTTGATCAGTGCGAATGCGGCATCCAAAGCCAGCAGATCCCCGTGCAGGTCGCCGATGAACCAGAGCGGCTCGTCCGACATCTCGGCGACGCACAGCGCGCGATCGGTGCTGCTCGTCCGCTGGTCGTCGAACAGCAATCGCAAGCCGCCCTCGTCGAGCCGCGTTTCGAGCTCTTCGACGGTGGCGCTCATGCGCGCCCGCAGCGCCCCGGGCTCGAGTGCCGCGACGATGGCGTCCCACCCGAGATCCACGACGTCGACCACCGGCGGGACTCGGGGCGGTGGGCGCGGCTCGACCACCGTTGCGGATTCCGCCGGCGCGGCGACCACGACGGGCTCCGCCGCGGTGACGATATCCCCAGCGTCGGCCCCCGAATCGAGCGGGCATTCGCCGGACGTGGCGTACGGCTCCTTCCCGACCCGCCACGTGCCCGCATCTACGGATTTGTCGTCAGGCGGCATGCGCCGTCAGCGGCAGCTTGCTGATGCCTTTTGCGCTCCGCCCGGCGGCAATGACGTCGCCCTCGATCAGGGCACGCGCCGCGGTCAGCGGGGCGCCGTTGACGAGGGTCTCGTTCACCGTGCGCGGCGCCGGCGTAACGATCCATTGTCCGTCGTTCCGCCGCTCAACCGTACACTGCATGGTGTCCCAAAACTCCGCCTCGGGACCAAACCGGCGGAGGATGGCCTTGCCGATCTCGGTACGCACGCCGATCCGCAGTGCCACGCCCCCGGCCGCGACGAGCTCGATCCGCTCCGACTTCAGCCCTGCTCCGCCTCCCGGCTTCGGCCCCAGCGGCGCGGTGGTACGGGGCCCTGCCGCCGTGCGGGCGGGTGCCGCGGCGCCCCGACCGCTGAGCACCGCGCGCACCTCTGCGGCGGATGGCCGGCGGGCGGGATCTGGGTCGAGACAACGGTAGAGCACCATGCTCACCGCGGCGTTGTTGGCCGGCGCCGGCATCACTCCCAGCAGGCCCGGCGGCTTCACGTCATACGCATGTACGCGCTTCGCATACTCTGCCTGATCCTCCTGCCAGTAGGGGTGCACGCCGGCCAGCAGCTCCCACAGCATGATCCCGCCGGTGAAAACGTCTGATGCCAGGATCGGCACGGCTCCGCGCCTCATGTGCTCCGGCGAACGGTAGTTGTCGGTTCCGACGTAGCCCTGGTGGCCGTGCCACGGCGCTCGCCGGTCGGCGAGCACTGAGAAATCCGTGTCGATCAGCTTCAGCTGATAGCCGGCGCCGATCCCCGCATCCTCGATGAGATACGCATTCGCGGGCTTCAGATCCGCGTGAACGATCTTCGCCTCGTGTAAGGCGGCGATACCCGCATTCAGTACTTTCGCCCAAGTCACGTGGCGCGCCCACGTGGCCGGATCGCGGCTCGGTGCGGCCCCCGTTCGTCGATGGATCGCGCTCTCCTCCGCGAGCATATGTTCCAGGTCGCGACCGTTTTCGACGAACTCATAGGCCGCAAAATACGTCGGCCCACCCCAGCGCTCCTCGAATGACTCCAGCAGGCACACGGCGTAGTGCGCAGCCTTCCCACTGCGGATGCGGTTGGCGAGCTCGTGTTGATAGTCGACGAAGGCCCGATACCAAACGACCGCCGGCGTCGGGGACTTGTACTGCTTGAGGAAGACCCTCTCCCCACTCGGCCCCTCGGCGCCGTAGGAAATGGCCATCATGCCGGGCCCGAAGATTTTGGTGACACGATACCCGCGTACCGTGTCGCCGACCCTGAGTTTCTTCGCCATCGCCGCTCAGTGAGGCGCGCGCCTCAAAGCGCGACAGTTTCCGCGGACCGCGATACGCTTGCCGCGAGCTGTTTCAGGGTCGTGCGAAAGTTGGCCGGGTCACCCGTGAATTTCCGCAACGCCTCTTGAGCATTGAGTCCTTCGTACTCGATCGGCTCCCATTCGCTTTTGTCGATCTGGCTGAGGCGGTCGTACCCCTCGAAATTGGGGGCGAACAGGCTGAGGATGATGCGATTCGCCATGACGACGTTGGCCACGTCCTGCAAAGCGCCGCCCTTTGCCTCCTGGATGCTCATGGTCTCCTTGAAGGGGGCGTCGGTAAACACGATGACGACGCGTGCCGCGTCGCTCCGATACCGCCATTTCTCGGGGTCTGGCGATTGAGCACCCTTGGGCGATGCCTCCATCGTGGCGACCTTGTAGAGCGCATCGAGCAGCGATTCGGGCTCGTCGCCTCCACCTTCGGCGCGCAAGTCGGCCAGCTGCGCTTTGAGCGCGGCCGCGTCATTGACGAAGGAGTGGTTTTCCAGCCACTCGACGCCTTCGGACGCCGCAGACTCGATGTCGCGATAGCCGACCACTTTGCCGCGCCAATCACGGACGGGCGGCGCATTGTTGGCGTCCCCCGAACTGAGAGAATCGACGAAGGCCTCGATATTCTTGCGTAGCGCATCGATGATTGGAGCCATGCTGCCGCTGACGTCGATAAGGAACACGACATCTGCGACGCCCTTCGTCTTGGCGCGTACTTGCGGCGCGGCGGACTGGGGGGCTGGCTCCATCGGTGCTTCTGGAGGGATCTCGACGCTCGAAGCGGCTGCGTCGGGACCTACCCCGCTCTGCGGCTCCGTCGGGCCCGACGGCGCAGGCTCGGCCTCCACGGTGAGCGGAGATGACAAAGATTCTTCGGTGGACATCGGGTCCGGATTTTCGCTGCTGGACATTGACGACTCCAATCTTGGGCGTATTGCGCGCGGACTGCGCACGACCTCGACACCAAGTTCCGTGCCATTGGATGCCGGACGATGCAGACGATTTCTTCAACGAAACGCTCGTTGCACCGCGACAGCGACCGGCCATTTGCAGATGCTACTCCGCACGCGTGTACTTTCGAGAACACGTGCGCGCTCACGTGGCGTGACGAGCAGGGACGCCGCCCTGAGTCACGTGGCATACGACGGAGGCACGGCAGGTTGGGCGCGACCTTAGCTAGGGCTGAGAAAATCGCCGAGCGTGCCCTCCTGCTGCGGTGACTCTGCATCGTTGCCACGCTCGCTCCAAGTCAGGCGCTCGATCGACCGACGCCTGCAGTCGTCCGTCTCGGGCAGTGGCACTCGATGATGTCGATCAAGCGGCCGATCGCCGCCGGCTTTCGCAGGAGAAGATCAATCGGAACAATTCCCGCTGGAGTTTCTGCCACTTCGGCGCCCGACGCGAGCACCGCCGCAGGACGGACCCGAGCGTCGAGCCCATGGACGCGCTGCCAGAGGTCCCACCCGCTCATGTCGGGAAGATCGACATCGATCACCACCACACACGGTTCGACCCCGCTCGCGAGCAGCTTCATCGTCACCACTCCCGTTGCGACGGCAATCGCGTCGAATCCAGCGTCCAAGAGGGTCGTCGTCAGGATCGTTTCGTCACTGTCGCAGACATCGCCCACGACCAGGACGAGATGGCGGGGATGTACTTCTGGGTCGGTGAGCGGCTCCATGATCGGCGCAACAGCATCCGACATGCCACGCCGTAATCACTCAGTGGTTGCGAATTATCGTTTTACGGCGACCTGACTACCGGTCGAATGTACAAACGAGCAGTCTCGGCGATGTCGAGCAGGGTCCTGGTGCGCGAACGGCGAATGCCGATCCGAGCGCATGCGACTACTTCACGCGCCCGATAATCAGTGCCCGCAGTGTTGGCGCACGACGTTCACTAGCGTCTTCAAATTGAGCGGCTTCTGAAAGACATGCGCTACACAGAGACCGTCCACGGCCTTGGCGACGTCGTCCACACCCGAGTAGACGGCTACGGGAACCGCCGCGAGCCGCGGGTCGTCGCGTTGGATGTTGCGGAACGTCGCCCCATCCATCACCGGCATGTTCAAGTCGAGGAGAATCATGCACGGCTCGAGGTGCTCCTGCCGGAGCAGCGTGAGGGCCGTCGCCCCGTTGTCGGCGCACGCCGTCGCGTATCCCTCGGTTTGCAGAAGGCACGCGAGCGCCGCTCGTGTGTCCTCGTCGTCGTCGACGATGAGAACCGGTTTCGCAGACGACGTTGAGGACACCATTCATCGTCAGTGCGCACAACTCCCTAGTCAAGATGCTTAGGGAAGTAGACCTCTTCGTGGCCGGGAAGTAGCGGCAACTGGAGATGCGGCAGTAGGGGCGCAGACAGTTTGCGTTGACGTGCCCGCCGCGAACGGCGTAGGGCTCGATCCGCAACGGCGCCGATACGCGGACACCGAGGGGTGGTCGGCCGAACCCTCGAAGGAGACCCGTATGCAGTAGGCCAAGCGATCGCACGGGCATGGGGCGGTTCGCGCGGGTAATCTGCACGGGGTTCACCACGCTGTCGATCGCGAGGATGAGATCGTCCCGCGATGCGAGTCGCATGGTGGCGGGACAGCACAACACCATCGGTACCGTCACCGTCGACAACACGGCGACCAATTGGATTGGGCCTCTTGATGGCCCAACGTGTACGGAGCACGAGCGTTACTCCGCCAGAACGTCAGGGCGTGCAGACCAGCATGACCTGGTCCTTGTCCTTCGTGACCTTCGGGTCGGTGATCACCGATTCGCCCTGCGTCCGCAGGATGACGCGTCCCTTCTTGCCGTCTTTCAACGGGACGCGGATCGCGAACGGTGTGCTGCAGAGGTTCCTGTCTGTCGGAGCGACCGGCAGTGCGAGATCCGTAGCGCCGGTCGCGGCGTCGCGAAGCTCGTCGAACGCCGCGAGCAGACGCGTGTAGTTGTCAGGATCCGTCCTCAGGCGCGGCTGCACTACGCGGATTGCGTTCGGGACGCCGGCCGCTGCGCACTCGGGCAGCAGCGGGTCGACGTTGTTCAGGCAGACCGCGACGCGGAACTCGCAGACGCCCGCGCCAAGATCGAAGTCGCAGCCCGGATCGTCATTTCGGCAGGTCTGCAGCCAATACGGCCGGCCGCGCTTGTCGGTCGCGGGCGCGTTGCCAGGGTTGCGCACCGAGAACTCAATCAAACAGGCGCGCCGATTGGAACCGGCCGAGCCGCTGCGATTACCGGGGATCCGCTCGTACGTGCACGTCGCAGCGCAACCGTCGCCTGCGACGACGTCGCCGTCGTCGCACTCCTCGCCAATTTCAACGACACCATTGCCGCATACCGCCCCGAGCGTCGACGTCGGCTCGGGCGTTGCCGTGAGGCTCGGCGTCGGCGTCGCGCTCGGCGTGGCAGTCAGGGTCGCAGTCCGCGACGACGTCGGAGTCGCACTCGGCGTGATGGTCGGACTCGACGTCGGCGTGCGGGTGGGGCTCGCGGTCGCCGTGGCGGTTTCGATGGGCGTCGCCGTCGCTGTTGGCGTCGTCGTCGGCGTGGAAGTCGGCGTGCTGGTGGGTGTGGCGGTCGCGGTAGACGTGAGGGTCGGAGTCTCGGTCGAGGTCACCGTGCTCGTGGGCGTGGGCGGCGGCGTCAACGTCGCGGTCCGCCATCGACGGCCTGACGTGTGCCGGCTGGCGGCGGTCGTCTCCGGTTTCTCGCGACCCCCGCCGGTCGTCACCAATCCTCGCGCACCTCGGGCTGCCAACCGCAGGCCCAATCCTCACGCCCCCCGCTTCGCAATCAAAAGCAGGGAATGAGGCAGCGCTGCCCGAGGCAGGCCACACTGGCACAGAAGCCCGCGGCCTCGGACTCGCAAATGGTGTCGGCATTGCAAGGGACGACGCACTGACCGGCACCACCCGGGCACGGAGGGAAGCTCGAAGGGATCGCGCAATCCCGGGGCGCCGTGCATTCGGCGCTCGAGGAGCAAATCCCGGCGCTATAACCGCTCTGCGAGGCACACACGTACGGTGGCGCCCCGCTGAGATGGGCGACGCAGATCCCATCGCCGC
>JBDSJB010000583.1:0-12591 GCA_039917665.1 Binatia bacterium
CGCTCTTCGGCACGTCGGCGCTGATCGCGTATCCGATCTGGCAGGATCGGAGCTGGTGGCGTTGGAGCGGCGCGATCTTCGGCGTTGCGGCCGTCGTTGGGTTCTCGTCCGTCGTGATGCTGCCGGCGATCGAGATCGCGGCATACGTGTTGTCGGTAGCGTGGCTCTCGACCTGGGTGTACTCCCTGCGAGTGTGAACGACGCGGCTTTCTGGATTGATCGCCTCGATCTCCGTCCGCATCCGGAAGGCGGCTACTACCGCGAGACCTACCGCGCCGCCGAGCTCGTCGACGCCACGGCGTTGCCGGCGCGTTTCCCGGGGCCGCGGTCGTTCTCGACCGCTGTGTATTTCCTGATCACCGAGGACGCGTTCTCGGCCTTTCATCGCATCCGCTCGGACGAGCTCTGGCACTTCTACGCGGGGAACGCGGTGACGCTCGCGATCCTCGACGCCGGCGGCCAGGGCCAGCTCACCACGGCGAGCCTCGGATGCGACCCGGCGCGCGGCCAGACGCCGCAGGTCGTGGTGCCCGCAGGCGCCTGGTTCGGCGCCGAGGTCGCGTCGCCGGGGACGTTCGCGCTGGTCGGCTGCACGGTGGCGCCGGGATTCGACTTCGCTGACTTCGAGCTCGGCGAGCGCGGCACGTTGCTGGAGCGGTACCCGCACCATCGCGGCGCGATCGAACGGCTCACCCGGACCTAGGCACGAGTCGCTCAGGCAGAAGCCGCCTGGCATCCCTGGCCTCGTTCGTGCAGCATTCGCGGCATGAGGCTCGCTCGACGGCTCATGTTGGCCCTCATCGTCGTGATCTTCACGGTCATGGCGGTGAACGGATATCTGCGGGTGCAGCGCGCGACCGCGTACTTCGAGGCCGATCGCCAGGCCGATGAGCACCTGCTCGGCCGCGTGCTCGGGGCGGCCGTCGGGACGGTCTGGGAGTACGACGGTGAGGAGCGCGCCCGGGATCTCGTGCGGCGCGCCGACGACAGCGTCAACGAAGTGCGCATCCGTTGGGTGTGGCTCGATCAGAATGCGGCCGAGGGCCAGCGGCCGATCGTCCCGCTCGACGACCTGCGCGATCAATGGAGCACGCAGGACATCATCCGGTTGCAACACGAGGAGACCGGCGACGAGCGCCGATTCGCCTACGTGCCCGTACTGCTCCCGAACCACCGGCCGGCCGCCGTCGAGGTCTCGTCGTCGCTGACGCGGGAGCGCGAGTACCTGCGTGACAGCGTGCTCCAGGCCTTCATCACGACTATGGTGATCGCCACCGTCTGCGGTCTGATCGCGATGGCGATCGGCTACTGGTTCGTCGGCCAGCCGATCGCCGAGCTCTGCGGCCAGGCGCGCCGCATCGGCGGCGGCGACTTTTCGACCCGCATCGCCGTCCGTCACCGCGACGAGATCGGCCAGCTCGGCCACGAGATCAACACGATGTGCGATCACCTGGCGGCCGCCAAGGGGCAGATCGCGAGCGAGACCGAGGCGCGCATTGCGACGCTCGATCAGTTGCGTCACGCCGACCGCTTGAAGACGCTCGGCCAGCTCGCGTCAGGTGTCGCCCACGAGCTCGGGACACCGCTCAGCATCATCGCCGGCCGCGCCAAGCGCACCCGCGCGGGCGGACAATCCGGTGACGATCAACGCAAGTCGCTCGAGGTCATCGTCGAGCAGGCGGAGCGCATGACGCTCATCATCCGTCAGCTTCTCGATTTCGGCCGCCGCCGCGGGCCACGGCTCGGCGTGCGCGACGTGCGGCAGGTGACGCGGGCCACGCTCGACATGCTGTCGCCGCTCGCCGAGAAGCACGCGGTTACGCTCCAGCTGGACACCGACGGTCCGCCCGTGCCGGCCGAGGTCGATGCGAATCAGCTCCAGCAGGCGCTCACCAACGTCGCCATGAACGGTATCCAGGCGATGCGCGGCGGAGGTCGGCTGCGGGTGCGCGTCGAGTGTACGCTGGTGGCGCCGCCCGCCGGACACGGCGGCGTACCCGGCGAGTACGCCTGCATCCGCATCACGGACGAAGGGGGCGGAATCCCGACCGATCAGATTCCTCACATCTTCGAGCCGTTCTTCACCACCAAGGACGTCGGCGAAGGGACCGGGCTCGGGCTCTCGGTCGCGTGGGGGATCGTGCGTGAGCATGGCGGCTGGATCGACGTCGAGAGCGTCGTGGGGCAGGGGACGTGCTTCTCGCTGTATCTGCTGCCGGCCGCGAACGGCGCGGCTGCGGACGCGCGGGGCGCCGTAGAGGGGACCCTGGCGTGAGCGCGCGCGTGCTGGTGGTCGATGACGACCAGGCCATGTGCGAGTTCCTCTCGGGCGAGCTGCTGGAGAAGGGCTTCGAGCCGCACAGCCGTTTGTCGGGGGCCGAGGCGCTCGATGCGCTGGCGGTCGCGGAGTTCGACGTCGTCGTTAGCGATTTGAACATGCCGCAGATGAGCGGGCTCGCCCTCTGCGAGCGGCTCGCCGTCGACCATCCGCACGTGCCGATCATCGTCCTGACGGCGTTCGGCAGCATCGAAACGGCCGTCGCCGCGATCCGCGCCGGGGCCTACGACTTCCTCACCAAGCCCGTCGAGATCGAGGCCTTGGCGCTGGCGCTCGAGCGTGCGGTGCAACACCGCCGCCTCCGCGACGAAGTGAGTCGGCTGCGCAGCGTCGTCGCGGCGACCCAACAGTACGACGAGCTCGTCGGCGCCAGCTCGGTGATGCAGCGGGTGTATCGCTTGCTCGACGACATCGCCGAGTCCGACGCGTCGGTGCTGATCTCGGGTGAGAGTGGCACCGGCAAGGAGCTGGTGGCGCGCGCGCTGCACCGCCGTGGCCGTCGGAGCGACGGTCCCTTCGTCGCCATGAACTGCGCGGCCATCCCCGAGGCGCTGCTCGAGAGCGAGCTCTTCGGGCACACGCGCGGTGCGTTCACCGACGCGCGGAACGCTCGCACCGGCCTCTTCGTGCGGGCCGACGGCGGGACGCTCTTTCTCGACGAGATCGGCGAGCTTCCGCTCGAGCTGCAGCCGAAGCTGTTGCGGGCCCTGCAGGAGCGCACCGTGAGCCCGCTCGGAGCCGACGCCGAGGTCGCGTTCGACGTGCGGCTCATCACCGCGACCAATCGCGATCTCGAGCTCGCGATCGAAGAGCGGCGCTTTCGCGAGGATCTCTATTTTCGCGTGAATGTCGTGCACGTCGAGGTGCCGCCGCTGCGGGCGCGCGGCAGCGATGTGCTGCTCCTGGCGCAGCGCTTCGTCGAGCGCTTCGCGGCCCGGAGCGAGAAGCGGAGCGCAGGAATCTCACCCGCCGCGGCTGAGCTGCTGCTCGCCTATGCATGGCCCGGCAACGTGCGCGAGCTGCAGAACTGCATCGAGCGCGCCGTGGCGCTGACGCGCAGCGATGAGATCGCCGCCGCCGACCTGCCCGAGAAGATCCGGACCTACCGGCCGTCGCACGTGCTGGTCACGACCGACGACCCGTCCGATCTCGTCCCGATGGAGGAGGTCGAGCGCCGCTACATCCTGCGCGTGATGGAGGCGGTCGGTGGCAGCAAGAGCATGGCGGCGCGCGTGCTCGGCTTCGACCGGCGGACGCTCTACCGGAAGCTCGAGCGCTACGGGTACGGGGTGACGGCGAGCGAAAAGTAACCTCGGGGCGCAGCATTTTCGCCACACCCGCCCCATTCTGCCCCAGAGGATTCGCCTGCGACGGCGCTGGCATCATGCCGTCGCGGAGGCACGGCTCCTGCACTGTCGCAGTCCGTGCCCGGTCGATCGCGAGTGGGGGGCCGGCGACAGGGCTTCGGTCGTGTCGCCTCCACGAAGCGATCGGTCCGGGCGCACCAATTTCCCATGGCGAATCTGCGTCGACTCGCGCCGTGGTGCGCGCTCGTGTCCGTGCTCCTCGCGCTGCCGGTGGTGCGTGCGTCGGCGGTCACGCGGAGCTGCGGCTCGGACCTGGTCGCGAATACGCAGAGCGTGCTTTGTACGGCGGGGACCTGCAGCGCGAGCGCCGTCCGCGTCACGACCGCGATCGAGATTCCCGCCGGTGGGTGTGAGTTCGACCTCGGCGGGCGCAGTCTCAGCATCGAGCGAACGATTCAGGTGAATGGGCTCGGCTGGTTCGTCGTCGGCAACGCCGGCGACGTCACGCTCACGGCGACCGGACGCGTGAAGGCGCGCGGCGACTACGTGAAGCCGAACGGATTCGTCATCGGCGGGGGCCTGATCTCGTTTGTCAGCGCCTCCACCATCGACATTGCCGGCAGTTTCGACGTGAGCGGCGACAGCGCCGGCACCATCCGCCTCGACGCGCAGCGCGACGTCACGCTGCGGTCGGGCTCGAGCGTCACGGGCAACGGCATCAGCGCCTCGGCCGACGAGGGCCAGAAATACGCGGACGGCGGCACCCTCGAGATCGCCGCGCACACGGGCAGCGTCGTCATCGCGGGGGACGTCTCGCTCAGCGGCGCCAACCAGGCGACGGGCGGCACGCTCGACGTGACGGCTGGACGGGACGTCACCGTGAGTCGGAGCCTCGACCTGAGTGGCGGCGGCGCGGACGGCGGCGAGCTCGACGTGACGGCCGGCGATGCCCTCGTGATCAACGCGGGGATCGACGTGCGGAGCCGGGTCGGCGGCGGATATGGTGGCGTCATTGCGCTCGCCGCGGGCGAGGACGCGATCGGCGGGGTCGTCCTGGGCGGCACGGTCGACGTGAACGGCGCGTCGCTGATCCTGCAAGGAAGCGCCGGCGACACCTTCGGGGGCGACGGCGGCGAGCTCGACGTCACGGCGTACGGACGGGTGCGGTTCTTCGGCGCCGGTGTCACGATCCGCGCCGACGCCGGCACCAACTTCGATGGCTCGGCCGGGAGGTTCACGATCGACGCGGGCGACGTGGATCCGAACGTGATCGGCCCGACCGACGGCGACATTCTGCTGGGTGGCGTCATCACGATGCGGAGTGGGACGACGGGCGGCGAAGGGGGCGAGGTGTCCGTGAGCGCCGGGCGCGACCTCGTCTTCACGGCGAGCCTCGACGCGAGCGGCAACGACACCGGCGGCGACGTGAGTGTGGACGCCGGTCGCACGATGACGATCGGGGGCAGCATCACGGTGCGTGCGCTCTCGGCGGGGGCCGAAGGCGGCTTCGTGGATCTCGTTGCCGGTGTGGCGTCGGACGAGGGAGGCCTCGGGGTGTTGAACGTCCAGATTGACGTGCTCGCGAGCAGCGGCAGCAGCAACGGGGGAGGGCAATCGCTCAGCCTCGCCGGTTGCGGCATCGCCGTCGCGCCCAACGTGAAGATCGACGGCTCGGGCGGCGTGAATCCAAACAACCAGATGGCGGGCGGCTCGGACGTCACGTTGATCGCGCGGCGGCCAATGCAGCTCGGAGCGGGCTCGCGCTACCTCGCGGGACCCGGTGGCACCGTCACGACCGTGCATCCGGCTGGGCAGCTCCCGATCGTCGGCGCGGGCGTCGTCTTCACACCCGCGCGTCGCGACGAGGTGAACGCGACGGGCCCGTATCCGGGTTGCGCTGTCTGCGGTGACGGCATTCGCCAGATAGGGGAGGTGTGCGACCGTGGTGCGGAGGCGAACGGGGCCTGCTGCAACGCCAGCTGTACCGTGTCTCTCTGCGTCACGCCGACCCCGACGCCGACGCTCGTTAGCGCGCGTACTCCGACGCCGATGCGTACGGCGACGCCGGCTGCGTCCGCGACCGCTACGACGGTGGTCGTCGCCACCGGCACGGCCACGCCGACCCCGGCCGTCACGGCGACGCCCGGGGTCGCGACCTCCGTGCCGCTCGCGACGGGGACGGGGACCGGGACGGCGACCAGCACCGCGACGCTGATCCCGACGGTGACGCCCGTACCGACCGCGGTACCGACGCCGGTCGCCGGAGTCGATCACTACCAGTGCTACACCGCGAACCACGCGCCCGGCACACGCGCCCCTGCGCGTCGCAGCACGACCCTCGCGGACGGCTTTGAGAGCAAGCGGACGACGGTCGTCCGCACGAGCGAGGTCTGTCTGCCCGTCGACAAGAACGGCCGTGGTATCGCCAATGGGACCGCGCACCTGCAGTGCTTCACCATTCGCGATGCCGCCGGTGAGCCGCGCTTCCAGTCGCGTGTCGTCACTGTCGACGACGATCTCGGCACGGCGCGGAGCCTGCTGCTGCGAAAATCGGAGCGGCTCTGTCTGCCCGCCACGCGGGATGACGTGCCGTCGGCGCTCCGGCTTGACGACTTCAAGTGCTACACGGCGAGGACCCCGGGGAGCGCGCCGCGTTTCGCAACGAGCTTCGTCGCGCTCGCCGACGATATCGGGTCGGCGCTCGTGACGGTTCAGCGTCCCGCGAGCGTATGCGCGAGCGTCGATCGCGACGGGGGCGGCCGGGGTGATCATGATGCTTCCCTGCATTGCTACGAGTTGAAGCGCGCAGCCGGCCAGCCGCG
Organism: Binatia bacterium; assembly: GCA_039917665.1. Taxonomy (GTDB): domain Bacteria; phylum Desulfobacterota; class Binatia; order UTPRO1; family UTPRO1; genus UTPRO1. Next base: position 6,468 of record JBDSJB010000583.1, read on the forward strand.
CTTCCTGCCCCGCACCGTCACCGTGACGAGCGCGCTCGGCACCGAGCAAGTCGTGCTGCGGAAGCCGTCGAGGCTCTGTCTCGCGACCGTGCCGGTCGTCCAACCCCCGAGCTGCGGCGACGGCCGGGTCGATGCGAACGAGGCCTGCGACGACGGCAACACGATCCCCGGCGACGGTTGCAGCGCGACCTGCCGGCTCGAGTCGTGCGGCAATGGCGTCCTCGAGGGCGGCGAGCAATGCGACGACGGCGTCGCCAACGGGCAGAACCAATGCTGCTCCGACGAGTGCCGGCGTGTCGATCCCGACGGCGACGGTATCTGCAGCCGTGATGATCGCTGTCCCGACGACGTGGATAACGACAGCGAGGGCGACGGTTACTGCGTTGGACCGAGCTTTATGCCGCCGGCCGTCGGCGGCGGTGATCCGTGCTCGCGGGTGACCTGCGACCGATGAGTCTCGTCGTCGCGCACCTCGATCGCAGGATCGGCGCGCAGACGCTGTCGTTCAAAGGGACGGTGTCAGTGCCCACCGGCGGCGTCCCGATCGATCCGCTCGGACGCGGCGTCCGTCTCCGCATTGCGGATGCGGTTGGTGGGATCGTGCTCGACGAGATCGTCGCACCGGGCGCGTTTCCTGGGACCAGCGGGCTCGGGTGGAAAGCCGCCGGGAAGCCGCCGGTCAGCTTCACCTATCGCGACAAGCTCGGCCGCCGCGGTGGCATTACCAAGGTGGTGATCCGCGACCGGGCGGTGAAGCGTCCGGGCGCGTTCGAGGTGGCCGTCACGGGCGCGGGGCCGTATAGTATTCCGGAGGGCGCGGCCTTCGCGCTGACGGTCGCGTTGAACCCGGTCGGCGACGCGCCGGGCAGTACGCCGGGCGTCGACCAATGCGGCGAGGCGCGCTTCGTCGCCGGCGATGCGCAGTGCCGATCCGGTCGCGGCACGCTCCGCTGCCGGACCCGCTGAACGCCATGGCGTCTGCGTCCCCCGAGCGTCGAGGCCGACCTCGTGGCCGCCGGCCGTGGCTGCTCGCCCGTCGTCGCCGGTCCGGAGGGGGCGCCAGCAATTTCGCCACAGCCCGACCAAAGCGCCCCAGCGCGCTCCATCCTCCGCCCCGTGCTCACGGCGTTTTGCCGAGGCACGCGTTCTGCACTGTCCCCTCCGAGAGGAACTTCGTTACCATGGCAGACCTCATCTTCGTCGCACTCGGCATGCTGGTTGGCTTCGCGATCGTCGCGGGCGCCGTCCACTGGGCACGCTGATCCCCCACCCACCGCCTTTCTCGAGACCACCCATGTCTATGCAGTCTCCTCATCGTTTACGCCGCCTCGGCGTGCTGGCCGCGCTCCTGAGCGCCGTCCTCATGCTGGGCCCTTCTCGGTCGCTGGCGGTGCCGCTGTGTCCCAGCGCAACCTCGCTCATCGTGTTCGCCCAGAATCTGAGCCGCGATCCAGAGGTCACGATCGCCCTCACCGGAACGCTCCGCGACGAGGCCGCCACGTGCATCGGCGACGGCGCCTCGTCCTACGAGGCGATGCTCGTTTGTCGGGGCTTGGGACTGGTGCGCTGCGGGACGATCGACGGTCTCCGTCCGGGCGCCTGGACGCATCGGCTTGCGACCCGCGTCGTCGGCTCGGCGCCGCAGCGGCAAGCGCAGGTCGCCGTCGTGATTGGCGGCCAGAGCGTGTCGAACGTGATCGATTGGACGATCCACGCCCGCGCGTTCGTCGTCCGCGCGCCGCAGGAAGACGAGCTGCGGGCCACGCTCGAGAACGCGGCCGCGTTCTCGGACGAAAGCGGGGACCAGGCGCTGGTCACGTTCGACCCCGGCGCGTTCCCCGGAGCCGATGACCCGCGGACGATCGATCTCTCCCGGCGCATCTGCGCCGAGGACGGACGCCATAGCGGCCTCTGTCTCGCGGGATCCGACGTGATCGTCGACGGTCTGGATGCCGACGCGCGCACGGGTGCGGTCATTCTCTCGATCGGCAATCGGGCGGCGCCGGTCGCGCGCGTGTACGGCGCGCGCACGGTGCTGCGCGGTCTCGTCTTCCAGGGCAGCACCGCCGGCGCCTTGAGCGCCCAGGCGGACACGGTTGCGATCACGGGCGCCGGCGCCGACGGCAGTCGCATCGAGCAGTGTCTGGTGCGCGGGCCGACGCGGGGCGACGGGGTGAGCGTCGAGGCGGCGGCGGGTCGCGACGGCGTGGCAATCACCATCGCCGACAGCGAGATCACCGGCGCTGCTGGCGTCGGGGTGAAGGTGACGACGGATGCGCGCGCGAATGTAGAGCGCAGCTGTCTGCACGACAACAAGAATGGCGGCGCCGTCGCGACGCTCGGGGGCGCGCTCACCGCGGTCGAGAATCTGGTGCAGCGGAACGCGCCCGGGACCGCCCCAGCCGGGCTTGGCGCGGGCGCCACCGGCGATCATGGGACCCGCAGCACGCTCGTGACCGGCGCCAACATCGTGCGGTTCAACGGTGCGCGTGGCCTCTCGGTGACGGACGGGGCTGACGCGGCGTTCCGCGACGACTACGTCTCCGACAACCAATTCGCGGGGACGCGCGTCGAGGCGGCGACGGCCGGCGACGCACCGGCGGCGAGCTACGGAGGGGTGGCGCTGGTCTGCAATCACAACGAGGGCCTCAGCGGGACGTGCGAGCCGTCGCTGGATCCCGCCGGGACGCCGTGTCTGGGGGATCGTGATTGTTGCGGTACGGGCGCCGGGTGCTGCGTCGACGATCCGGGGTGCGTGACGCCGGTGCGATGTACGACGCGTGCGCCGCAGGGCTATGGGGCGGTCCTCGCGCGCTGTGCGGGCTGCGACGTCCCGCGCGTCGATCTCGGCACGGCGGATCGGGCCGGTGACAATGCCTTTGTCCTGAACGCCAACACGTATCCGAACGGCACTGGCACTAACGTGCTGCAGGGGATCGGGGGGTTCACGCTCGCCGCGCGCGGCAACCAATGGGAACGCTGCGGCGTGACGGCCAGCTGCGACGTGCCAGCGGTGGCGGACGGCGACGTTCGGCGCGCCGACGGCGCGGCGGTCGACGTGAGCGCGGCTGTTGCGGCGCGGGCTGGCGCGCCGGTCGTCACGGGTGTTTCGCGGGGGCGACCACGCGCGGGCGATCTCGTCCACGTGTTTGGGCGCGGCTTCAATGCGATCGACGGTGCGGCCTGCGCCAAGGCGACGAGCCCCGTCGCGGTCTGCAGCGCGAAGAACCCGCGCGTCGAGCGACAGAACCAGACCCGCTACGGCAACCTGGTTCGCCTCACCATGGGCGGGGAGGTTACGCCGGTCGACGTCGTGGCGGTGACGCCGACGATGCTCGCATTCCGCATGCCGGTGGATTGCTTCGCGCCGGCGTCGCTCACCGTGTCGCGCCGTGACGCCGGGGATGCACGACGGGCCAGCACGATCGGCTTCTGCGACCCCGGCGGGTGTCTTGATCGCGCGAGCGGCGATCCCTGCGACGACGCCAGCGTCTGTACCGTCGAGGACTCGTGCGGCGACGATGGACGCTGCGTCCCCGGACCGGCGCTCGATTGCGGCGGGGCCTGCATGCAGTGCGATCCCGTCGCAGGCTGCATGCCGCGCAGCAGCGACAGCGCCTGTGACGACGGCAACGCCTGTACGACGGGCGATCATTGCAGCGGCGACGGCGACGTGTGCGTCCCGGGCGCGCCCCTCGCGTGTGCCGATCAATGTCTCAGCGGCGTGTGCGATCCGACCGCCGGGTGTGTGGCTCGGCCGGCGAGCGCGTCCTGCGATGACGGCAACGCGTGTACGGTCGCCGATCATTGTCGCGGCGACGGCCCCGGCTGCGTCGGTGGCGGGCCGCTCGTCTGCGCCGGGCAGTGCCTGCTGGGAAGCTGCGATTCCGCCAGTGGGTGCCGGCTGAAGAGCCCCGTCGCCCGATGCAGTGACGGCAACGCGTGCACGAGCGGGGATCATTGTCGCGGCGACGCCGACGTGTGCCTGGCCGGGGGGCCGGCGAGCTGCGACGACGGGAATGCTTGCACGATCGATGCCTGCGACGTGGTGACCGGCTGTCGGCACGACCCGCTCGTCCGGTGGGATGCCGTGCAGTGCCGATTGGTGCGCGCGGGGGGTTTGATCGCCGGTCCGCCGGTGGTGGCGGGGTCACTCGGGCGTGGAATGACGGCGCTCGTCGTCAAGGCGACCGCGAAAGCAGAGGCCGCGCGTCAGGCGGAGGCGCGCGACGATCGCAAGAACACCCGACGTTTCACGAACGCGGTGCGGTCCGGCATACGCCGTCTCCTTGCCAAGGTCGACCGACAACGAGGATTGCCTCCAGGCCTGCCGGCGTCGCTCCGTCCGATTTTGGAGGAGCTCACGACCGAGATCGAGGCGCTGCGGCCAACCGCTGCGTCGACGCCGTGAGCACATCAATCGATCCGGTGCACTCCGCCGGCCCGACGCACAACCCCGCAGGTCCCGCCTGGCCGACCGAGCTCTGGATCCTCATCCTCGGCGTGGCCGCGCTGAACGCGTTCGGCATCACCTGGGGCCTGCCCAATGCGAGCGGCGACTGGGCGATCGATTCCGTGGCTCCGCTCGGGCCGCTGCAGTACGCGAAGCAGATGCTCCACGGCGGGCACTGGTGGTCGAAGTATCCGGCGCTGCACTTCACGCTGCTCTCGATCGTCTATGCGCCCTACGCGGCGTTTCTCACGCTGACGGGCGGCCTGCACGCGGGCGCGGGAGCGCAATACCCGTGGGGGCTCGCGACGCCCGAGCTCTCGGTCTCACTCTTCACGCTGATGGCGCGCGCCGTCAGTGCAGCGATGGGAGTCGGCACCGCCGTGGTCGCGTATCGGATCGGCGTCGAGCTGTCTGGGCGCCTCGCGGGCGTGCTCGCCGCCTTGCTCTTCGCGTGCTCGCCACTCGCGGTCTACTACGCCGACGCCGCGAATCTCGAGATGCCGTACCTCTTCTGGAGCAGCCTCGCGTTGCTGTCGCTGGTCCGGATCGCACGCGGCGCGCCGCTCGGCACGTACGTCCGGCTCGGTGTCTTCGCGGCGGCGGCGACCGCCACCAAGGATCAGGCGTATGGCCTGTTCCTCCTCTTGCCGTTCCCGCTGCTGGCCGCGCATGCGGGCGTGCGTGATAGGCGCCTACTGGCGGGCGCCGCGGCGGCGGTCGTCACGTATCTCGTCGCCGCCAACGTGCTGATCGATTGCCGCGGTTGGCTGGCCCACCTCTACTACATCACGCACGACGGCTCACGCCCGTATCAGATGTATCCCGCCACCCTCGTCGGGTACCTCGAGCTGTCGGGACACGTCACGCGGTTGATCGTCGAGACGGCGACCCCGCCCGTCGTACTGTTGGCGCTCCTCGGGCTGGCCGTGGTCCGGCCCGGAGCGCGGCGTGGCGTGGCGTGGCTCATCGCGGCCGCGCTCTCCTACCTCGTGACGTTCGTCGGGCCCATTCTGTACGTGTTTCCGCGCTTCGTGCTGCCGATCGTGTTCGTTAGCGCCGTGCTCGCAGGGGTCGGTGGTGCGGCGCTCTGGACGCGCGCCGGCGGCATCGGCCGGCTCGCCGTCGCCGGTAGCCTCGCCATCGTGTTCGTCTACGGCACCTCGATGAACCTCGGTCTGATCTTGGATTCCCGCTATGCGGCGGAGGCCTGGCTCACCCGGCACGTCCCCGCGGGGACGCTCGTCGGCATCAACGGCGAAGGCGCCTACCTGCCACGCGTGCCGGGCAACCTCCCGACGGTGGCCGTCGAGGTGACCGCCGAGGGACTTCGTTTCGACGGGGCGCCACCGGAGTATCTCGTGTTCTCCGACGCGTACTATGCGCGCTACCTCCGCCGCGCCGGTGTGCGGCCGGCGTTTCTGGGGCTCCTCGACGGGAACGCTGGCTACGAGCAGGTTGCGACGTTCCAGAGTCCCCACCTCGCGGCGACCAATCTCATCCCTACGATGAACCCGCGTATCCTCGTGCTGCGCCGGCGTGGACTGCCGGCGCGCGACTCAACCGTGCGCGACGCTGCCGACCGTACCGGCCGCTTCCTGCAGCTCGCGGAACGATGCGTCGATGGCCAGCACGAAGTCGTGCAGATCGGGAATGAGGTCCCAATCGGCGATG
>JBDSJB010000584.1:0-2577 GCA_039917665.1 Binatia bacterium
CTGCTCCGGCACGTTGCTGACGCGGATCGAGACCTTCGACGGCGTACCGCTCGACGTGAACGTCACGCTGCCGCCGGCCTCGATGAACGGACCGTTCCCGCTGATCGTCGACATCCACGGCTGGGGCGTCGGCAAGTCGCCGCAGCCGTTCACTGACAATGCCGCGGCCGGCTACATCACGATGAGCTACTCGGCTCGCGGCTTCCATTTCTCGTGCGGACTCGCGGCGGCGCGCCTCCCCGACCTCACGATCGCCGACCCGAACGCGTGCAACGACCGCGGTTGGATCCGGCTCGCGGACGCCCGCTACGAGGTGCGCGACACGCAATATCTCGCCGGGCTTCTCGCCGACGCCGGGCTCGTCATTCCGAGCAAGGTCGCCGCGACCGGCAGCTCGTACGGCGGCGGCCAATCCATGATGCTCGCGGCGCTCCGGAATCGCGTGATGATGCCCGACGGCTCGCTCGTGCCGTGGACGAGCCCGAACGGGACGCCGATGGAGATCGCGGCCGCGGCGCCGCTCATTCCATGGTCGGATCTCGGCTACGCGCTGGTGCCGAACGGCCGGACGCTCGACTACCGCGCCCTCAATCCCTACGGCACGGTCGGCGGCGTCGAGAAAACCTCGTGGGTCACTTCCCTCTACACGCTCGGGCTCGCGACCGGCTTCTTCTCCGCGCCCGGCGCCGACCCCGACGCCGACATCACCACGTGGCGGAACCGTCTGGACGCGGGCGAGCCGTACGACACCGACCCCGTGTTGCTCGACATCCTGGACGAAGTCACCACGCACCACTCCGCGTACTACATCGACGACTCGATCCCGCCGGCACCGCTCTTCATCTACAACGCGTTTACCGACGATCTCTTCCCGGCGACCGAGGCGCTGCGCTTCTACAACAAGACGCGAGCAAAGTACCCGAGCGCGGAGATCTCGCTCATGTTCGCCGACGCCTTCGGCCATCCGCGTGCCAGCCTCGCTGGCGACATGACCAACGCCAACCAGCGCGTCAACGAGCTCTTCGCGTATCATTTGAAGGGCGTCGGGGCGCCGCTCGCCGACGGCGTCGAGACCTACACGCAGGCGTGCGGCGGCTCGACGGCGCAGGGTCCCTACGCCGCGCCGGATTGGGAGTCGATTCACCCCGGCGAGGTTCGCTTGCAGGAAGCGGCGGGGAAGAGCTTCGGCTCGGCCGCGGGCGACCCGTCGAATGCCCAGCTCACCGATCCCGTGAGCGGCGGAGCCCTGTCGTGCCGGACGACGCTGGCGAGCGTCGACGCGGCCGCGGCGACCTATCAACTGCCGGCCGCGACCGGTGCCGGCTACACGCTCATGGGCTCACCGACCGTGATCGCCCACCTCGCGATCACCGGCACGTTTCCCGAGGCCGCCGCGCGACTCTGGGACGTCGGTCCCGACAGCTCGCAGGCGCTCGTCTCGCAGGGCTTCTATCGCCCGATCGAGGGCAGCACCGACCTGCAGGTGTTCCAGCTTCCTGCCAACGGCTGGAAGCTCGTCGCGGGGCACGTGTTCAAGCTCGAGCTTCTCGGCCAGAGCGCACCGTTCGGACGAGCCTCGAACGGCACGTTCACGATCACGGTGACCGATCTCGATCTGCGGCTCCCCGTCGTCGAGGTGCCGGATGGTGGCGTCGTGCAGCCACCGGAGCCGCCGGTGGTTCCTGGTGGCGGCGAGACGGGGACGTGCGGCACGGCGCCGCTCACGGGTTGCCGCGTCGCGGGTGCGGCCCGCATCCTCGTCAAGGACAAGACGCCGAACACCGCCGATCGCTTGCAGTGGAAATGGTTCAAGGGCGCCGCGACCACGGTCCCCGACTTCGGCACGCCGCAGACCACCACGAGCTACGCGCTCTGCGTCTACGACGGCAGCGCGAATCTTCTCGCGAGCGTGAACGCTCCAGCGGGTGGCATCTGCCACGGGAAGCCGTGTTGGCGGTCGACGACGAAGGGCTTCCGCTATGACGACAAGGATCGCACGCCCGACGGCGTGCAGCGCTTCGACCTCAAGTCAGGCGTCGCCGGCAAGGCGCAGATACAGCTGAAGGCCCAGGGCATCCACTTCGTGCCACCGACCTTGCCGATCTCGAACCTGCCGGTCGTCGTGCAGCTCCGGAGCAGTGCCGGACAGTGCTGGCAGAGCACGCACACGAGCGTGCTCGCCGACACGACGACGCAGTTCAAAGCGAAGTAGGCGAAGCGATCATCGTCGGTTGATCCGTCGGCGGGAATGGGGCAGGCTTGCGCGACCTCCCCCGATGGTCGCCCTTCCCACCGAACCGATCGGCAGCATCCCGCGACCCCTGGATCTGCTCGCCGCGATCGCCGCGAGCGCTGCCGACGATCCGACTCTGGATGCCCAGTACGAAGCGGCGATCCGCGACACCCTGGAACGCTTCGAGGCGACCGGATCGCCGGTCGTCACCGACGGCGAGCAGCGCAAGTACCACAACTTCTGGACCTACGCCGTGCATGGCTTGCCGAACACGGCGCCCGACGGCTTCGCCCTCCCGTTTGCCGCCGGTCACACGCGCCGGATGCCGCGCCTCACGGGTGGCC
>JBDSJB010000585.1:0-10701 GCA_039917665.1 Binatia bacterium
GAAGTCGATCGTCATATTTCTGCCGCCGCGAAGTCCGGGTTTCCCAGTGCGGGCGCCCAACGGCGACTTCGCAAGAGCAACTGTGGTGCCATTTGCCTATGGGTCGAGCGGGGCGGGCCGCTAGCGCAAGGTGGCTGTATCGGGGTCGATTGAGACGCGCAGTCGGTCACGAGCCCGGCGTTCGGTCGGTCCGCGAAGTCGGAGCGGAGGCACCGACATCTTGTCGAGCGGCACGCCGTCGAAGAGGATTTTCATGTCCTCGACCGAGTCGAGGCCAGCCTTCCCGAAGGGCCGAGGCTTGTTCCGTCGAGGCGGCACACGATCAACCGGCATGATGCGTGGCCGGCTTCACGTCGACACGTTTTCGCATTCCAAACGTTCGGCCAGCACCACCGGCCGAGAGGACTTCGGATTCAGGGCCCGGCTCGGCTACAAGGTGGCAGAGACCGCTCAGACATGGGCACAACTCCCCGAACCGTGCTTGGCGAGCGTCCGAAGTTCCGCGCGTTCGTGCTCAGCGTCGCTTCCGGACTTTTATACGCACTGAGCTTTCTCCCGTTACCGATGGGATGGCTCTGCTGGGTGGCGCTCGTACCCCTGCTGGTGGCGGCCATGAGCGATCGCCCGGCTGCCGCGTTCCGCCACGGCCTGGTGGCCGGACTCGTGGGAGCGCTGGGCGTCGGCTGGCCTTTGCCGAGTATGCTCGTGGCATTTTTCGGGCTGTCGCCGACACTCGCCGCGGTGGCGTTCGCGGTCGCGAGCGTCGGGGGCTTTGCCATCTATGTCGCGGTGATCGCCGCATGGGCGTCCTGGTTGGCGGGTCGCCGCATGGCCAATCCGGTGATCATAGGTTGCGGCTGGTGTGTCAGTGAGTTCTGTCGTGCGAATCTCGGCATCGCGAATCCGTGGGCATTGTCAGCGTACTCGCAGGTGTCGTTCGCCCACGTGACGCAGATCGCCGACGTCGCCGGCCCCTATGGGATCGGCTTTCTGTTGGGAGCGATGAATGCGGCATTGGCCGCGTTCTTCGTCCGGGATACGTCGGCCCGTCCGATCAGCTGGCTGGTGGTCGTGGTCGGACTCGTCGGCGTGGCATGCGCCTACGGTCATTGGCGTCTCGGACAGGTCTTCGTGTTCGGCGAGCCGATTCGGATCGCGCTCATGCAGGGCTCGAGTCCGGCGCAACATCCGATCACCCGCCCTGAGCAGGATGCAGCCTTCACTCGGTATGTTGCAATGACGCACGCGACCATATCCGACGCGCCGGACCTCGTGTTGTGGCCGGAGAACGCGATCGGTTTCTACGTGCAGGAGGATTCGCCCAGGCAACGTACGTTGCTGGAGGTATCGCGCGACATCCCCGCCGACCTCGTGCTGGGGGGATCGTCCTACGTGCAAGGTCTGACGACGGTGAGCTACTACAACTCGGCGTTTCTGCTGCGTGCGGGCGACCTCGTCGACCGCTACGACAAAACCCGGCTCATGCCGATCGCGGAAGGTGACGAGCTTCGTTGGCTGCGAGGGCCGCGATCGGCGGATTACGAACGCGGCACCACCGTGCACCCGCTACCGACCAGGAAGGCGCAGCTCGGTGTTTTGCTGTGCTCCGAGCTGATGTTTCCTGACCTGGCGCGCCGGCATGCGTTGGGGGGTGCGGAGGTGCTCGCCAACCTCTCGAACGATTCATGGTTCGGATACGTCGTTCCTTCACGCTTCCAGCTGGCCCTGGCATCGCTCCGCGCAATCGAAACCCGGCGCTATCTCGTGCGAGCGACGATCGGCGGGTTCTCGGCGATCATCGATCCGACCGGCCGCATCGAAGTCGTGTCTCGTTTCGACGCAGGTGAGGTTGTGACAGGCACGGTTCGTCGATCGCAAACCTTGACACCGTACCAACGGTTGGGGGATGCCAGCGCTCTGTTCGCAGCTGCTCTCGTGATCGTCGGGTCGGCCTACGCACTTCTCGAGAGAGGGTAGGTGACTGACCGCTGGAGGTTGATCGATGAAGCATCGCTGGTGCGCCGCCGTCATGGCGTCGATCGTGCTGCTGAGCATACCGGACCTCGTCGTTGCGGCGAACGACGGCGGACCGGAGGTGCGGCAGTATTCCGCACTGCCGAATGTTTGTAGCCGTGGATTGAAGAAGGGTTGCATCTGCAATCCGACCCTGCGTGATCCGAACGGCATCTGCTCAGATATTCCTTTCCGCGACTTCTCGTTCTTCGACCGAGCGACGCCACAGTGTGTGCCGCTCACGGCGGGCCAACCCAAAATCTCTGGCATCATGACGATCATCGTCGATGACCAGGTCACCGATTATCACCAGACTGCGGGGCCTCTGTTCCATCGGGCGTTCACGGTCTTGTTGGAGGTCGACGGGCATTTGTTTGCCGACACCTATCAAAACGTCGAGGATCCCACGGCTGTTCCGAGGGGCGCATGGCAGGTCGTCAACGCGGTCACGGGACAACGCGATTTCGAGCCGATCGAAGAGAACGCCTTCTTCAACTTCTTCGACAAAACCCAAAAGGGGCGTCGGCTACTCGGCGTCTTCAATCCTTTCCTCTACCTTGCCCCGGACCGAGCCTTGGGCCGTGACCTGCGAGCCTTTTTCAACCACCCCGGAAGTCTCCCTCTCATCGTCAGCGTGGTCGACGAGCAGAGCGATCTCGATCGGTTCGAAGACGGTAGCGGTGCGTCGGACCCGAAGGCCAAACCGCTCGCGAGTGTCGTGCGCTTCAAGGTCGACATCGTGTTCGCGGATCCGACTGAGCCTTCGAGTGGCAAACGGTGTGACGAGTCGGTCTGCATCGACGACGCTCTGCCATTCAACGGAACCTCCGCGGAAGGAGACACGCGCAACGGACAGTCGCGCATTTCGGACAGTCAATGCGGCGGCTCGAATTCGCCGGAGATCGTCTACGAATGGACGCCGACCACGTCCGAAAGGGTCAGCATCGGCACGACCGTTTCCGGGAGCTACGACAGTATCGTCTCGGTCAGAGAGGCTGAGTGTGGGACATCTCAGTGCGCAGCGCCCACGTGCGAGGTCGGGGCCGAGATCGCGTGCAACGACAATAGTCGGGAGTGTCGGCAATCATCGAAGGAATCGAGCTTGGTCGTAGACGTCGAGGCGGGCCGTACGTACTTCGTCGTCGTCGACGGCGTGAGCACCGCAGGGCAGTTTAAGTTGTCGGTGTCCCAACCGTCGCCGAATCCGACGCCCGGACCGAATGTCGTCTGTGCGCACACGCCGATTCCTGCGATCGGCGGGACGGTCACCGGAACCACGTCCGGTGGTGCCCCAGTCCCGGGGTTGAGCGTATGCGATGACGACGACGGTCCCGAAGCTGTGTTCACGTGGACCCCGGAGGTTTCGGGGGTGGCACGCATCGCCACCTGTGAGGCGGGGACGGACTTCGACACGGCCGTGTCCGTCCGCGATGGGACATGCGGCGGAACGCGGATCGCGTACGACGACGACGGATGCTTCAACGACATCTCGCTGCACGAATTCGTTGCGTCGGTGATCACGCCGACCGTCGAAGCTGGAAAGACTTACGTCATCGTCGTCGACGGCGTCGACAAGAGTAACGGTAGGAGCAGCGACCGCGGCAACTTCAAACTGTCGGTGACCCCGCCGACGAGCGCAGCGGGAGACCAGCCATGACCCGCGTTGCGATCATCGCCGCCGCCCTCCTTCTCGGCATCGCTCCTGCAGGTGTCCGTCCGATCGACGCCGCGTCAGACGGGCTGATCGGTTACGTGCCGCGTCAGTGCGATTCCGGCGCGAGCGCAGGATGCGCGTGCTCTGGCGTGCCGGATTGTGCAGGGGCAGATTGTCGCCCCGTACCGCTGCAGGTCGTCGCCAGGGGCGTCCTGACGATCGTCGCTGATGACGGTATCGCTGCTTATGCCGGCGACGATGGCTCCTCCGCCGGAGACGTTGGCACGGTGGTCACTCGCGCGTTCACTCTCTTGGTCGACATCAAGATCGCCGGGCAGAAGCACTTGCTGTCGGAAACGTTTCAAAGCCTCCCCGACGCCAGCGAGCCTCCATCAGGCGACGATGGATTCGTCGACGAGCACGCTCTCGTCGACCGCTTTCGCCTGACGCTCCCCCCCGCAGGCCAACCGCTCTTGTATTTCGTTCCACGCGGCGCCCTCCGCGAGCGGCTGACGCAGCTTCTCGGAAGCGATGCGACTGCGCAGCCCGTGTTCGTCGCTCTCAAGGAGCCATCATTCGACGACCACCGAGGGGATCTTCTGGCCACCGCCGTCAGTCTGAACGTCGGACTTGCGCTCGCGGTTCCGGGCAAGGTGTGTGGTGTCGCCTCGCCAACACCTGCCGCCACGAGCAGCAACGGCGGCCACACGTTCACGCCAACGCCCGTCGTCACCGCAACGCTGCATCCCACGGCTTCCGTAACGGCCACTGCGTCACCGAGTTCGACGGCTACCGCGCTCCGGAGTGCGACGCCGACACCCGTCATCACTGGAACGCCCGCGCGAACCGCGACGGCCGCCGCTACGGCTGCCGGCACGGTCACAGCGACGGTTACGGCCACGCCGACGCGCGTCGATACCGCCACGCCAACCGTGCAGACCACCACCACCGTCACGGCGACGTCCTCCCCGGTTCCGAGTCTACCCGCGTCCACGCGGACGGCCGGACCGATCGCCACCCCGACCGCGACATCGCTGGTGAGTTCCGGCGCGACACCGACACCACCGATAGGCATCCCCGAGATCGTTTTGGAGGATCGCACCGTGGCATTGCGATCACGTGGCAATGACACCTACGTCCGGGTCGTCGTGACGAACCCGACGACCGTGGAACTCGGAAGGATGCCCTACACCGCGACCTTCACCATTGACCCCGCTGACGGGCAGGTGTCAGTGACGACGCGTGAAATCCAAGGTCGGCCAGTGATCAGCGCGGGGTACAAGGACTATTTGCGTGTCGGAATCACGACGGCCGCTGATGCACAGCCTGGCGAGTATCGACTCACCGGCGTCTTCCGATTTTCGCCGACCTCGCTTCCGGCGGGCTCGCCGCCAATCCAAATCACGCGCACCGCACGCGTGCGCATCGAGTAGCCCGATGCCACACGACCGCCGTAGCGAATGAGCCTATGCGGCGGTTACCGCTTTTCGACGCCGTTCTGATCGCCGTGCTGCTGCCCCTCTGGTTGGCAGCGCTCGGACTCCACTTGCGTCAGGTGACGACGGGACGGCTGGCGTGGATGGGAATCTACGTCGCTGCGGCGTCGAGCGACGCTCAGAACTTTCCGAGGGTGCGCCAGCTATGGCCGAACGCCGAAGGCCTCACGACTCTCATGCCAGGCGATGCGCTGCAGTCGATCGCGGGTCGAGATCTTTCGGGGCGGCGCACGCTCGAAGTCTTTGCGCTCGCACTCGAGTCACGCGCGGCATCCTTGTCGAGAGGTGGCGCCCAGACGAGCCTCCCGGTGCGCTACCTGCGGGCCGGGACGGCCGACGATGCGGCCGTCCCGTTCTTCCCGATTGGTTTTCCATGGCGCACGCTGCCGCTGACGGTGGGCACGATGGCGGCTGGCGTTCTCGTGCTGCTTCGGCGCCCAGGGGTTCCCGTCGCGCGCGCGTTCTTCATGTGCTCGGCGGCATTCAGCATCCACTGGACATTCTTCTTCGGTGGTGACCATCGCGTCACGTACCTGTGGATCGGCGCGTACGGGTTGGCGTCGACGTTGATGTTGCCTCTGATTCTCCGCGCTGCATGGTTGCTTCCGGAACGACCGCCGGAACGTGAGCCGTGGTGGCCATGGGTGTTCGCGATCATGGGGCCCGTTGCCACGACGGCCTTTCTCGGGGTGCCGTTGCCGCCTGCCATCGGATTCCCGGCGTTGTTCGTCGTGAACGTGGGATTCATCGGAGCCCTCCTCTACGTGCTCACGCGCAACTACATGCGCGCGGATACCCTCGGCAGGCGGCAGCAAAAGTGGGTGCTGTACGGTCTGTACGCCGGGCTGATTCCCGTGATGGCGATCGATCTCGTGACGCTCGCCGTTCCCTCCTGGTGGTGGCTTCACGAGATCGGTACAGCGACGGAGATGATCATACCGATCTGTCTCTTCATCGCGATCGTCCGATTCAAGTTTTACGACATCGATCGGCTCATCACGGCGACCGTCTCGTACGGGCTGCTCGCTGTCGTCTTGTTGGCCGTGATTTTTGGCATCGTTCCGACGGTGGCCGAAGCCGCGAGCAGACTGGTCGGAGTGGATCGCAGGGTCGGCACCCCGATACTGTCGGCCATGAGCGCTGTCTCGTTGGTGTTTCTGTACCAGTCCGTGCGGCCGCTGGTGGAACGACTGCTCTTTCGAGAGCGCTTTGCCGTGCAGGTCAGTGCGCGGAATCTCTTGGCGGCGATCTCTCGCCTCGACGGCCAGCGAGCTCTGCTGGAGCAAGTCGCAACCGGTCTCAACGAAATTTTCGGTTCGTTGGGCTGCATCGTATACGAGCGGACGGAGAGTGAGTTCCTACCGACTGCTCACATTGCGAAACGCTCGAAGTCGGAACGGCCGCCGTCGCTCGACGTGTCCAGCATTCTCGTCACCGCAATCACAGCTGCCCGGGGACATCTCGACGTGGATGACTGGCGCAATCAGCGAGGGGCAACGTCGTTGGACTCTGCGGCGCGCACGTTCCTCGCGCGGTTGGCGCCCGCCGTTCTCTTGCCGATCCATGCAGCAGAAGGACTGGTCGGCTTCGTCGCGCTCGGGGCCAAACGTTCCGGCGACATCTACTCGCCGAACGATGCCGCCTTGCTCGACGCGGTCGGCGACAAGATCACAGACCGCCTCCGGCAGCTGGATGACGCGAGAAGGACCGCTGCCGGTCCGATCTTGCTCCCGAGAAAGTATGAGGTGTTGGGCGAGATCGGACGGGGAGGAATGGGCCACGTGTATCGGGTCCGCCACTCTACGCTACGCAGAGTCCTGGCGTTGAAGCTCCTGTCATCGGAGTTCGCCGAGGACGAGGAGATGGTCGCGCGCTTCCAGCGTGAAGCCCGCATCATGGCAACTTTGCGTCACCCGAATATCGTGCCGGTTCTCGATGTGGATGAGACGGCCGGCCACCACTTCTTCGTGATGGAGTACGTCGAAGGTCGATCGTTGGGGCAGCTGCTGCGCGAACGTGGCCCATTGCCCTATGCAGACGCGTTGGCGTTCACGTACCAAATCGGCAGCGCGCTCTCCTGCGCGCATGCTCACGACCCTCCGGTGATCCATCGGGACATTAAGCCCGCAAACGTCCTGATCGATGCTGAGACGGGGCGCGCCCTGGTCACGGATTTCGGGATCGCAAAGATCGCCGGCACGCAGGGCACGATCGAAACCAAAGCGGGACTCTTCATTGGCACACTCAAGTATTGCTCTCCGGAACAGGTGAGAGGCGACCGCACCATCGATGGCCGGGCCGACGTCTATGCACTCGGAATGGTGCTGTTTGAGATGGTCGCTGGGCGGCACATGTTCGATGGGCTCGACGAGCGGGAAGTCGTTCGACGCGTGACAGAGGATCCGACGGAATATTCCCTCGACCTTCCGGTTCCGGAATCCGTGCGACGGATCATCGCACGAGCTGTCGCCAAGAGTGTCGACGTTCGATATCGCCATATCGATGAGCTCCTCGCCGACGTCGCGTCGCTGCTAGGAGTGACGTTGCCGCGCGACTATGACGGGCCAATTCTGACCCCGTTACCTCGCATCGTGCCAGATCGGCTTCCCAAGCGTGAAGCCGAGATCGCTGTGACAGTACAAACCTCGCAATTTGCGGATACGGCGGTGATTACCGACGCATCACAAACGGAGATGGTACGGGCCAGTTCTTCTTCGCTGTTCGGAATTGTCCTCACGGTGGTCGCGCTCACGTTGGTTGGCGCCGCTCTCGCCCTGAGCGTAGCGATCCTGCGCTAGCTGGGGTGCTTCCGATCGACAGGGGCACCGTCCGCGCCTGTTAGGCGAGGAGAGAGCATGCATTCCCGAATGACAATCGACCGTTCCCGGATACCTCACGCGCGCAAGCCGCGATCTTCGCGTGGGTCGGGCGGTTCGAGAGCGGAGCCGTGCTGATCATCGCCACGACCCACACCAAAGTCGCCGTCCGGGCGGCTCGCACGTGGAAAGTTTTCTCGAGACGCGTGGTCAGCCTACCGTCGAAGACCCGGGTCCGTTCCAATCGGTGCGCGTTGCAGGAGTGGCTACTGATTCTCGACCTGCGGCAACAAATATCCCGTGCCGAACGTGCCGAGCGACTGCGCGAAGAAGATGAAGCGCGACTCGTTCAGGTGGGTATCGTTCGTACGAACGAAAGATCCCGCCGGCGGCTCCGTTCGCGTCATCACCGAGGAGCGTCCTGAGATCGACCTCGCTGACGCCGCTCACGGTCAGGGTGTCGGAGGCGATCGATTGGCCCGCGCGGGACGCGTTAATGATCCACGCTGTGAAGGCGGTGGCGACCGGCGAGCCAACTCCGGTGGGGTTCGCGAAGTTGATGAAGATCACCTGGCTGCCGTGGTCCGAGGCGGGTGCGAGGCTCTCCGGGTTGTAGAAGGTCGCGAGGCTGACCTGCGTCGGCTGAATCGATTGGTAGACGACGTTGGTGCCGTCGACGACCGCGCCGAGCGGTGCGAAGGATCCGTCCGACGCTTTCCGTGCGTTCCGTGCCGCAGCCGGCGACCCCCACGCCGACCCCGTTGCGAGATTGGCCACCGTGAAACTCCCCTGCAGCGCCGGGAGATCGATCGGGTTGCTGAACTCATTGATGCTCGCGATCCGACCCCTTGTTGGGCGCCGAGTCCGTTGGTCGTCTTGAGCGCTCCAACGTCGATCACGCGCTGTTCGCTGACGGCGAGCGTGAATGTCTGGGAGATCTTGGTATCGAAAGTCGGTCCCCAAAAATCGATCTGCACCGTGAGAGGGCCGAGTCCATTTGCCTATGGGTCGAGCGGGGCGGGCCGCTAGCGCAAGGTGGCTGCATCGGGGTCGATTGAGACGCGCAGTCGGTCACGAGCCCGGGGTTCGGTCGGTCCGCGAAGTCGGAGCGGCGGCACCGATATCTCCACCGCCGTTCATCATCATCGACACCGACATCTTGTCGATGAGGCCGCGATCTACGCGACGTCGGACTCCCGGGTCCCGGCGCGATCACGCTGCCGATATCCCTGATACGGACGCCGCGCTGACGGTCCGGTCACGCCCCTCGCCATCTGTTTCACTAACGCGCGATTTTGTGGCCATAGCGACGCGGTGTTTTCGCATCGAGGATTCGTCGCGCTCGGCGTCGTCGTCGCCGTATCGGTCGGATTGATCGGCCTCCGGCTGTGGACGGCCCGTTCGGAATTGCCGCCCGATGTCGTGTTGATCTCGCTCGACACGGTCCGCGCCGACCGGGTGAGCGCGCTTTTCGGGGCGGAGCTCGGACGCGACACCACGCCGAATCTGGCGCGCGTGCCGGGCACGCGCTTTCGTAATTGCTGGGCGCATGCTCCCTACACGGCGGCGTCGCACGCCTCGCTGCTCTCGGGGCAGTACGTATCGGCAGTCCACTACGGTGTCACCAAGCGTTACTTCGCCGCCGCCGATCGCGTGCTTCCCGAGATCCTGCAAGACGCCGGCTACTACACGGCGGCGATCACGGCGGGGGGCTTCATGGGCAAGCGCTGGGGGCCGGCGCGCGGGTTCGACCACTTCGAGGAGGCCGCCAACTGGGAGGTCGGCGACGAGGTCGGCCTCACCAGCCGCTGGCTCGAGCGCTGGGGTCGGAAGCCGTTCGCGCAGCGCGGCGCGCCGCCCCTCTTCCTCTTCGTGCACACCTTTCTCGCGCATCAGCCCTACCTGAGTGATCGCTGGGGCGACAAAATGCTCGACCGTTACGACGCCGACATCCGCGAGGCCGACCGGATCGTCGGCCTGGTGTGGGACGCGATGGAGCGCATGAAGGCACGGCGCACGCGCAGCTTCATCATGGTCGTCGTTGCCGATCACGGCGAGGAGATGGGCGAGCACAAGCGCTGGGGCATGCACGCCAAGACGCTCTACCGCGAAGTGCTGCACGTCCCGTGCGTCTTCGCCGAGCCCGGTCGGCCGAATCGCATGGTCGACGATCGCGTCGCGCTCATCGACGTGGTCCCCACCATATTGAACCGGCTGGGCTTGTCGGTGCCCGCCGCCGTCGATGGAGTTTCCCTGCTGCCGCTGATCGAGCACGGCAGCTGGGACCAACCGAGCCGGATCATCTATTCGATGCGACACATGCCGCCGGAGCACATGGGGTATCGCGCCACCGGCGACGAAGGCTCCTACGTCGAGGACATTCAGATGGCCCCCGCCTACTTCATGCCCGACGACGAGACGGAGCGGCAGAACGTCTGGAGCGCCACGAACCCCGTCCAGAACCGGCTTGCCGAAGCCACCCACGAATTTCGCGCTCGCTGGGCTGGTACGACGAGCGCACCCGAGCCGGCCTACGACCCGACGACCCGCGCTCGCCTGGAAGCGCTCGGCTACGTCTTCGGGCAGGCGCCGAGCGAGCTCGGGCCGATCGAGAAATGACCGGGCGCGGCCGGCGTCTGACCGCCGGGCGTTCAAGAAGCTCGGCGAGCTGCGAACGGTGATGCGAACAGCGCTTCGCGCGCGGCTTGTCCGGGCGGCTCCG
>JBDSJB010000586.1:0-6565 GCA_039917665.1 Binatia bacterium
CTCCTCATTGCGCAGTCACCCGAGCCGCAAGCGCTCGGCTCGCGTGTACGCGCGAACCTGTTCGCAACGGCTCAGGCATTCCAACACATGCTCTCGGCACTGGCCTCCGGCACTGCCGATGCCGCGATTCGCGGGCAGAAATGCCCGGCCGGAAATCGCGCCGCCGGGGTTCTCGCGCCGGGAACCTCGGGTGGCGGCGGTTGCCAGAGCGATGGCGGACTCACCGATGAAATCGGCCCGAAAGGGACCCCGCCGCCGCCGACCTGCTTCGAGCCGGTCGCCCGAATCCTCGGTACGTTCAGCAACGCCGAGCGTCAGCAAGCCATTCGCGACCTCAAAGAGTGCGGTCCAGGCGTCGAAGACTGCGAGTCGCTGCCGGACCACGAGGTGCTGATCGTCGGCGGCGCGCCGGTGTGCGCGCCGAAAGACCCCGCCCGCTGCAAGATCAAATGCGGCACGTTCCCGATCAAGCCGGTCGTGTCGTTCGATCCGAACGACAAGGTGGGCCGCGCGGGCGCCGGTCAAGCCCGATACGTCAACGACCGCGCGCCCGCCACGTACACGGTCTACTTCGAGAACCTCGAAACGGCGAGCGGCGCGGCTCAGGAAGTCGTCGTCAGCGACACCCTGGACACGACGAAGCTCGACACGTCGACCTTCACCCTCGGCCCGATTGCATTCGGCGATCGCACGCTCACGCCAGCAACGGGCGTGCAGACGTGGAGCGGCGGCGTGGATCTACGACCGCAGCAGAATCTGATCGTGTCGGTCGAGGCCGGGCTCGATGAAACCACGGGCGTGGCCACTTGGCGCTTTCGGTCGCTCGATCCCGATACCCTCGAGATGACCGACGACCCGACGGCCGGCTTCCTACCGCCGAACGTCACACCGCCAGAAGGCGACGGCAGCGTCTCGTTCACGATCGCGCCGAAAGCGTCCATCGCGGACGGCGACCTCGTCTGCAACAGCGCGTCGATCGTCTTCGACGTGAACGCACCGATCCTGACCCCGAGATTCTGCAACACGCTGGATGTGACGGCGCCGCAGAGCCAGGTGACGTCGCTGCCACCCACGTCACCGGCCGCGCCGTTCCTGGTGCAGTGGACGAGCGCGGACAACGGCGCGGGCATCGTCGGAACCACGATCTTTGTATCCAAGGACGGCGGCCCGTACGAGACACTCGTCGACGCCGCGGCCACGGAAACCTCCTTCCAGTTCACGCCAGAGCCCGGACGGCTCTACGCGTTCTACAGCGTAGCGGTCGATGCGGCCGGCAATCGGGAAGCACCGCCCGCGACCGCGGATGCCGAGACGACCACCCAAGGCTCCGGCGGTCACGATCTCGCCGTGCTGGCGGCGAAGGTTCCGCGTCGTGTCGCGCTGACCGCCAAGAAACCGAGCCGATCGGTGCAGGTGAAGGTTCAGCTGCAAAACCGCAGTGGCCATGCCGAGACCATCGCCACCGCCGAGGCGCTCGGTGCCCTGGTCACCCTGCATGTGCACTCGCTCGGGCCATGCACGGATGTCACTCCCGTGCTGCGCCAAGCTCCGTTCGCGAAGAAACTGCCGCTCACGTGGAAGCCGAAGAAGACGCTGACGCTCGTCTACGATGCCCGGTTCGACTGCGCGAACGATGCGTCGAAAGGAACGCCCGATTACGAAGTGACCGCACGCGTGAACCATTTGGCGATCGGCAATGCCGACGCGCATCCCCAGGATGACGTGTGCCCTCGGACGGCCACACCCGGCAGCATGGATCCGTTCCCCGATGGCAAGATCAAGGAACGCGGCTGTGGCGTGAAGCGGGCGGACCGGACGCTTGGCGGGCCCATCACGGTAGATATCACCGTGCGCTGAGCAATCGTCGAATTCGCATCGGTGCCGCACGCCACCGCCCGCATTTCACGCGCATGTGCGCCGCTCCGCGCGATGTGGCAGGAGTGCCCGACATGAATCTCGTTTGCCGGCTCGGACTCGCGTTGGCTTTGGTGGCGGCGACCTTCGCGCCGGGCGACGCGGCATCACCCAAACCCGCCAAGTCCACCGCCCCGGCGGCGACAGCCACCGACGCCATCATGTTCACCCCGCAGGGCAGCGTGAAACGGGTCCGCCAGGTGCGCGCCCGATTCCCGCACCCGATGGTGGCGCTCGGCGACCCGCGCGCGCCCATCGATCCGTTCGCGATCGGGTGCACGGCCGAAGGGACCTCGCGCTGGCTCGATAGTCGGACGTGGGCCTACGACTTCGCGGAGGATCTGCCAGCCGGTCTGCGCTGTCGCTTCACGCTGCGGCCCGACGTCCGCGCTCTCGACGGCAATGCGGTGATGCGGGGGCCGATGTTCGAGTTCGACACCGGTGGTCCGGCCGTGCGTGAGACGTACCCCTTCGAGACCTCGCGCTACGTCGAGGAGGATCAGGCCTTGATTCTCACACTCGACGCCGACGTCGACGAGTCGACGATCCCCGGGCACGTCGGCTTCGAGGTCGAGGGCATGCCGGAGCGCATCGCGGCGCAGGTCGTCACCGGCGCCGACTACGAGGCGATCGTGAAGACGTCGCCGAGCACCAAAAGTCGTCCGCACGTGGTGATCCGCGGCGCGCAGACCTTTCCGAACGGCGCCCGCATGTGGCTCGTGTGGGGCGCGGGTGTCGCCACGAAGACCGGCGTCGCAACGACGCAAGATCAGCGCCTCGGCTACTGGATCCGCGACGCGTTCACCGCGAGCTTCAGCTGTACGCGCGAGAAGAAGGGCGCCGCCTGCAATCCGGTCGGCGACATGCGCGTCGAGTTTTCCGGACCGGTGCCGACGCTGCGCGCGGAAGGCGTCGCGCTCGTCGCCGCCGACGGCACGAAGCGCCCGCGCGGCAAGGCCGATCCCGACCAGAGCCTGGTCACCGCGATCACGTTCCCCGGCCCGTTCCCCGAGAACGCCACGTTCACCGTCCAGCTCCCCGCCGACCTGAAGGACGAGAGCGACCGCACGACGGTGAACGCGAGCCGCTATCCCCTCACGGTGACGACCGGAGATTTCCCGCCGCTCGCCAAGTTCAACGCGCGCTTCGGCATCGTCGAGTCGAAAGCGGGGGCAACGTTGCCGGTGACGCTCCGCAATCTGGAGCCCGGAGCAAAGGCGCGGGTGCACGCGCTCGGCGCGGCGAGCAAAGGCGTGCAAGGCAATGTTGTCGGCGGCGTGCAGGGCACCGCCATGCGCCTCGGGCCCGAACGCGAGGCCGACATTCTGCCGTGGCTCCGCCGCGTCGGCGTCGCCAAGCGCGAAACCTCGGTGTTCGCGCCCGCGCGGGCGAGGCTCCCAAAGGGCGTGAGCGCGCCGCCGCCGGTCGCGTTGCCCGCCCCCGGAGCGTTGAAGGCCTTCACGTTGCCGAAGCCGGGCGGCGAGCGCGCGTTCGAGGTGGTCGGCATTCCGTTCGAAACGCCCGGCCTCTACGTCGTGGAGCTCGAGAGCGCGCGCCTCGGCGCGTCGCTGCTCGACAAGCCGCGTCCGATGTACGTGCCGACGGCGGCGCTCGTGACCAACCTCTCCGTGCACTTCAAATGGGGCGCGGAGCAGTCGGTCGTCTGGGTGACGACGCTCGACGAGGCGAAGCCGGTCGAGGGCGCGCAGGTCACCGTCCGCGACTGCAATGGCAAGCCGATCTGGCAAGGGCCGACCGATGCGCAAGGCCTCGCCCGCATCGCCGACCTGCCCGGCCTCCGCGCCATGCCGACCTGCTTCGCGAAGGGCCTCCCCGAGAGCGACCTCTTCGACGGCTCGCAGACGCTGGCGCTCCGCGAGCTCTACGACGGCGTGCTCGTCACCGCACGGACCGGCGACGATCTCAGCTTCGTGCACTCGAGCTGGGACGACGGCATCGAGCCGTGGCGCTATCAGCTGCCGGACGTCGACGATGCCGGCGGCGCCGCCGCCCACACGATTCTCGATCGTCCGCTCTTCCGCGGCGGCGAGACGGTGCACATGAAGCACGTCTTTCGCGCCAAGCGTCTCCACGGGTTCGGAGCCGCGGCGGCGAAGGACCTGCCCACCGCGCTCTCGATCGTCCACGTCGGCAGCGACGAGCACTACGAGCAGCCCGTCGCGTTCGACGAGATCGGCGTCGCCGAGAGCACGTGGAAGATCCCGCCCGAGGCGAAGCTCGGCTACTACGAGGTGCACCTCCTGAGCGCCGCGATGGCGGCCGCGCGCGCCAACACCGACGCGCCCGGCGCGGACGGCGACGGCGAGGAGTACGACAGCTCGTACGAGAACATCGGCGACTGGATCGCCGGCAACTTCCGCGTCGAGGAGTTTCGCGTTCCATTGATGAAGGGCGTCCTGCAGGTGCCGGCTGCGACGCAGATCCGGGCGACGACGGTGCCCGTCGATCTCGCCGTCCAATATCTCGCGGGTGGCGGCGCGGGAGGGTTGCCGGTCGTCGTGCGGTCGCAGATCGGCCCGCACACGCCCGACGTTCCCGACGATCTCGAAGGCTTCGTCTTCGCCAACGGCCCGGTCGAGGAAGGCACTGTCCGCCGCGACGACAACGACGTCGCCGAGGACACGACTGCCCCGAAGATCCACCAGCGCACACAAGCGACCCTCGACGCGACCGGCACGGGCCGCGTCGACATCACCGACTTGAAGCCCGCGACGACGCCCGTCGCGCTCCGCACCGAGCTCGAGTTCCGCGATCCGTCCGGTCAGGTGCAGACGGTGTCGTCGACGGTGCCGATCTGGCCGTCGAGATTGCTCGTCGCGATCGCGCCCGACGACTGGGCCGGCGCGCGCGACACGGTCGGCGCGCGCGTCGCCGTCGTCGATCTCGCCGGCAAGCCGGTCGCCAATGCCGCCGTGAAGGTGGACGCCTTCACGCAGAAGTTCTTCTCGCACCGCACGCGCGTCGTCGGCGGCTTCTACGCCTACGACAGCGTGCGCGAGACCAAGCGCCTCTCGACGCTTTGCTCCGGTCAAACGGATGCGCATGGACTGCTCCGCTGCGACGGTGCGCCCGGTGTCACCGGCAACGTCGTCCTCGAAGCATCGGTCAGCGACGACGCCGGCAATCGCTCCGCCGCGCACGACGACGTCTGGGTCGCGGGCGACAAGGGTGACTGGTGGTTCGGCGGCAGCGACAGCGATCGCATGGACGTGTTGCCGGAACGCCGTCGCTACGAGCCCGGCGAGAGCGCGCGCCTGCAAGTCCGCATGCCGTTCCGCGCCGCGACCGCGCTCGTCACGATCGAACGCGAAGGCGTGCTCGACGCCCGCGTCGTCCCGCTGAGCGGCGGCGATGCCGTGATCGACCTGCCGGTGCAGGCGGAGTGGGCGCCGAACGTGTTCGTCTCGGTGTTGGCGCTGCGCGGTCGCGCCGCCGACGCGCAGCCGACCGCGCTCGTCGATCTCGGGCGGCCGACGTTCAAGCTCGGCATCACCGAGCTCCGGGTCGGCTGGAAAGCCCATCAATTGAAGGTCCGCGTCGACGCCGAGCACGACGTCTACCGCGTCCGCGGCCACGCGCAGGTGAAGATCGCCGTCCGCACCGCCGACGGCACGCCGCTCCCGGCGGGTAGTGAGGTCGCCCTCGCCGCGGTCGACGCCGGATTGCTCGAGCTGGCGCCGAATCCGAGCTGGCAGCTCCTCGACGCGATGATGGGCCGGCGCTCCTACGGGGTCACGACGGCGACCGCGCAGATGCAGGTCGTCGGCAAGCGCCACTACGGCTTGAAAGCGCTGCCGCTCGGCGGCGGCGGCGGGCGGAGCGCCACGCGCGAGCTCTTCGACACGCTGCTGTCGTGGCAGGGTCGCGTCGCGCTCGACGCGCGCGGCCGCGCGACCGTCGACGTGCCGCTCAACGACTCGCTCACGAGCTTCCGGATCGTCGCCGTCGCCGAGAGCGGCCTCGATCGCTTCGGCACCGGCGCGACCTCGATTCGCGCGACGCAGGACGTGATGGTGCTGCCGGGCCTCGCGCCGATCGTACGCGAAGGCGATCGCTTCCGCGCCGAGTTCACCGCCCGCAACACGACGACGAGCCCGATCACGCTCGCGCTGACGGGCACCGTCGAAGGTCTCGCGGCGCCAC
Source organism: Binatia bacterium (assembly GCA_039917665.1). GTDB lineage: Bacteria > Desulfobacterota > Binatia > UTPRO1 > UTPRO1 > UTPRO1. The sequence continues at coordinate 6,079 of JBDSJB010000586.1, forward strand.
TCGCGCCGCAGACGCTGACGCTCGCGCCCGGCGCGGCCCAGGTCGCCGGGTGGGACGTCACGGCACCGACCGGCGCGACCAAGCTCGCCTACGACATCACCGCCAACGCGGGCGGTGGCCGGACCGACCACGTCCGCGCGGTGCAGGAGATCCGGCCCGCCGTGCCGGTCCGGACGCTGCACGCGACGCTCGTGCAACTCGACGCGAACGGTGTGCATCAGGCCGTCGCGCGGCCCGCCGATGCGCTCACCGACCGCGGCGACGTGCGCGTGGCCATCGCGCCGAGCGTGAGCGCCGGCCTCGACGGCGTGCGCGAGACGATGCGGCGTTACCCCTATCGCTGCCTCGAGCAGCGCGTGTCGCGGGCGATCGCCCTGCACGACGACGCGCTCTGGCGCGAGGTCGCAACCGCCCTCCCCTCGTACGCCGACTCGAACGGCCTCCTCAAATACTTCCCGACCAGCACCGAGGGCAGCGAGGTGCTGAC
>JBDSJB010000587.1:0-3133 GCA_039917665.1 Binatia bacterium
TAATCGAGCTCGCCGCTCCCATCATCGATCCCGAGAATCCCGGCACCGTGCTCGGGGCGCTGCTCGCGCTCTACGACTGGTCGAAGCTCGTCGCGATCGCCGCTGAGGTCAGCCGCGATCTCTCCGAGACCGGTGTCGCGGTCGACCTGCTCGTGCTGGATGATCACGACGTCGTGATCGGCGAAGCCACGCCACCAAACGCGGCCGGCACGCCGGGACTACTCGGCCATGATCTGCGTGCCGACGGCTGGCAGAGCCTGCGATCGCCGGAAGGTGCCGGCGGCCTCTACGTCTACGAGCCGCACGCCGACGCGCTCATCGGCCACGTTCGTCTCGGCACCGCCATGCCGGGCTGGACGGTGCTCGCGCTGCAGCTCCGGGCCGAAGCCCTCGCCCCCATCGATCGGATGCGGCGTCGGCTGCTCGGCGCGCTCGCACTGGTATTGACGGCTGGCACGATGGCGGCGACCATCCTCGCCCGGCGGATGACCCAACCGTTGCAATCTCTGACGGAGGCCGCCCGTGGTCTCGCCCGCGGCGGCACGCTGCCGTCGCTGCCGGTCCGCACCCGCGACGAGATCGGCACCCTGACGGCGACGTTCAACGCGATGGCCGACGATCTCCGGCAAGCGCAACACGATCTCGTCGCCGCGGCGAAGCTCGCGTCGGTCGGCGAGATCGCGGCGGGGCTCGCCCACGAGATCCGAACCCCGCTCGGCATCATGCGCGGCTCGGCGCAAATGCTCGGACGGACCCGGAACGACGACGGCAGCCGCATCGCCGAGCTCGTCGACATGATCGTCTCCGAGGTCGATCGCCTCGAGCGCGTCGTCGCGGCCCTCACCGAGCTCGGACGCCCGCACGAGCCGTTGATCGAAGAGACCCTGCTGGCTCCATTGCTGACACGCGCGATCGACTTCGTCGGCGGCCAAGCGGCGTCGCAGCAGATCACCATTTCGCAGCAATTCGAACGGCCATGCCTGGCGCTCTGCGATCCCGAACAGCTCTACCAGGTGGCGCTCAACTTGCTTGTGAACGCGCTCCACGTCCTCCCGGCCGGTGGCACCATTGCCGTCCACACGTTCGGACCCGGACACGGGCGGGCCGGCTTCGAGATCGCCGACGACGGCCCCGGCATCCCCGCCGAGATCCACACTGACGTCTTCACCCCTTTCTTCACGCGTCGCAAAGGTGGGACCGGCCTCGGTCTCGCCTTCGTGGAGCGCGTGGTCGTGGCGCACCAAGGTCGCGTGTCGGTGCACGACACGCCCGGTGGCGGCGCCACCTTTCGCGTCGAGCTCCCCGCAGCGGAGAGTCGCGCATGAAACGCGTCCTGGTCGTCGACGACGAGCGCAAGATGCGGCGCGTGCTGCAGATGCTGCTGGAGCAAATGGGGCTCGAGTCGACGCCGGCCGAGAGCGGCGAGGAAGCGCTCGAATGCTTCCAACGCGAGAAGTTCGACCTCGTCATGACCGACCTTCGCATGCCCGGCATCGGCGGCATGGAGTGGATGCAGCGCCTCCGCGAGCTCGATGCCGAGGTCCCGGTCATCGTGTTGACCGCCTACGGCACGGTCGCGACCGCCGTCGAGGCGATGAAGCGCGGCGCTTTCGACTTCATCCTGAAGCCGTTCGACGTGGATGCCGTCGAGGTCGTCATCCGGAACGCCCTCGAGCTCACGCGCTACCGTACCGAGAATCGCTATCTACGCGAACGCTACGACGCGCCGACGGCCTTCGAGAACATCGTCGGCAGCTCGCCCGCCATGCAGGAGATTTTCGAGCTCGTGCGGCGCGTGGCGCCGACCAAGAGCGCGGTGCTGATCACCGGCGAGACCGGTACGGGGAAAGAGCTGATCGCGCGCGCCATCCACAACCGGAGCCCGCGCGAGAGCAAGCTCTTCGTGCCACTCAACTGCGCCGCCATCCCCGCCGAGCTGCTGGAAAGCGAGCTCTTCGGCCATATGCGCGGCGCGTTCACCGGCGCCCAGGCGGCGCGGATCGGCAAATTCGAGATCGCCGACGGCGGCACGCTCTTCCTCGACGAGATCGGCGACATGCCCTACCCGCTGCAGGCCAAGCTCCTGCGCGTGCTGCAAGAGGGCATCATCGAGCCCGTCGGCAGCAACCGCCGCGTGCCCGTCGACGTGCGCGTCGTGAGCTCGACCAACCGCGATCTGTCTGCCGGCATGCAGGGCGGCACGTTCCGGGAGGATCTCTACTATCGGCTCAACGTCTTCCACATTCACGCGCCGCCGCTCCGCGAACGGCGCGAGGACATCCGGCCGCTCTTCGAGTCGTGGCTTCGCCGTTTCGGCAGCGAGCTCGGCCGGACCGATCTCCGTCTCGGAGCCGACGCGAGCGCCGTGCTCGAGGCCTACGACTGGCCTGGCAACGTGCGCGAGCTGCAGAACACCGTCGAGCGCGCCGTCGTGCTGAGCTCCGCCACCGAGATCGATGCCGCCTTCGTGCGGTCGCTCTTGCCGGTGAAGCCGGGCGCCGGGCTCGACGAGCCGCCGCTCGACGAGAGTGGGCTCGAAGGCGCCGTCGCGCAGCTGGAGCGCAAGCTGATCCTGCGGACGCTCGCCGAGAGCGACGACAACAAAGCGGAAGCCGCCCGCCGCCTCGGCGTCAGCGAGCGCACCCTCTGGTACAAGCTCAAGAAGTACCGGTTGTAGCCGGCTCGCAGCGGGGCGATCGCCTCCACTCTTTGCGTGGGCATACGAATTTTGCAGGCTCGGCGCCCGCGCGACCCCGCCAGCGCAGCCATTGAGGGCGGCACAAGGCTCGCTAGAGCGCACTAGTTCGATGCTCTTGGACCAGCGGGCCCGCGTGGCGGAAGGTGCGGCGCTCGCCGCCGTGCTCCTCGTGCTGCTCGCGTGGCCGCTCTGCACGCCGCCGATCGGCCATCACGGCGAGGCCCGCGAGGGCCTGGTCGTCCAGGACATCGTCGCCAACGGGCATTGGATCCTGCCGCGACGAAACGGCGACCTGCCGTCCAAGCCACCCCTCTTTCATTGGGCCGCCGCGCTGTCGACCGAGGTCTTCGGCGCGAGCGACGCGAGCCTGCGTTTGCCGTCGGCCATCGCGGCCGTCGTCGTCGCGCTCACGACCTACGCGCTCGGCGTCTGGAT
>JBDSJB010000588.1:0-4292 GCA_039917665.1 Binatia bacterium
CAGCTTCATCGACTCGATGAAGCCGTCGAAGCAGATCGTGAACGACATGGTCGAGGAAGCGCTCTCGGTGTTCGAGGAGATCACCGGCGAGTCGGCGGACGCGTAACGTGGCCGACGACGCCATCCCGCGGGTCGACGGGTTCGACGCCGCCCGCGCCGGCAAGCGTGCCGAGTGTGACGGCGGCGGTGCCATCGCGGGCACGCGCTACGCGCAGCGCGAAGAGTTCACCGGCACGCTCACGGGCGAGTACGTCGATCACGGCGATCCGCCGTGGCGCTGGTATCTTCTGAAGAACCTCGAGCGACGACCCGACGGCTATCCCGGCGAGGCTGTCTGGTGTCTCGCCGAGAACCTCTTCGTCGACGGCGAGCCGTAAGCCGCATGGCTTTCCGGATCGTCGTTTGCGCGAAGGAGGTCCTCGACCCCGACGCGGTCAACAACTACGCGCTCGAGGGCAAGCTCGTGATCGGCGACGACGGCAAGTCGCTGACGCAATCCTCGATCCCGCGCCTGATGAACGCCTACGACGAGCAGGCGATCGAGGCCGCGCTCCGCATCCGCGAGGCCGGCGTCCCGTGCACGATCACCGTCGTGTCCGTTGGCGACCCGGGCGACATCCTGAAGCACGCCGCCTCGCTCGGCATCGACGAGCCGGTCGCGATCCAAGCCGACACCGCGGCACTCGACCATCATGGCATCGCGAAGCTGCTCGCGGCCTTCGTGCAGTCGCGGGGCGGCGCGGATCTCGTGCTGTGCGGACGACAAGGCTCCGACGGCGACCAGGGCGTCGTGTCGGCACTCGTCGGCGAGCACCTCGGCCTCCCCGTCGTGACGATCGCGCGGGCGATCGACGTGACGGCGACGGGCGACACGTTTGGCGTCCGCGTGGTGCGCGTCACACCCGACGGCGACGAGACGGTGGCCGTCCCGGCCCCCGCCGTCGTCACGGTCAGCAACGAGCTCGGCCAGGCGCGCTATCCCACGATGGCCGGCCGTATGGCCGCGCGGAAGAAGAAGATCACGAGCGTCACGCCCGCCGAGCTCGGCGTGGCCCCAGCCGCGCTCCGCCCGCGGGTGACGTTGACGAAGCAGTTCGTGCCGACGGTGAAGGGCGCCTGCGAGATGATCGCGGGGGCCAGCGCGGACGAGGCCGCCGCCAACTTGATCGCGCGTCTTCGCGCCGAGAACGTCCTCCGATGAGCCGGGTCGTCGTCTGTACCTGGGGCACGACCGGTGGCGCCGCAGAGCTGCTGACGCTCGGCCATGGGGTTGCGACGGCCCTCGGGACCGAGCTCGTGTGGGTCGTCGTCGGCCCGACGGCGGACGATCTCGCGAGCATCGCGGGACGTCACGGTGTCACGGCGGTCGATCGGATCGTCGATGCCAAGCTCACGACCTTCGGCGGTGACGTCGCGGTCGAGGCCCTGGCGCAGTACGCGCGCCAATTCGAGTTCCGGCTGTTGCTGGTGCCGCAGACGTTCGACGCGCGGCTCACGGCCCCCCGGCTCGCGGCCCGGATCGACGCGGGCGTCGTCATGAACGGCCTCGCGCTCGGTGCCAACGGTGGCGAGGTCGCGGTCACCGCATCGGCGTTCGGCGGCGACACCCGCGTGGTGTACGTTCTCGCCGGCGCCGACCGTTACGTCGTCGGCATGAGCACGAGCGCGCTCGCCGTCGAGCCCGCCCCGACGGCGACGACTCCACCGGTGCGCGACGTCGCGCTGGATCTCTCCGGTAGCGAGGAACGGATTCAAGTGGTGGCGCGCACCGAGACCAGCGGTCCGCGAATAGAAGAGGCGACGATCCTCGTCGCCGGCGGGCGCGGCCTCGGTGACAAGGCCAACTATCGCTTGGTGGAGGAGCTCGCCGAGGCCCTCGGCGGCATGGCCGCCGCATCGCGGCCCATCGTCGACGAAGGCTGGGCCGAGCCCGCACGCCAGGTTGGTCTCACCGGGAAGATCACGCGTCCGCAGCTCTACGTCGCCGCCGGTATCTCCGGCGCGAGCCAACACATGGTTGGCTGCGCCGCGGCCAAGACGCTGGTCGCCATCAATCGAGACCCCGAGGCGGCGATCTTCCGCTACGCGAAGTACGGCATCGTCGGCGATTGTCTCGAGATCCTCCCCGCGCTGACCCGCGCCGTGAAAGGATAGTCCATGTCCGAACGCATTCCCGTCGCCGCCGGTCTCTTCGCCGACACGAAGGACGGCGCCCGCCTGATCGGCTCGCGCTGCGCCTCCTGTAAGACGCCGTACTTCCCGAAGGTCGACTTCTGTCGCCATCCCGAGTGCAGCGCCTCGATGATCGAGGATGCCGGGTTTGGGCCCGACGGCACGATCTGGAGCTGCGCGATCCAGGATTATCCGCCGCCGGCACCGGCGCGATTCGACAAGCCCTACAAACCGTACGCGATGGCCGTCGTGGATCTGACCGACGGCTTGCGCGTGCTCGGTCAGGTTCAAACCGAGGACATCCGTTCGGTCAAGCCCGACACCAAGGTCACGCTCGTGATCGACACCCTCTGCCACGACGACGCCGGCAACGAAGTCGTCACCTGGAAGTTCCGCCCCGTCGCGGGCTGAGAGAGAAAGGTCTTCGTATGCGTGACGTCGCCGTAGTCGGCCTCGGGATGCACCCCTGGGGCAAGTTCCCCGACAAGTCGGTTCAGCAGCTCTGTCGCGTCGCCGTCGATGCCGCCCTCAAGGACGCCGGCGTCGCGTGGCGCGAGATAGAAGCGGTCGCTGCCGCGAGCTCGCGTTTTTCGGGCGGCCGCGGCTGGGGTCTGAACGGCAACGACGTCGTGGACGACATGGGGGCGACGGGAATTCCCGTCTACAACCTCTCGGCTGGCTGCGCCGCCGGTGGCAACGCGTTCAACATCGGCACGATGCTCGTCGCGAGCGGTCAGCACGACATGGTGCTCGTCGTCGGCGGCGAGAAGATGCCGAAGGGGTTCATCCAGACCTCGGGCGTCGAGGAGACGACCGATCCCGAGTATCTGCGTCAGATCTGCATCGGCGTCCCGGGTCCGACGTTCTGGGCCTTCATGTGCCGCCGCCGCATGGCCGACCACGGGACGACCGAGGAGCAGCTCGCCAAGATCGCTGTGAAGGCGCGGCAGATCGCCGTCCACAACCCGAACGCGCGCTTCCGGAAGGCGACGACGGTCGAGGAAGTGATGGGCTCGGCGCTCGTGAGCTTCCCGCTCCGCTTGTTCGAGATCTGTCCGGTGAGCGACGGCGCGGCCGCCGTCGTCATCTGCTCCGCCGAGAAGGCACGCCAGCTGACCACCAAGCCGCTCTGGGTCGCGGCCAGCGCCATCGCGACCGCCCGCTTCGACGACGGCATCCCGCGCGGTCTCGCGGGCGCCGTCCCGGCCGACGGCAAGGCCTACCACAGCGAAGCGGCTGCGGCGGTTCGGCAGGCGATGGAGAAGGCCGCCATCGGTCCCGACGGCATCGACCTCATCGAGCTGCAGGACAACACGGTCTTCTACGAGCTCTCGTTCCCGGAGGAATGGGGCTTCTGCAAACCCGGCGAGGCCGAGCACCTGCTCGAAAGCGGCCAGACGATGCCCAACGGTCGCCTCCCGATCAACCCGAGCGGCGGCTTCATCTCGTTCGGCGAGGCCACCACGGCGCAAGGACTCTTCCAGATCTGCGAAGTGGGCTGGCAGCTGCGCGGCGACGCGGGCGAACGCCAGGTCGCGAACGCCAAAGTGGGCCTCGCGCAGACACTCGGTCTCGGCGGCAACGGGTCGGCGTCGATTCTCAAGCGCTAGAAGCCTTGCACTTCCGTCTGCTGCGGCGTGGGGCGGGGGCGCGAGCGGTGCGCTCGGCTTCGATTCGAAGCCTCACTGCGCGCGGAACGATTCGACGCCTCTTTGCGCGTTGAGAGTGGGACGCGCGGGTGGGTTGGGAAACTGATCGCGCAGTGGCCGGTGCGCGGTCTTCATCTTCGAGAGAACTACACAGACGGCGGAACGCTCACGTGCCGGATGCTTTGGCCTTTCACCATGAAGACCACCATCTCGGCGATGTTGGTCGCGTGGTCCGCGATGCGCTCCAGGTACTTCGAGACGAAGAGGATGCGCATCGCGCGCGTGATCGTGGATGGGTCCTCGATCATGTACGAGAGCAGCTCGCGAAAGATCTGACCGTTCAGCTTGTCGACCTCGTCGTCGCTGCGGCAGACCGAGAGCGCGAGCTCCGGATCCTCGCGGACGAAGGCGTCGAGGCTGGAGCGCAGCATGGCGAGCGAGATGTCGGCCATGCGGGGAATGTCGATGTAG
>JBDSJB010000589.1:0-2600 GCA_039917665.1 Binatia bacterium
CGGCGCCGTGCGCTTCGGCATCGGCGAGCAGCGATCGCATCAGCGCGTGACCGTCGACGATGCCCGTCGCCGGCGACAGCCACGCGGCGGAGCAGCGTAGCGCGGGCTCGAGCGCGCGAGCTTAGTCCACACCGAGCGGCACCAGCGCTTCATCGGGTCCAAACCCGTTCGCCTGCGTGCGCGCGACGTACGTCTGGAGGAGGGCGAGCTCTTCGTCGTCGCTGGCGATCAGGAGCTTGCCGCAGCGCCGGTACGGCACGCCGCGCTCGGCGCAGTAGCGTTCCAGCGCGCGGCGTCCGGCGACGCAGAGGCGCGTCTTCAGTGTGTCGGGAGGATGGAAGATGCCCGCGTGCAGCACCTCGCTGTTGCGCGACGACGTGGCCGTCCCGAAGCGCTCCGCCGCTTCGAGGATCATCACGTTGCCGCCGGCGATCGCCTCGGCCCGCGCAATCGCGAGCCCGACGACGCCGGCGCCAACGACGATCGTGGGGACGTCGACCATCGGACGGCTCGACGACTATCGTCTCGCGTCGTCGGCGTCGATGCGAAGCATCGTGGGGCCGATGCGAAGCATCGTGGGGCCGACGCGGAGCATCGTGGGGCGATGCGGAGCATCGTTGGGTCGACGCCGCGAACCGTTGCTCGATCTCCGCGCGCCGCGTACGGTCGCCCGGATGAAGCTCGCCTACTTCGGCATTAATTTCGGAGCGTGCGCCGACCCCGATGTCGCCGCGCGCGTGGCGCAGGCGGCCGAGGCCGCTGGGCTCGAGTCGCTCTGGACGGGCGAGCACGTCGTGCTGCCCGATCCGCAGGCGCCGCCGTCGCCCTCGCCGCCTGAGGTGCCGTTCCTCGATCCGGCCGTGGCGCTCACCTGGGTCGCCGCCGTCACGAAGACGATCCGCCTCGGCACCGGCATCATCATTCTGCCGCAACGAAATCCGGTCGTGCTCGCGAAGGAGCTCGCGAGCGTCGACGTGGTTTCGAAAGGGCGTCTCATCTTCGGGATCGGCGCCGGCTATTTGAAGCCGGAGTTCGACGCGATCGGCGCGCCCTTCGACCACAAGAGCGCCCGCACGATCGATTTCCTCGACGCCATGCTGGCGCTCTGGACCATGCCGAAGCCGGCGTACGAAGGGCGCTTCGTGCGCTTCGCCGGCGTGCAGGCCTTCCCGCGGCCGGTGCAGCAGCCGCATCCAGAGATCGTAATGGGCGGCCACGCGCCCGAGGCGTTCCGCCGGTCCGTGCGCCACGCCCAGGGCTGGTACGGCTTCGCGCTCGATCCCGCCGCGACGGCCGCCTGCCTCGAAGGTCTGCGCGCCGCCGAGCGCGAGCACGGCCGGCCGTCGCACCTCGGACCGCTCGAGATCAGCATCACGCCCGCGGCGGCGATCAGCGCCGAGACCGTCCGTCAGTACGCCGACCTCGGTGTGCACCGGCTGATTTTCTATCGCCCGACCGGAACGCTCGACGACACCCTCGCGGTCGTGGAACAGATCGGCGCGCTCGGGCGCTGAGACCAGCGGCGCTGCCCATGCGCGTCGCCATCAGCTGAAGGAGGAGCGGGCGCATGGCCGACGGTGAACGCTTGGGGGGCGGCTGGCTCGTCGCTGCGAGCGTGCTGTTGTGGCTCTCGTGGTCGCTGATGCCGGGGGTCGGCGTCACCGACACCCGCCAGATCCTCGAGCGCGTGGCATTGCAGCGCGACGCGGTGTGGCTCTCGGTGGTGCTGCAGCTCGTGTCGGCGGCGTGCTTCGCCGGACCGCTCGTCACGTTGCACCGCCTCGGACATGTGCGCGGATCGCGGGCGCTCCGCGTCGGTGCCGTGCTGCTCACGATCGGCGCGATGGGGTCGGCGGCGGACGCGATCTATCACCTGCTCGCGTACTACATGACGGCGCCCGGCATGAACCAAGATGCGCTCGTGCCGCTGATGCAGAAGATGCAGGGGCCGGGCCTCGCGGTGCTGATCCCGATGGTGCTCGCGTTTTTCGCCGGCGTCGCGGCGACTGCCGTCGGCGCAGCCAACGTCGGGTTGGTGTCGCGCCGAAACCCTTGGCTCTTTGCGCTGGCCCTGATCGTCGCGTTCTCGGCACCGATCTGGGTTCGTATCAACCCCAACGCCGCCCGCGGGGTCGGGCTCACGGTGCTCGGGTTGATCTCGCTCAGCCTCGCGGGGATCGGCCTCGGCATGGCGCCGCACCTGACCGCCCGGCGTCTCGTGCTCGGGATGGTACTCGGCTTCCTCGTGATGGGCTTTGCGACGTACATCGCCGGCGAGCAGACCGAGGTCGTCGTGCTGCGGACCCGTGACGACGCCGGCATCGTGCACGAAACCGAGATGTGGTGCGTCGATCACGAAGGGACGCCGTGGGTACGTGTCGCCAATGCAGAGCGCCATTGGTACCAACGCTTGGTGGCCCATCCCGAGGTCGAGCTCGTGCGGCATGGCGACGCCACCCCGCGTGTGGCGCACCCCGATCCCGCACCGGCGACGCGCCTCGCGGTCGATCAAGTGTTTGCCGCCAAGTATGGGCTCGTCGACTTCTGGTACGGTGCGATCCTGCGCCGCGGACCGATTCCGATCCGCCTCGATCCGCGGA
>JBDSJB010000590.1:0-5753 GCA_039917665.1 Binatia bacterium
GCCGAGCACGGCTACCAGCACCACGATCCTCCGCATGCCGATCCCCTCCACGCGGCGCACCTTAGACGGTTCGGCGCACGGGACGCCAGCGCGCGGTGCGGTTCCCCGACCGTGAATCTCTGGGTCGCATCGAGTCAGTGAGAGCGATTTACGTTGACGGTTCCGATGTGCCTCGGCTATCGGCCCCTATCCGGAGGATCCGCCATGCGCCCCCGTACCATCTCGCTGCTCGTTTGTGCCGTCGCCGTTCTGGTGGCGTGCGTCGCCCACGCCGCCGATCAACCGATCAGTGGCGATCAGCTGAAGATCAAGACGGATGGGGTGCGCTCGCAGATCATCTTCATCTCCAAGGATCCGGGCTTCCTGTTTCCCGGTCCTGCGGATGCGCCGAGCAGCAACGGCGCCGTCGTAGAAATTCTCCCTGCGACGGTGACGGGGATCTCCTGCAGACGGCCTCTGCGATTGCCCACCCGGATTGTCGTGTTCGATCCAGCCACCCGGATTTTTCTGTGTGGCCGACTAGCGCAGGGTCGTAGTCATGCAGCGGCGGACCGTGTGGCGACGGCGTTGTGTGCCGGCCGGTGAAGGACGGTACGCTGATCCGCGACGAACTGCGGAGGCGCAGGCTCCGGATCGCCCTCCGGGTCGGATCTGCGAGGTGTCGTCGCAGATCGGCTGCGGGCGCGTCGCGCCCTGATCGAATAGCGACGGACTAGTGGCAGCCGATGGCGGTCGCGAACCCCGTCTCGGGCGCGCCTGCCGCGATCCACTCCTCGATCAGATCGAGGTTGATGTGGTGCAGCTTCTTCAAGTCCTTCGGCATCGGGGCGCCTTCCCCGTCGACGAGGTCACCCTGGAGCTTCTTCAGGAGGAAGCTGTTGTCGGGGTTGCCGGGATCGACGCGCTTCAAGCCGGCGCCACTCGCGACGAAATTCGCGGGCGTCACGCCGACCAGGCTGGCGTAGGCCTCGCCCTCGGCGAGGGACATCTGATGCTCGCCTTGCGCGACGTTGTGGCAGGTCGGGATGGCGCAGGTGGGTGTGAAGATCTGGCGCTGAATCTGCTGGAAGGTCGACGTGACGCCGTCGCAGGGCAGGGTGTCCTTGCCGGGGACGCACGTCATCTTGAGCTTGTCCTCGTCGCGGACGCTCACGTCGCCGGCGAGCGTCGACTCGATTTGCTTCTTGCCGCGCCGGAAGCGTCCGCCCGTTCGTGACGGTTGGATGGGCAGGCGCACGCTCATCTGCACCTCGCCGCTGCAGACGTTGAGGTCGGTGGCTTCGAGCGGGAGTACGAGGAAGTTCAGCTGATCCTCGAGCGTTTGAAAGTCGAAGTCGTGTTTCGGGTTGGTGTCGGGTTGCTCGTTCTCGACGAAGTAGGTTTCGAGCGCCCGCGGCGCGCAGCTCGGCAGGTTCGGGTCGGTGACGTTCAAGCAAACCTCGGTGCGGAACTGGCAGATGCCGGGCGTCGGATCGTCGTCGCAGGCGGGATCGTTGTCGGTGCACTTGAGCTCGCGCGGGCGCGACGCCGGATAGTTCGCCGGCGAGCCGCCGAACTCGGCGAGACAATCGGTGAGACTCGAGCCGCCCCCCGGCGTCAACGCCGACGCCGGGATGGCGGTCGCCAATCCATACAGCAATGCCAACAGGACACGCATCGCCGTCAGGTGAGGAACCCGAGCGTGGAGAAGCTGTCGTTCAAGATCGGGGCGTGCGCGCCGGCCGAGCCGATCAGCCACTTGTCGATGATGGTCGCGTAGACCTGACGGAAGTCGACGTTCCACTTGGTGTTGCCGCCGTCGAGGTCGGTCAGGTCGGGGAACGTGCCGTAGAGACCGCCGTTCACCGTATTGCCGACGATGAAGAGCGGCGACGCCGCGCCATGATCGGTGCCGGCCGTCGTGCCGCTGCCATTCTCGGCGACCCGCCGTCCGAACTCGGAGAAGGTCACCATGAGCACCTTGTTGGCGATGCCGAGGGCCACCATGTCGTCGTAGAAGGCCTTCAGCGAGTCGGCGACGCGTTGCAGCCGGACGGGCTGCGTGCCGGTCGTGAGGTTGGCCTGTTGCTGCGTGTGCGTATCGAAGCCGCCGAGCCGCACGTGGAAGAAGCGCGCCCCCGTCGCCGGGCCGAGATTCAGCGCGTCGTAGCGCAGAATCGACGAGACCTGCTTCAGGCTCGTGCCGAGCGACCCCCCGAGCCCGTTCAGGTTCGACGTCCAGTTGGTGCTGACGTTGGCGTAGATGTCGATCTTGCCGAGCATCGCGTCGCCCGAGGTGCCGATCTCGAGCTGCGCGCCGTCGGTTTCGAGCGGGTCGGCCTCGACGGCGTACGCGGCCTGCAGCGCGGCCTTCTTGGCGGCGTAGTCGGGATAGAGCGGATCGTCCGGGAGCGCGAAGTCGGCGATGCGGCGGACGGCGAGGGTGTTGGTGCCCGGCTGAATGAAGATCGGGTTCAGCGTCTCGTTGACGTCGACGGCGACGATCGTGCTCGGACCGAAGCCGGCGGCATTCAGATAGCGACCGAACCAACCGGTCGTGAAGCTCTCGGCCGGCGCGGCGGTCGGGTCGAGCGCGCCAAACCAGATGTCCTCCGAACGGAAGTGCGAGAGATTCTGGTTGGGGTAGCCGACGCCGTTCACGACCGCGACCTTGCCGGCGTCGAAGAGCGTCTTCAGCGCCGTCATGGTCGGGTGCAGCGCGAGCGCAGTGCCACCCGAGTTGCCGATGCCGGTGGCGCCGAGGTTGCCGAGTGGGACGCCGAGGTTCGGACGCTTGGTGTCGTAGGTCGTGCGTTGCAACCCGGCGGCGCTCGGGATGACGGTGTTGAGGCCGTCGTTGCCGCCCTCGAGCTGGACCAGCACGAGGATCGCGTCGGAGGGGGCTGCATGGGCGACGCCGGCGCCGAGCATGGCGCGCAGCAACGGGTGCGGGGCGGTGACGGCGGCGCCGACGAGGGCGCTCCGTCGCACGAACTCACGTCGAGTGATGGCCATGGCTAGTGTCTCCCTCTCCCGCTCAGTGGATCTGGAACTCGGGAAGATCGAGCATGAGCGCGACGGCGCTCCGCACTTTCTTCTCGACGACCGTCTGGTCGTAGAAATTGGTGGCGCCCTCGAAGTAGTCGACGAGCGCCTGCCGCGCGTCGGGGGGTACCTGGGCGACGATCCCGAGCTTCGCGAGCAGCTCGTCCACGACCGGTCCGGCACTCGTGGCCGAGCGATCGAAGAGTCGTGTCGGGCTCATCTTGAGGTCACCCGAGCGACCGGCGGCGAGGGTCTGTGCGAACTCGAAGCGGGCGAGGAACTGGCCGCTCGATAGCCACGCGAGACCGTTGTTCCAGCCGTTCACGGACGGCGGATCGAAGAGATTCATGCCCATGTTGGCGAGGTGGTCGGGGAGGGTCTTGGCATTCGTGGACGCTTTGGTGGCGCGAATGGCGTGGAACATGAACTCGCACGGGTTCTTCACGCTCTGGCTCTTCGCCTCGGCGCTGTAGAAGTCGTCGTGCATGAAGATCGAGCGCAGGAGATCGCGGATCATGAAGCCGCCGGCGATGAACGGACCGGTCAGCTCGTCGACGCGCGCCTTGGTCGGGTTGGGGTACGCGAAATACTCCCAGAGCTTCTTCGCGAGGTAGCGCGGCATGACGAGCTCGCCGTCGGTGTCGGTGTGCGCGAACAGGATGTCGATGATGTTGGTCGCCGGCGGGAGCAGATCGCCGGCCGAGTCGACGACGCCGAGATTCCCGGTGACGCCGAAGAGCGTCTTGCTGCCGTTGTCGTGGCGCGTCGGGTCGAAGAGGCCCTCGTCGTCGACGATCGTGAAGCCGGTGAGGGCGCGGGCGATCTCCTGGACATCCGTCTGCGTGTAGTTGGGATTGCCGCTCAGATCGTTCACGCCGAGGACGAAGAGCTCCATGACCTCGCGGCCGTAGTTCTCGTTGGGCTTGCCGACCTTGTTGCGGTCGCCGTCGAGGAACTCGAGCATGGCGGCGTCGCGCGTGACCTCGAACACCAACGTCTTGAAGGAGTCGAGCCCGTAGCGGCGGAAGGCCGCATTCTGCTGCGACATCCAGAGATTGTTCTTCACCATGCTGATGTTGCAGGCGAAGTGGTCGTGCCAGAAGAGACACATCTTCTCCTGCAAGCGGCGCGTCGTCGCCTTCACCATGCGCTTCGCCCACCAGGAGCGGAGCTTCAGAAGGTCGTCGGGGTCGGTCGCGGCGCTGCCGGACTTGCCGGGGCCTTTCGAGCCGGTGCCTTTGACGGTGACGAGCTTCTCGACGGCGCCAAGCTGTCCGTAGCGGACGTACTTCTCGACGTCGCGCTCGTCGCCGCCGAAGCCGGCCCGTGAGATCAGATGCGCGGCGTTCTCCGCATCCCAAACGACCATGGTCTTCCTCCTAGGACGAGGGATCGAACGGCCGTCGTCGGGGGGAACAGGTCGGCGAGGAGACGAGCGTGCGTCGAAACGATCCGGACGTTCGTACGACTAGCAGCGGACACACGCGTAGCCAAGCAAATTCTCTCTAAGGCCTTTCGCAAGGCGTCACGCACGCTTGGTTGACCGATGACGACGCGTGTGGCCAATCCAAGGTCATGGCACGTTTGCAAGTGGGTCTCGAGACGTCGTGTCTGGCGCCGCTCTGGGTCGAGCGGCTCGGGATGCGCACGGCGAAGCTCGCCGGCGTCGACAGCTTGTTGCTGCCCGATCATTACATCGGCTTCGTGCCAAAGGCGCTCTGGAACCCGCAATTCACGCCAGCGGCGAAGATGGTCCCGTCGACCGACGCTTTCTTCGACCCGTTCGTGATGCTCGGCATGATGGCGACGCGCTATCGCGGCGTCCGTATCGGGACCGGGGTCACGGAAGCCTATCGCCGTCATCCGGTGACGCTCGCGCAAGCCTTCGTCACCGTCGACCACATGACGAAGGGCCGCGCGATCCTCGGCATCGGGAACGGCGAGCGCGAGAACACCGAGCCGTACGGCATGCCGTTCACGCGCCGCGTCGGTCGGCTCGAAGAGGCGCTCACGATCATCCGCAAGCTCTGGGAGAGTCGGGGTGAGCCGGTGAGCTTCGACGGTCCGACCTGGAAGCTCGACCGGGCGCTCTTCGCGACGCCGCTCTACAAGAACAAGGCACCCGCGGTCTGGGTCGCCGCGCACGCGCCGCGCATGCTCGGCCTCACGGGCACATTCGGCGACGGCTGGTATCCGACGCAGAAGATGACGCCCGAAGAATACGCGCAGAAGCTCGGCGTGATCCGTGCCGCTGCCGTGGCCGCCGGGCGCTCGTTCGATCGCTTCGAGCCGGCGCTGCAGATTCAGGTCGCGCTCGGCGCAGGCCGCCGGCAGGTGCTCGACCAATTGATGAAGGTGAAGCCCGCGACGGCGATGTCGCTGCTCATGGCCGGTGCGGCGTGGAAGAAGCACGGCCTGACGCACCCGCTCGGCGAGAGCTTCGAAGGCTTCGCCGACATCGTCCCGAACGACGTGCCGCTGGAAGCCTTCGCGGCCGCCGAGAAGCAGGTGACGCCCGAGCTCCTCGGCGACGGCCTCTGCGCCGGCACCGTCGACGAGGTGGTCGCCGAGGTCGCTCCGCTCATCGCCGCCGGCCTGAAGCACGTCGTCATGTGGAACGTCGGCCCGCTCGCCACCGGCGGCGGCCCGGCCGACATGGTGCGGCAGACGCAGCTCATCTGGAAGCTGAAGAAGCTACAGGCGGGGGTGACGGCGTGAGGGCGGTCTGG
>JBDSJB010000591.1:0-3337 GCA_039917665.1 Binatia bacterium
CAGTTCATGGGGCCGGATTGCTGGTTGAAGGCTGATTTCGCTGCCTTCCGTACCCGCTGTACGCGGGGCTGTTCCGGCAAGGCACGCAGATCATACACGAAGGACGGCCGTTGCGCCTCCCAACGCAACGACCGCCCTCGTGCTTCCCTCCCCCGTCCTACCCCCAGCGAGATACGCTCAGTCCACCCAGGGCTCGATGATCTCCGCGAACGCATTCCGCGCCCGGTTGAGTCGCGACTTCACCGTACCGAGGTTGCAATCCGTGATCTCGGCGATCTCCTCGTACGACTTTCCCTCCAACTCACGAAGGACGAACACCTGACGATGATGCTCTGGCAGCTTCGCCACCGTCTCGGCCACAAGCTCCCGCAGATGACGCTTGCGGTAGAGGTCGTCCGGGCGGGCCGTCGTGTCCTCGAACTGCAGGGGGCGGTCCTCGTCGTCCCAGTTGCCCTTGATCGTCTGGAAGAGCACCAGCGGATTCCGCGAACGGTTGCGCAGCTCGTTCTTCGCCAGATTCGAGGCGATCGTGTATGCCCACGTCGAAAACTTCTTCGACCGGTCGAAACGATGCAGGTGACGATAGACACGGATGAAGACTTCCTGAACGAGGTCCTCCGCCTTCTCGCGATCACCAATCGTGCGATAGATGAAGTTCAGCAGGCGCGTCTGGTAGCGCTCGACGAGCTCCTGAAACGCTCGTTCTTCGCCACCGAGGAAGGACGTGACGATTTCGGCGTCGTCCATCGCCCGAAGTTGTTCGCGAATCGAAGGCCCTTGCTGGGCGGTCCGCTTCATTGCGATGTCAGCCATGGTCTTATCCCCCTAGCCCCGCGAAAGGATACTCTCGGACAAATCAGGTTCCGTTCCTGTGCTCTCTGCTTTCGTCCCTTGTGCCATGGGTAAAAGCAGGGGCCATGCCGAGTTGAGGGAACAAGGGAACATTTTTCAACTTGTTCCTGCGTAACGACTTACGCTGATATAGCATCTTTTGTTGTCGAGCTCGCCTGTCCCGGCTTGTCCTCTTTTTAGCACAGGGAATGAGAATGCCCCGGGCCGTGTCCACTTTTGACACATCCGGAGGCAGTCTGGTTTCCGACGTCCGCCAATTCGGCGGTTACTTCCTCAAGGGAGCTACTTCTTCAAGACCCTGTCTTGAACCCGGCGGCGAACATCAGGGCCAGTGCCGTCTTGGAGTCCACGATCTCGCCTGCGGCGATTCGCTCCAATGCCTCGGAGAGGCGCATGATCACCAAGTCAACGAATTCATCCGGTTCCCGGTTTGGCTCGCCGTGCGTCAGACCTGTGGCCATGAACAGATGGATCACCTCGTCCGTGAATCCCGGCGTTGTCAAAATCGACGTCAGCGGCTCGAACTTCTCCGCCGTACATCCGGTCTCCTCCTTCAGCTCACGGGCGGCGCAGTGTTCCGGCGTCTCCCCAGCGTCGAGACGTCCGGCCGGTATTTCGTAGATGTAGCCCCCCGCCGCATACCGATACTGCCGGATCAACAGGATCTGCGGTTCGTCGCCCAGCGGGTCGCTCAGAAAGGGTACGACCGCCGACGCTCCGGGATGCCGGCAGATGTCCATCTCCGCCGTCGTGTCGTTGGGAAAGCGAACCGTGTCGCGATCGAGCGTGAATATCCGTCCGCGATAGAGCTCGTTGCTATCCAGCTGGGCATCCGGCTTCGCGCCTTTTTTCCGCGCGAGAAGTTCGTCCGTAGTCACGACCGGCGCGCCCTTTTTCAGTGGCGCCTTCTTCTTCGCTGGCATCACGCCGGCACCTCGCCGCCTTCGCCAGTGATGATCTCTGGCGATACGCCGGTTACCGCTTCCACGGGCGAGGCAACGACCGCCGGGTCTCCCACGACCACGATGCACAGCTCATCGGGATGCAGGTGTCGCTGCGCGGCCTTGAGGACGCCGGCCGTCGTGACGGCACGCACGCGTCCCCGGTATTGGTCGTAGTAATCCTCGGGCAACCCGTGGATCACCATGTTGGCGAGTGCGCTGGCAATGGCAGCCGTCGTCTCGTAGCGGATGGGAAACACACCGTCGAGATAGCTCGTCGCCAGCGTGAGTTCGTCCTCGTCGATCGCAGTGGTGCGCACACGGTCGATCTCGCCGAGAATCTCCTGGATCGCCGGCCCGGTCACGTCACTCTTCACCGCCGTCTGTATCACGAACGGCCCCGCTCCCCGCCGCCAGTCGAATGCGGATGACGCACCGTACGTGTAGCCGTGCACTTCGCGCAGGTTGAGGTTGATGCGCGAGGAGAAGAGTCCGCCCAACACGGCATTCATCACCACGGCGTCGAAGTAGTCGGGCGTGTTGCGCGGCAACCCGCGATGGCCCACGCGCAGTTCCGACTGGGGCGCCTCCGACTTCGAGATCACGCGCACCAGCTTCCCGGATCGCACGGCATCGATACCGCTCGGCGCGCTCGTCGGACGAGCCCCCGTCCAGTCGCCGAACAGTGCCGTTGCGAGTGACGCAGCGCTTTCCATCGTGACGTCGCCTGCGAAGACGAGCGTCGTGCCGGCTGGTTGGTAGCGTTCCTCGTGGAATCGTTGAACGTCATCCCGCGTGAGCGCCCGAACGCTGGCCGCGTCGCCCTGTTCGGGAGACGCATAGCGTGCTGACGAATCGTATAGCGCATGCGCGAATTCTTCATCGGCAAGGCCGCGGGGCTCGGCAAGCTGCTGGAGGAGATCGGCAAGCCGCTCCTCCTTGAGTCGCTGTACCTCACGTTCAGGAAACGTGGGGGAGCGAAGCAGGTCACGCACGAGCGAGAGAGCATCTGGCAGTCGGTCGCTCAGCGTCGTGAGTGAGACAGACGCAACGTCCCAGTCAGCATGCGCCTCCACCGACGACCCGATGCGCTCGAACCGGTCGGCCAGTGCGACGCCATCCATTCCTGCTGCGCCCTCCAGCAACATGCGTGCAGTGAGCGCCGCCACTCCGCGCTTGTTCGCCGGCTCGATGGTCGCACCGCCTTCCACGAGCGCGAGCACCGTGACGAGAGGCAGCTTCCTCACTGTCGCGACGACGAGCTGCACGCCATTTGTGAGCGTCGCACGCTCGTAGTGTGGAAAGCGATAGTCGCGAGGTGCGGCCGGCTTGGGTTTGGCCGTCGGCTCACCGAGCGACGTCGCCGATGCGGCGTCGCTCATGGGACCTCCGCCATCGCGAGGTCGTCCTGTGGTGGCACCTCCATGGATTCGCGCGGCACATAGATGAGGCTCGCACGATTGTCTCGCGACAGCCGTTGGCGGGCGAACTCGTTCACGCGCTCGGGCGTCACCGCTCGATATCGTTCGGCCTGCGTATTCAGG
>JBDSJB010000592.1:0-3387 GCA_039917665.1 Binatia bacterium
CCCCGACCGAGGCGGCGGCGTACACACCCGCCGCATTCGTCGACGACGTCGGGCGCGTGCTGGATCGAGAGGGTGCGAGCTCGGCCGTGGTCGGCGGTCTCTCGATGGGAGCCGGCATCGCGCTGCGTTTCGCGCTGGCCCACCCGGAGCGGACGCGGGCGCTCGTCCTCGCCGCGTTTCCAGCGGGGGCCGACGTCGCGGGGAGTTACGCCGCGTTGGCCGAGCCGTTCGCGGCGCGCATCGACGCGGACGGCCTCGAGGCGGCGGGCGCCGAGTTCGTCTGGGGTCCCACTGCGGGCCTCGACGCCGCGGGCGCCGATCTCGTCCGCAAGGGCTTCCTGGAGCACCAGCCGCACGCGATCGCTCACATCCTGCGGGGGGTGATCGCCGTTCAGTCCGCGGTTGCCACGCTCCGCCCGGTGCTCGCCCGTGTCACTATCCCGACTCTGGTCGTCGTCGGCGACCGCGATGGCCTCTCCCTCGAGCCTTCCCGCACGCTCGCGGAGGCCATTCCGGGCGCTCGGCTGGTCGAGATACCGGGCGCCGGGCATCTCGTGAACCTGGCCCGCCCCACCGAGTTCAACGCCGCCGTCGCGGCGTTTCTCGACGAAAATGTGAAGTAGACGCTGCGGCCTCCCGCAGGCGGAATGTTGCGGGGGGGTATACAGGGGAATGAAGGGACATCTGTGGCACGCGCTCGCGCTCGTTGCCGTCATGCTCGCCGCCGCTGCTCCGGGCCGCGCACAAACGATCGCCGACCTGCAGCCGGCGCGTGTGCTCGTGATGCCGTTCGACGTAACCGACGGTCACTCCAGCTACATGGTGGTGAGCCGCGCGGGCGATACGGCTTCTCCGCGCGCGGTCAGCACCCACTGGGTTTTCTATTCGGCGGACTGCAGTCATCTCGCCGATCTCTCGATTGGGCTCACCGAGAACGACACGATCGTCGTCGACGCGACCCACATCCAGAGTCAGACCCAGAACCCGGGTGAGCCGGTGAACAGCTCCCACGGTCCGATCGTCGATCTCACTGGTGAGCGCGGCGTCGTGATCGTCACGGTGCAGGCGCCGCCCGGCATCTCACCGACCCAGCTCATCGGCTCGTGGACGATTGCCGATCGCAAGGTCGGCAGCGCCTTCGGCTCCAACGCCATCGGCTTTCCGAGCTTCGCGCTCCCCGATCCGGCGCTGCTCGCGACGGAGGGCCTCGTCATCCCGACGTTCGACCCGAGCACGCTCGACACCTCGCAGGTGATCGTCATCGGCCTCGAGCAGCAGGGTGACAGCATCGTGCCGATCAGCCGGCCGAGCGAAGCGCTCGGCGGCGCGCACGTCTGCTGTAACGCCGCCATCACCGACACGCTCGAGAGCATCGCGTCGGTTCCGGACGTCTGCTTCGCGTGCGCACTCTTCGCGCCCGTCGCCACGACGCGCCTCCCGAGCGCCGATCCGCCGGTCGTTCCGTCCACGATCCCGCCCGCGAGCGCGGGCATGATCGTGCTCCGCGCTTGCCGCACCGAGAGTGACGCGGGCATTCCCGCGCCGCTCGGCAGCGGCGGCTTCCCGCAATACGTGGTCGCGTTCCACGGTCAGGCGGTGGGGCCGTTCGGCGTCGTCACCAGCGGCAAGATCCCCGCCCCCATGCAGCAGTAGCGGGGGCGCCGCACGCGCGAGGAGGCGCTTCGTGTCGCACTCCGCGCGCCAAGCGCGCGGCCGAGCGTGAGCGAGCCGGGGGTTGAGCCGTGCGGCTTTGCCGCATGGCGAAGGGGGAGAGATCCCCCTGGAGAATGGATGCTGTTATGAATTGCTCTCGAGCAAGTTCGGCTCGCCCGGATCCGGGTCGCTCACCCACGTGTAGGTGCGCGACGCCGACGGGTGCGTCCCGACGACCTTGAACGACGTGCCGAGATCGCCGCTGTTGCCGGGGCTGAGGGCGATCGCCACGTCGCTGGTCGCGATGTTGCCGAGGGCGTCGACCTGTTCCGCGTACTCGCGGTTCTCGGCGTAGTACGCCTCCTCGCTCGTCGCGACGCCGCGGATCGTCGCGGCAACTTTGCCATCGAAGCTGCGAGCCCGGTAGCTCGCGAACTGCGAGATGGCGACGCCGGCGAGCACGCCGATCATCACGATGACGACGAGGACTTCGATCAGGGAGAAACCACGTTGGTGGCGCATGGGAATGACCCTCAGCAACCGAAGTGCCACGCGCTTTCGCGCACGCGCGTCGCAATCCTGACGCCCGGGGAGAGCGTAATTGCGGCGCGCACTTCCGCCCAACGTGTCGTCGGGCGCGCCATGGCGAGTGGACGGTCAAGCACGTCCCGCGCGCTCGCCGAATGGCCGCTTGCAGGGTTGCGCGACGGATTTCTCCTCGCGCAATCCTGCAAGCGAACTCACCGGTTACGCGGCGGTGCCCGCCCGGATCATGGTGAGCGCTTCGACCAGCTCGGCCGGCGAGGCGACCTCGGGATCTTCGCTCGAATCCTTCATGTGCTCGAAGCGCAGCAGGTCGAGCTTCTCGTAGGCCGCGCGCACCCGCGGGGTCAGCAGACCGAGCCGCTTCAGATTGGGCACGATCTTGGAAAACAGCATTTGCCGGAAACCCGACATGAACGGCGTGTTGATCGACCAGTCGACCCACGTCTTCACGTCGAAGCCCATGCGCTCGTAGACGTCCTCCATGAGGAGACGATCGCGCATGAGATAGGTCGCCTCGATGACGAAGTCCTCGCGCTCTTTCAGCTCCGCTGCCGTGAGCTCGTTCGTGTAGAGGTGCTCGAGCGAGAGCACGCCGAACGCCACGTGGCGGGACTCGTCGGCCATGATGCGCGTCGTGATGTCCTGGATGAGCGGCTCGTCGGGCCACTGCAGCCGCATCATGCCGAAGGCCGCGAGCGCCAGGCCTTCCACCATGATCTGCATGCCGAGGTAGGTCATGTCCCAGCGCGAGTCGGAGATGATCTCGTCGAGCAGCACGCGCAGGTGACGGTTCACCCCGAACGAGAGACCGAGCTTCTCGGTGAGGTAGCGGTGATACACCTCGACGTGACGGGCCTCGTCGGCGACCTGATTGGCCGCGTACCACTTGGCCTCCTCCCACGGCACGCCTTGCACGATCTTGGCGGTCGCGAGCAGCGCTCCCTGCTCACCGTGGAGGAATTGCGAGAGCATCCACGCGTTGATGTTGAGGTTCAGGTCGATCGCTTCTTTTTGATCGAGCGGGCGGGGCGGGTTCAGCATCTGGTTGAAGACGTCCTGCGACCCCATGCCCATGTAGTCGCGCTGGATTTTCTCCAGGTCCACGTCGACCGACCAATCGAGGTCGCTCGCGTTCCAGGTGTTGAGCTTGCCCTTCTCGTAGAGCGCGAGCAGGTTCTCGTGCTTGAG
>JBDSJB010000593.1:0-2920 GCA_039917665.1 Binatia bacterium
CCCGACGAGCCTTCGGCAGCGACGATCTCGGCGGCGCGCCAGTCGGCGAGCGGCTCGCCGGCGGCGCACGAGGCGAGCTCGAGCGCGCGGCGCCAGAGCGCGCGGACGCGGCTTGGGCAGACGAAGCGCCAGCGCACCGCGGGCTCACCGTCGATTTCATTCCCGTCGTCGTCCGGATTAGGGGGAACGCCGGCGGGCTGGCGGGCCCGCGCGACGAGACGTTCCAGCGTCTCGACGGTGGAACGCCGGGCGATCGCGAGCCACCGCTCTTCGTCCGCGGCGACGGCCACCTTGCAGATCGCGCGTGCCGCCGCCCACGAGAGCTCCGAGCGGTCGTAGGCGGACGAGACCATCGGCAGCGCGTCGAGGCGCGTTGCCAGCCAGGCGGCGCTGTGCAGCGTCCGCGCCGACACGCCGAGACGTTCGCGCGCATAGTCGCTCAGCCGAACGAATCCGAGCCGGCGATACGCGCGGCCCCGGATGAACGCCCGCGCCGCACAGCCGAGCTCGCGCCGCATCGTAGCTTCGCTGCGGCACGCGAGCCGAAGCTCGCGGTCGAGGCCGGCCGCGAAGCGCGCGCGCTCCGTCTGCAGAGCGCGGTCAGGTTCGTCGCTGGGCTGCTGGCGGGGCCGAGCGATCCCGTCGCCTTCGGACCGCCGCAGTCGGCGCACGACCCCGCGGAAACCGAAGAAGCGCCTCGGGCGCCGGGAGCGGTGGGCGGGGGAGATCATGGGAGCGCAATCGTCCTGGCTGATACGAAAACGAACTCGTTGATGTCTACGGGAAACGTAGGCGAAGAATAAGCGAAAACGCGGTAAGCTGTCAAGAAATTTCTCTCCGACTGCGAGACTCAGCGCGGATGCCGAAGCAGGTTCAGCTCACTTACGCTCGGCGGGGCGCGGCGCCCCCTCGCCGCATCGGTCTCGACTTTGCCAATCGTCGGCGCTTGTTTTTGCCGGCGGTACGCTTTGGCCGACCGGCCGCCGGCGCCGGTTTTGGAGCGGGATTTTGCGGGTTGATCTCATCGACAAGCTCCTCGTTCTCCCACGCCCACGCGAGAGTTGCGTCCAGACGGTCGAGAAGAGCGCCGAGGGGCTCGCCAGGCCGGCGTTGCAGCATTACATACGTCATGTCCTCGTCGGATGCCGTCGCTACGCAGGGGATCGGGCCGATGCTCCCGATCGTGATCTCGCCACGTCCGTCCAGAAGGGCTTCGAGATTGGTCAGCGAGCGGTGTCCTTTCATTGGCCGTCGTCCCAGCGTTCCATCTCGTCGGCCAAGCGCTCGTGGAGGGCCTGCAACTCGCGCCTGAGCTTCGGCTTCTCGCAATGGTTGGCAGCAGCCGCGACGTGACCGAGCAGATCGTCGAGATCGTCGAGGGTCACGTCGACGACGAGCGTCGTGCCTTGGCGGTTGGCCGCGTCGAATGCGCGTGCCAGGTCCGGGTCGCCGAACGTATGGGCGAGGACGAGGTCACGCTCGCGCTCCGTAAGCGCCACCGGGATCGCTTGGCCCGCGGCGATCTTCGTGCGTGGGCGGGGTCGGGGATCGTCCGGCGGGGCGAAGGCGTGTTCCCACCGCGCCCCGGGATCGTCGAACTGAACGCGCGTTGGTTCGAAGGCGTGCGGGTCGAACGCGCCCCCGGCCCAGGTCAGCATCGATTGATGTTCGGGATGGTGCGGGTCCGCGACGACGCGGAGAAACTCCGCGTATCCGTGCGTGCCACCGACGTCCTCCGGCGGACACGCTCCGGCGCCGGCGATGCAACGGGGAGAGCGGCCGCCGCCGGATGGCAGCATGTCCTCGAAGACCAGGAGGTGGTTCCAGTCGTCGCCGAAGTCGTACCGGTAGCGCGCGGGCTCCGATCCGTGTGTCAGACGAGGGGTGATCGGCACTTCCCACCCGGGGAGGGTCGGGCGCTCGTCCGGAAAATCTTCGTCGGGGATACCGATGCGCGTGCCACGGGCGGTGCGTGAATCCATCACGAGGAACTCGTGCAGGTGGCAGTCCTTCCAGCCCATCGCATCCTGAATCGCGACGTGGAGATCCCAGAACGAGTAGCGCTCCGGCACCTGGATGCGGCGCCAGACGAGCGGGTCGGTACCGGCGAGGACGACGAGGAATTGGACGACGTCCGGCGGCGCTCTACGCTTGCGGGCCGGCGCGGGTCGTCGAGCCATCAGAGGGCTCTCACGTTGCATCGCCGGCTACAGACATGAAACGCGGTTACCGTATCGACTCGCAACGTCGAGCGTCTCATCGGCCGAGCACGACGTCGATTCCACTGAGTAGCAGCGCCAGCTGTCTCGCCGGGATCCTACCGCAGCGCTCAGCGAGAAACTCTCGATCGATGGCGACGATCTGGGACACGTTTGCCACCGAGTCCTTCGGGAGGCTCACGAGCCTCCCGGGGAGGAGCACGTTGCCGGGCGCATCTGCCCACGCAAGGTTGCTGGTGAGTGGTACGCAAACGCCGTGGCCATCTTGCTGCGATTGAGGCGATCGCCCTGCACGACAATGACCGGTCGTCGGAATCCTGGCCCCGATCCGGACGGCTCGGGCAACTCGGCCCACGAGACCTCGCCTGGCGCGAGCTCTACCAATCCGTCCGCTCGAGAACTCTGCGTGCCGCGGCCGAAACGAATCCGTTGGCCGACTCGCGCAGCTGCTCCATCACCCGGTTCATCGCCGCGGTCACCTCGTCTGGGGCGTGGCGAGCAAGGTATTCCGCCAGTGCCTCGGCATAGAGCTGGCTGCGAGACTTCTTTGCCCGGCGGGCCTGGCGTTCCGCTGCGCGAAAGACCTCGTCAGGAACCGACACCGCGGTCTTCATACTCCAGGGATAACCGGATTCTCAGCGCACGGGCAAGGCGTTCGATGGCCGGCCCTTCACGCGGCCGCGATCGCCAGCCGTCGCTCG
>JBDSJB010000594.1:0-6656 GCA_039917665.1 Binatia bacterium
CGTACACCATCGCATCCTCGACCGGGATCACGAGCAGATTGCCGCGAATCACCTTCGAGCCCATCTGATTCCAGAGCGAGAGCTGTTGCGAGATCGTGGTGTCCTGATCGATGCGGGCCTCGATCTGCTGCGGACCGTAGACGAGGCGCTCTTTCGGGAGCTCGTAGACGACGAGCTCGCCGTAGCCGGGCTGGTCGCAGCGTGCCGCCATCCACGCGACCATGTTGCTGCGGTTGGAGGGCGTCATCGGCTGCATGAGCACGAATTCCTCGCCGGTCTCTCCGGGGAGCTTCATGATCACGTAGTAGGGATCGGCCGCCCCGCGCCGTTGCTCACCGCCCCCACCACCGTCGGCCGGGAAGGTCCAGAGGTCTTCCTTGTTGTAGAACACGTCGGGGTTGGTCATGTGGTACGTGCGGTACATCTCGGCCTGAATCAGGAAGAGATCTTCGGGATAACGGATGTGGAGCTGTAGATCTGCCGGCATCTCCGCGAGCGGCCGGAAGAGTCCCGGAAAGATGCGCGCGTAGGCGGCGAGCACCGGCTCCTGCTCGTCGACCGCGTAGAAATTGGTCGTGCCGTCGTAGGCGTCGATGACGACTTTCACCGAGTTGCGGATGTAGTTGAAACCGACGCCGCGGATCGGCTCGGCATAGGGATATGTGTTGGCGGTCGTGTAGGCATCCTGGATCCAGAGGAGCCGGCCGCCCGAGGTGACCAGGTACGGATCGCGGTCGAGGCGGAGAAACGGCGCGATCGTGCTGATCCGATCGCGGATCGAGCGGCGAAAGAGGATGCGGCTCTCGGCGCGGAGATTGCCGGAGATGAGTAGATTCACGTCGCCGAAGCGCCACGCGAAGAGCGCGCGCGTGAAGCGCGAGCCGAGCGGCAGGCCGTCGGCGCCGTGGTACTCGTTGGAGACGTTCTCATTGCCCTTCGGATAGTCGAACTCTTCGGCGGCGGCATTCACGACGACGTAGTCGTCGGTGCGTTCGCCGAAATAGATGCGGGGCTCCGTGATCGCGATGCCGACCGGCGAGTGGGGCGGGATGTCTTGCACGAAGAAGGTCGGCAGCCCTTCGCCCTCGAGCTCGGTGACCGGGCTCATCACCATCCCGAAGCCGTGCGTGAACTGCAGCCGTTGATTCACCCAGGTGCGGGCGTTCTCGGGGAGGAGCGCGGCGTTAATCTCGCGGGCGGCGAGCATCACCTGGCGGCGGCCGTCGGGCAGGTCGTAGCGATCCACGTCGACGTCGTGGAAGTCGTAGTAGGTTCGGATCAGCTGGAGCTGGCGGTAGGCGTCGAGCAACGGCTGCGGATCCCAGAGCCGGATGTTCTCGAACGTCGCCCGGTTGCGTTCGACGGCCGCCGCATCGAGTTTCTGCTCGGCCGGAAACGGGCGCGGCGTGATGCGATCGAGACCGTAGGCCTTTCGGGTCATCGCGATGTTGTGCTCGAGGTACGGGCGCTCCAATCGGAGCTCGTCGGGACGGACGCGCAAACGCTGATAGAGATTCGGGAGGACCGAGGCCACGATCCCGCTCGCGAGCGTCACGACCAAGGCCGCGACGGGGAGTCGCCAGTCGCGGCCGCGGTGATTGGCCGCCGCGAGCCCGGCGGCGACGAGGGATGCGATGGCGAGCACCCACTGCAGCGGCAGCGTGATCGCGGTGACAGTCTGGCCGGCGCCGAACACCGCGCCGTAGGGCGCGAGTAGCAGCTCGTACCGTCCGAGCCAGTAGCCGGCGGCCCGGACCACGAGATAGAGCGCGAGCACGAGCGACGCCGTGCCGACCACCGGGGGCGACGTCAGTTCCTCCGGATGCCGCGGGTCGAGGGCGCCATGCAGCCAGAACACCGCGGCCGCCAGCATCCCGCCAAGGACCACGGTTGCGAGCGCTCCGCCGATCATCGTTTGATACGCGGGCAATGCGAAGACGAAGAAGGCGACGTCCCGTCCGAAGAACGGCTCCGTCACGCCGAACGTGCCGCCGTGGACCCAGAGCAGGAAGGTCTTCCACTCCGACGCTTGCGCGATCCCGATGATCGTTGCCCCGACCGCGGCGGCGACGAGCGCGAGCGCGCGCCACGGCAACCGTCCCGCGAGCGGTGCGATCAGCTCCGGAATCGCAGCCTCGCCGTTGCCACGCTGCCGGAACACGACCCGGACGGGACCACCGCGGCGCACCAGCCCGACCGCACGCAGGCCGACAGCAGCGATCACCGCGAAGGCCGGGACGAAGGCGACGGCGAAGCAGACGAGCTTGGCGACGAGGGTCGTTCGGAAGACGACCCAGACGCCGAGCTGGCGAAACCACCACGCGTCGATGATGAGGCCGCTCGCGGCTCCGAGCAGCAGCATCCCCGCGACGAAGGCGAGGGCCATCGCGATCGGGACGAGCTTATTCAAAGGGACGCCGTCCCGGGGTCAACGCGACTCCGTCTCGGCGGCGATCCGACGAACGTGCTCGCGGACGACGGCGGGCGGACAGAGGCGGACGAAGAGCCAAAGGCCCGCGACAGCGACGGCGAGGTCGTCCATCGCGCCGATCACCGGCACGAACTCGGGCACGAGGTCGAGCGGCATGACGACGTACGCAGCGATCAACGCCAGCAGCGCCTTCGGCAGGATCGACACGCGCGCGTCGCGCCAGAGGCGCCAGTACAGTCGCCCGAAGCTCGGGACGTGCCGAAGCAGTTGAGCGCCGCGTCCAGTGAAGAGGTAGCGCGGCAACGCCGCGGTCGATCGGGGCACATATCATCGATGGCGCTTCGGCGTCGCTCGGTCAACCAGGGGTGGTGAGTCCGCTGCTCGTCGCTCAATTGGGGAAGCGGGCGCGGAAGATGCTCGTGTCGCTCTTTTGGGCCTCGGTGGTCGTGAAGCGGCTTTCCCAGCAGCCGTCGGAGGCGAGATTGACGAGTTGGGCGGTCACGGGAGTTGCAATCGTAAACGCGCTCGCGTTGTAGCGTGCGCCGTTCGCGCGGACGCTGATCTCGCTCTTGGTCGCTGCGCCGCTCTTCATGACCAGCCTGGGGATGCCCACGCTCCTCGCTGGTGCGATTGGCGTAGCGGTAGCCGCGCACGGCGCTCGGGCGGACGCCGGAGACGCTACGGCGCGCCGTCCGTCGCCGACTCAGTCGTGTCGAGGAGGCCGAGGTCGGACGCCGGGACGCCGGCGATCTCCTGGATCTCGGCGAGCGCGTCGCGGAGCGCCGTGCCTTGCTGCTCGCGGACCTGGGGATCGGGGCTCCGCCGCAACGCTAGCGCCGCCGCACGGAGTCGCATCACCGCGTCGGCTAAGCGGTCGTAGTCCTGGGCGCCGAGATCGCGCCCGAGGCGTTCTTTGGCGACGTGCTCCACCAGGCGGCGCGCGTCGCGCTGCGAGAAGGGGGCCGCGGGCGCTGTCGGCGGCGCGTCGCGAACGGCGCGTGTCGGATCGTCGGCGGCCGCCGGTTGGTGGGGAGCGGACGGTGTCGTGCCCGGTGGCGGCCATCCGGAGACTGCGCCGGTCGCCATCTGCGGAGACGCGGTCGGCGTTGGATGCGGAGGCGTCTCGGAGCGACACCCGGCAGCGATGCAGATCGTGAGGCCCGTCAACGCCATCCTCACACCGCCGACGACGCTCGATCGCAGTGGCGCCACGCGATGCCGCCAGCCCAACGAGCCTCCTGGTGTCACCGTCCGTCGCCGGAGGCTTTGGGCTTGGGGTGCGCGGCACCCGGAACGTCGAGCGTCCGAAGCGGCAGGCCCTTCGGCGCCATCCCGGGCGGTACGATGCCGTCTGCCGGCACCGTGATCGGGTTCCCGGCGTCGTCCACGAACTGGTAGTCGGGCGAGAACATCAGGATCGGCTCGAGGCGTTTGCCGTCGTCGGTGGTCTGGTAGTGCCGGATGTATCCTTCGGGCAGCTGGAAATCGTTCGGAACGACGAGGCCGGGCTTCACCGGGTTGGTGCCGGGTGGGGGAAATGCCGCGAGGCCCTTCGTTTCGCCGGCGGCGCGCATGCCCGCGATGACGTCCTGCGCAACCTTCTCGATTTGCCTGTTCTCCTGTTCCGCGGCTTTGGCGGCGGCCGCGTCCGCGTCCGTCGCCGCCTCGGGTTGCCGATCGGCGGCGGGTGCCGTCGCCGGAGCGACCGAGGGTGAGGCGGGGGCGCGTCGCATGGGCTTGGCAGGGTGTTCCGGTTGCGTGGGGCGATCGGACGCGGCGACGTCCGCCGCCGGGGCCGGACGCGAGCCGACCGGACGGACGGCATGCGCGACGACGCGCTCCGCCGGCTCGGGGATGCTCTCCGTGACTGGGGCCGCGACACGCGCCGCCGGATCACGCCGCAACCACCAGACCGCGGCAACGCTCAGACCCACCACCGTGAGCGCGGCCGTCGCCAAGATCACGCCGAGCGCCCGCGCCGACCCGGCTCCGCGGTCTCGGCGCGAGGAGAAGCGAACTCCGTCCTCGTCGGTCCGCGGTTTGCGTGTGTCGCTACTCATCGAACGCGGAACGCTAGCGGAGAGGCCACGTTCGGTAAAGGTGACGGCGCGCTCATCGTGCGAGCGCCGCCGCGCGCGATGCGTGCACCGGGGTTGCAGCCCGGAACACCGAGACGTAGACCGGCGCGTCGCTCGCTGACGACACCCCACGAGATGCCGAACCGCGCCATCGCCTACTCGCCGTTCTGGCGTATCGTCGCCGGTGTCCTCGTGGTCATCAGCCGCGCCAGCCTGCTCGCGATCGTCGGCGCGATGCTGTTCTTGGATACCCGGCTCGACAACCAACTCCGCTTGCTGCGGGTGTTCGTCACGACGAGTCTCGCGCCCGCCCTGGCCGCGTGGCTGTTGGCGCGTGCTTTCTCGGCCGTCGTGGTCGTCGCAGGCGGTACGCTCGTGGTGCGGCGGCGCGATCAGCAGATCGAGATCCCGTGCGAAGCGATCGCGGGCGTCGAGCCGTGGTCGGTACCGCTACCGTCCGCCGGCGTGTGGCTGCGCCTGCGCTCGGGCCGACGGTTCCAGTACGGTCTGGCGGTCGCGGATCCGATCGCGCTGATCGACGCGGTGACCGACGCGGGAGCCCCCGACGTCGTGCGTGTGGCCGCGCGCCATCCGGCCGCGGTCTACGGCCGCTCGCGTCGGGACGCGGCGCTCCGCTGGCGCGACGTGCTACTGAAGTTCGTCGTGCTCGCCCTGGTGCCGGCGGTGCCGCTCTTCCGCTTGCACCAATGGATCGCGTACGGCGACACCTTCGGCGAGTTCTACACGTACGGCGTGCAGGCGTACGTCCTCGGGTTCGCGATGTATTGGTCCGCGTTCACGATCTACCTCGTGCTCTACGCGGCCGTGCTGCGCGTCGTCGCCGAGGCCGTCGTGATCGCCGTGGCGTGGGCCGCGCCCGCGCGCACCGCCGGTGCCCGGCGGGTCGTCGAGTGGCTGGACCGGCTGCTCTACTTCGCCGGCATTCCGGCCTTTCTGCTGCGCTTGGCGTGGTTGTCGACGTAGCTCGCCGCGTCGAGACGGAGATCGCGGCCGAGCGCAGGATCGCGTCGCACGTGCCAGATGCGCTGGTCCAGATAGTAGTGCTGCAGCGCGAAGCCCCAGAGGAACCCGATGCCGAGGTCGCTCACGGTGAGGCCCGCCGGCAGCGCCATCTCCTCGGCGCCGACGTCGCAACCCGGCCAGGCGCTGAACAGGCAGCCGAGCCCGACGCGATACACGAGCGTGAAGCCGAGCCCGAGCGCGAGGAAGACCGGCAGCCGGTGCATGAACGCCGGTGCCGTCATCGACCGGCCCTGCCGGTCGTCGCGGCGGTTGCGATGAAAGAACCAGACGATGGCCAGGTACTGGACGTCGTGGAACGACGTCACGATCGGGACGATCGCCGCATAGTCGATGCGCGCGGCGACGGGCGGTGCGAAGAGCACGATCGAGACGGAGGTGGCCGCCGTCAGAAAGAGCAGCTTCGTCCAATGGATCGGCAGGCCGGCGCGTGCGCGTACGACCTGCCGCGCGACCAGGAGCAGCGCCGCGCCGCCCACCATGAGCCACGCCACGGACGACCCGACCGAGGCCCAAGGCGGCGGGGCATCGAGCCCCACCATCGCCAGCGTGCGCGCGTTGTTGCAGGCGAAGCCCGCGATCGGCGCGAGCAGCCCGACGTACAAGAAGAGGCGGTCGGCACGGTCGTCGGCCGGGTCGTGCTCGTCCGCTTTGCGTTGGTAGAGCACCATGACGCCGTAGTGCTGGCGCACGACGTGCCAGTACGCCCAGATCGTGCAGACGGTGAGAAAGACGTCGTAGGGGAGGCGGTGCCCCGCGAGTATCGACAGGCCGACCGTCGCGGGGCCGAGCGCATAGAAAGCGAGACTGCCCCACAGGAGGCTGGCGCGCGCGGCGCGCTCGTCACGGTCGAGATAGGTGCGTGACAGGGTGGCGAAGACGTGCGGCCCGTCGATCGCCAGCACCCACGCCATGTAGAGCGTGACGGCCGCGACGCCAAAGAGAAGATGCGCGGCGAGAAAACCGTAGGCGACGAGCGCACCGCCGATCAGAAACGCGAGGTCGCTCGTGGGGCCGATGACCCAGGCGGCTCCGGGGCGGCGGGCGGGTGCGACGGGGAGGGCGAGGGCGGGAGCGGCCATGACGTAGAACTAAGACGCGCTTGG
>JBDSJB010000595.1:0-2912 GCA_039917665.1 Binatia bacterium
TCTACGAAGCGTGCCTGCTGCGTTTCCGGCCGATCATGATGACGACGATGGCGGCGCTGCTCGGCGGGTTGCCGCTGGCGCTCGGCAGCGGCATGGGCGCCGAGCTGCGCCGGCCGCTCGGCATCACCATCGTCGGCGGTCTGCTCGTGAGCCAGGTGCTGACGCTCTATTCGACGCCCGTCATCTATCTCGCGTTCGACCGTCTCGCGGCGCGCTTCGCGACCCGGCCTGGGCGTGAGGACGAGCTCCAGGACGCGGAGGTGTCGGGCGTGCAGCCCTTCGGCCTGGAGTCCGAGTGAGCGTCTCCGCCGTCTTCATCCGGCGGCCGGTCGCGACCTCGCTGCTCACCGTCGCGATCGCCCTCGCAGGGGCCATCTCGTTCCAGCACCTGCCGGTCGCGCCGTTGCCGCAGGTCGAGTTCCCGACCATCCAAGTGTCGGCCAGTCTGCCGGGCGCCAGTCCCGAGACGATGGCGTCGGCGGTCGCGATGCCGCTCGAGCGCATGTTCGGGCGAATCGCCGGCGTCACCGAGATGACCTCGACGAGTGGGCTCGGGGCCACGAACGTGACGCTGCAGTTCGACTTGAGCCGCAGCATCGACTCCGCCGCGCGCGACGTGCAGGCGGCCATCAACGCCGCGAGCGGACAGTTGCCGGCGTCGCTGCCCAACAACCCGACCTATCGAAAGGTCAATCCGGCCGACGCGCCGATTCTCTTGATGAGCCTCACCTCGGACACGCTGCCGCCGAGCCGGCTGTACGACGCGGCCGCATCCATTCTGCAGCAGGAGCTCTCGCAGGTGGACGGCGTCGGCCAGGTGAGCATCGGCGGCAGCTCGTTGCCGGCGGTGCGCATCGAGCTGAACCCGACCGCGCTCACCAAATACGGCATCGGCTTCGACGAGGTGCGCGCGGCGGTCGGGACGGCGAACAGCAACCGACCGACCGGCGAGATCGCCACGGCCACCGAAGCCTGGAATCTCGACACCGACGGCCAGCTCGAGCGCGCGCACGAGTACCAGCCCTTGATCATTCGCTACCGAGACGGCGCCGCCGTCCGTCTGATGGACGTCGCCAACGTCGTCGATTCCGTCGAGGACGCCCGCACGGCCGGGTTCGCCAATGGCCAGCCCGCCGTCATGGTCATCATCTTCCGAAAGCCCGGCGCGAACATCATCGAGACCATCGACCGGATTCGCGAGCGGTTGCCGTATCTTCGCGCCGCAATCCCGAGCGCCATCGACCTCGACGTCGTGATCGACCGCAGCGCCTCGATCCGCGCCTCGGTGCACGACGTCGAGATGGCGATGGTGATCTCGATCGTGCTCGTGGTCCTGGTCGTGTTCCTGTTCCTGCGCGACCTGCGGGCGACGGCCATCCCGAGCGTCGTCGTACCGCTGTCGCTGATCGGCACGTTCGGCGTGATGTACCTGCTGGATTACAGCATCGACAACTTGTCGCTGATGGCGCTCACGATCTCGACGGGCTTCGTCGTCGACGACGCGATCGTCGTGCTCGAGAACGTGATGCGCCATCTCGAGCGAGGCGTGCCGCCGCGCGAGGCGGCTCTCCGCGGCGCGCGCGAGATCGCGTTCACGGTGCTCTCGATGAGCATCTCGCTGGTGGCCGTGTTCATTCCCATTCTCTTGATGGGCGGCATCGTCGGACGCCTGTTCCGCGAGTTCGCGGTGGTGTTGTCGGTGGCGGTCATGGTGTCGCTGGTCGTCTCGCTGACGACGACCCCCATGATGTGCGCGCTCATCCTGCGTCGACCGGATGAGAGTCGCCAGCAGGGCAAGTTGGCGCGCGCCGCCGAAGGGGCCTTCGACTGGCTGCACCGCCACTACGAGCGCAGTCTCGGATGGGTGCTCCGTCACCCGCGCTTCACGCTCTTGGTGGCGGCCATCACGATCGTCGTGAATGTGCAGCTCTACGGGCTCGTCCCGAAGGGATTCTTCCCCCAACAGGACACCGGCCGGCTGGTCGGCAACATCCAGGCCGACCAGTCCGCCTCGTTCCAGTCGATGCAGGGCAAGCTCGCCGAGATCGTCGACATCGTGCGCGCCGACCCAGCCGTCGAGACGGTCGTCGGCTTCACGGGCGGCCAACAGGGCTCGAGCACCGGCCGCATGTTCGTCGCGTTGAAACCGCTGCGCGAACGCAAGGTGTCGGGGGACGTCATCGCCGCCCGGCTCCGGCCCAAGCTCGCGACCGTCGCCGGCGCAACGCTCTTCTTGCAGCCCGTGCAGGACATTCGTATCGGCGGCCGGCCGAGCGGGGCGCTCTATCAGTTCACGCTGCAAGGCGACGACCTCGGCGATCTCGACGAGGCGGCGCCGAAAGTGCTGGCCAAGCTCCGCACGATGCCCATCCTGACCGACGTGAACAGCGATCAGATGAACGGTGGTCTCGAGAGCACGCTCGCGATCGACCGCGATACGGCATCCCGCCTCGGTGTCTCGACGCAGATGATCGACGACGCGCTTTACGACGCGTTCGGGCAGCGTCAGGTGTCGACCATCTACACCGCGCTGAACCAGTACCACGTCGTCATGGGGGTGGCCCCGGAGTTCTGGCAGCGCCCGGAGACGTTGCGCGACATCTACGTACGCTCCAACAGCGGCGTACCGGTTCCGCTCGCGGCGTTCGCGCGCATCGAGCCCGGCACGACCGCCCTGGCCGTCACGCACCAAGGGCAGTTCCCGGCGACGACGGTGTCCTTCAACCTCGCGCCGGGGATCGCCCTCGGCCAGGCGGTGGATGCGATCAACGGCGCCGTCCGCGAGCTCGACATTCCGCCGAGCGTGCGCGCGACCTTTGC
Organism: Binatia bacterium; assembly: GCA_039917665.1. Lineage (GTDB taxonomy): Bacteria > Desulfobacterota > Binatia > UTPRO1 > UTPRO1 > UTPRO1. Next base: position 2,821 of record JBDSJB010000595.1, read on the forward strand.
CGGGACGGCGCAAGCCTTCCAGGACTCGCTCGCGAATCAGCCGCTGCTGATCCTCGCCGCGCTCGTGACCGTCTACATCGTGCTCGGGATTC
>JBDSJB010000596.1:0-5868 GCA_039917665.1 Binatia bacterium
CCTCGACTTCGGGTGTCATGATGGTCGCGAAGTACGCGCGGAGCTCGGTGCGGAGGGCGTCTTCTTCGGGGGTGTAGGCGAGATACATGGCGCGGCACCCTGACGCTCGATGGGGCGATCGTCAACCCGCGCGCGGCAGGCTGGAGTCTAGTTTTCCGGGGTCGGAGTTTCGGTGGGTGACGGCTCCGGTGAGCTCGTCTCGATCGGCGAGGAGGTTTCTGTCGGCGTCGTTGTTTCCGTCGGAGTCTCCGGCGTCAGGACGAGGCGCGACGGGGACGGCAGATCAGGCGAATGGAGTCTCGCGCGGGCGGGCGCCAAGAATTGCCGAGAGGCAGCGGCGGTACGGTCGTCAGATGGACTCGTGTAGTTCGCGGATGGACGCTTTTCAGGTTGGTGCGTAGCCGTACGACGATCTTGGCGTAGTCGGTGCAGACGCCTCGGCTCGTGAGCGGGGGTGCGAAGAATATCCGTCGGTCACGACACTTGCCGTCAGCGAGGCTCGCGGCGCTGTCGCAGTCGGCGTCGCTTCCGCAGTTGTCGCTCATGCGTCCGGTCGAGCATCGTCCATCGACGATCGCGCCCAACTGAGCCAGCGCACCTTCGAGCTCCAGACGATTTCGGCCCTCGATGCTCTTGCGTGTGCGGCGCTCGGACGGCGCCGTGATCCGAATGCGGTCGATGCCCGGTGTCTGGCAGACGGGAGTGCCGAAACGGTCGAGCACGCGCCGATCAGCGACGTTCAAGCAGAGCGCAATTCTGAACGTGCATTGTCCGTCGTCGGCCGTGTCGCCGAAGTCGCAGCCCGGATCATCGTCTTCGCACTCGAAAATCGGCCGCGGTACCTCGTTGGCGCCGTCGCGTGGAACGGGCGACCCGAGCCACTCGACGAGACAGTCGTTTCTCGTGACGCGATTGCTGGTGCCGACCACCAATTCCCAGCTGCAGCTCCCGCTGCAGCCGTCGCCGTCGATGAGATTCCCGTCATCGCATTCCTCGGTCTCGTCGATGACGCTGTTTCCGCAGTATGCGGAAGGCGTTGGGCTCGCTGTCGATGTCGGAGACGCTGCCGGCGTGAGAGTCGGCTCGGGATCGTAGCGCTGCGTCTCGGTCGGCGTTGCCGTCGACACGAGGGATGGCGTCGAACTGGGTGCCGGCGATGCTGGCGCGGTCCCCGTCGGCGAAGCTGTCGCGCTCGCTGTTGGCAATGTCGTCGGCGTCGACGTGATCGCGACCGTCGCGGTCGGAGTGTCGGACGGCGCGGCGGTGAGTGATCCGGTTGGGGTTGGCGATGGGGTGGCAGCCGCAATCATCGTCAGCGTGCCCGTCGGTGTCGGGGAGGGCGACGCCGTCGCGCTCGCCGTGCGCGTCGGTGTATCCGACGGCACTGGCGTGAGTGTCGCGGTCGTCGTCGGCGTGGTCGTGATCGTCGCGGTTGGTGTGTCCGATGGCGCGGGGGTGTGTGACGCGGTTGGCGTCGGCGTAGGTGGCGCTGTCGGGGACGGGGAAGCTGTCGACGTTGATGCATCCGACGGCACAGGCGTGATCGTCGTGGTCGTGGTCGGTCGCGGTGTTGGGGTCGGTGTGTCCGAAGGCGTCGGGGTGTGTGACGCGGTCCCCGTTGGCGAAGGTATCGCCGTCGGGGACGGGGAGGCTGTCGGCGTCGCTGCATCCGACGGCACAGGCGTGATCGTCGTGGTCGTCGTCGGCGTGGTCGTTGCCGTCGCGGTCGTAGTCGATATTGGCGTCGGGGTCCGCGTGCTCGAAGGTGTGGTCGTGCGTGTCGGGAGCGCCGTCGGCGTCGTGCTGATGGTGGGTGTCACGCTCGCGGTCGGCGTCTCCGCCGGCGTGGGCGTAGCGGTGTCGGTGGGCGTCGGTGTTGGAGCGCACGCGTCGCCGACGCCGTTCTCGTCACTGTCCGCTTGGTCGGGGTTGTAGACGTCCGGACAGTTGTCTTTGTCGCAGACGCCGTCGCCGTCTTTCTCGTCGCAGTTGCAGACGTCGCCGATGCCGTCACCGTCCTTGTCGACTTGGTCGGGATTGAACGTGCCCTTGCAGTTGTCGCAGGCGTCGCCGACGCTGTCCTTGTCACTGTCCGCTTGGTCGGGGTCGTAGACGCCACGGCAAACGTCCACTTCATCGCAGGCGCCGTCGGAGTCTTTGTCCTCACAACCTGCGTGAGCCGACGAGACGAAGGAGCCAGTCAGAAGCTGCGTCAGAAGGAGCAGGAGGCAGAGAACCGTCGAGCACGGGAGCCGGCGGTGGGGGCGAGCGGTCTCACACGGCAGATGTGATGAAAACATCAAAGATAGAAAGCACGCGTCATGCCGTCAGGGTTCCCCAATAGAATCGAGATACGACGACTTCCGATCGCCATTCTCATAGCGCCGCGCGAGCGAGCGTCACTCGTGTAACGCCCACTTGCCAATCGAATCGCCTCCAGTACGCATCGTAAATGCTGATGTTGGCGATCAGTGCCAGCGTTTGACTGGTCGCGTGCATCAATTCGTAACGGCTCCGAACAAATTTCGGAGATGGGATCGGGTGAGGCGGTTGGCGCTTCGATCCGAAGTCTGAGGTCAGATTTCAGAGGCCGGGGTTTCAGCGGTGTTGCTGATGCTGTCGGCGGCTCTGAGGGTGTTGGGATCTCCGTCGGCGTCGGTGTTTTCGGTCGGAGTCGGGGTCGCCGTCAGCTCCGCGGTCGGTGTTGGTGACTCCGTTGCATTCGGCGTCGCTGTCTCTGTCGCGTCGGGCGTCGGTGTCTCCATGGGAGTTGGCGTCTCTTCCGGAGTTTCGTCGGAGACGGCGTGAGCACCGGTGTGGTGGTCTCTAGAGCCGTCAGCGTGGGCGTCGCGGTCGCTTCCATGTCGTGGCCCGCACGGGCGACTCGGGCAAATGCCCCGAGGTAACGCGAATCGCCTGTCCGCGCGGGCTGACCGAAGGTGGTCGGTAGCATCATGTTCCGGAGGGCGCCTGAGCCTGGAACGTCCTCGCCGATGAGCCAGCGGAGTCGAGTGTCGTTGCCGTGAACGTTTGTGAGATCGACGGTTTCGCCGAACACGTCCGAGAACGTGCTCGCGCGATGATCGCGTATCAATGGAGCGGTCAGCAGATCGGTCGGCGCGATCGACCGACAGAGGGTCCAGCAGCTCGCCGCACCTGCACCATTTTGGCGCGATACGAGCGACGCGCCGCGTTCCAGCCAGAATTTCGTTGACATTCGATACCTGGCTGACATCGTGCGCCCGGCCAGCGCGCGTATCGGCTCTTCCTGACGCCCCACCCGTTTCACTGATGTCGAGCCGTGACCGACATCGAGAGGGACCACCATGAAATTCGTGATCGTGAAGAGCTGGTTGCTGGCTGTGGTCGTGAGTCTGCCCGTCTGGTCGGCGTCGATTGCCGGCGCTCAGACCTGCGTCGTCAGCAACACGCTGGACGTGGCGGCCGGTTCCCCAGCCGAGCCGGACTCCCTCCGCGACTGCCTGAACCGCGTCCGCTCGGGAGACACCATCACGTTCGACGCAAACGTCTTCGATCTCACGAATGCCGATGCCGGCACCATCCTCGTGCTCAGTGAGCTTCCGGCGCTCGACGACGGGAACGTCACGATCGAGGCCCAGGATCGGCGCGTGACCGTGAACGGCTCCGGTGCGAACTCGGCGAGTGGGCTCGTGATCGCGTCGAGCGGTAACACGGTACGCGGCCTCAACCTCGTTGGGTTTGGCCAATCCGGCATTCGAATCGCGGGCGGCGCCACCAACACGATCGGCGGAAGCCGCAACACCGGCACCGGTCCGAACGGGCAGGGACTGCGCATCTCGGGCAACGGCACCTACGGCATCGAGATCCTCGGCGCGGGGACCAGCGGCAACGTGGTGAAGGGCTGCTGGATCGGACTGGATGCGGGCGGGTCTTCTTCGGAGGCCAACCTGGGTGGCATCCTGGTGAACGGCGGCGCCCAAGGCAACACGATCGGCAGCGCGACCCTGGGCGAGGCCAACGTGATCAGCGGCAACACCTTCGAGGGCATCACCCTCTCCGGTGCGGGGACCGACGACATGGTGATCATCGGGAACGTGATCGGAGAGAGCGCCACCGTCGACGCTGCCGGCGCCCGGCAGGCGATCGGGAACGGAAGCGCCGGCGTCTTCCTTTCGGCCGCGGTGCAAGCCACGCACGTGGGGGGCGAAGATCCCAGTGAGGCGAACGTGATCGCCAACAACGGCAGCAATGGGGTCGAAGTACGTGCTACCAACAGCCGGCGTAATTCGGTGCGCGGCAACCGCATCACGCGCAATCGCGGCGGTGGCATCACGCTCTTCGACGGCAGCAACGACGGCATCCGGCCGCCGACCATTCTCAGCGTGGAGAATCTCGGACCAAGCGCGCTCGGTGCCGGCTCGACCCTCCGGATCACGGGTGTTTCGTCCCAAAACGGCGGCGTCGAGTTCTTCAATGACTCTGGATCTCAGGGGGCGACCCTCCTCGGTCGCGCAGCGGTGCAGACCGGACCCTGGGTCGCGCAGCTCGATGCCGGCGACGTCGTCAATCTGACCTCGACTCTCACCGACGCCGTCGGCAATACCTCCGCGTTCAGCCTGTTCGGAATCGGGGACGCGGACAGCGACAACGACGGCATTCCCGACGTGGTGGAAGAGCTCGCCGGCACGAATCCGAGCGACGCGGTCGACCACCCGGCCGTTGCCGGCCCGCTTTCCATCAGCAAGCTGCAGATCAGGTTGAATTTCGCCAAAGCCAACAAGGACGGGATCGGCGTGAAGGCGAGCCTGAGCCTCCCTCCCGGGTTCGATGCCGCGGGTGCGACGGTGGGAATCTCCGTCGCCGGTTACGCCGAGCAGCTGGTTCTCGACGCGAAAGGCAAGGGGAAGTCGGAATTGAGCAGCCTCGCCGTGAAGAGCTCGAAGAAGACCGGCCCGTATGTCCAATACGCGCTCAAGAATGCGGATCTCGAGGCGCGGCTCGCTAGTCTCGGATTGCTGGACGCGACGATCGTCAAGCCAGGCAGGACGTTCCTCATTCCCGTCGCGGTCGCGATCGGCGGCGAGGTGCACTTCGCGACGGTCGCGGTGGTGTACAAGGCGAAGGCGGGGAAGTCGGGCAAAGCGAAGTAAGTACTGTCTAGGTCGCCTGCCGCTCCACAATCACGTTGACCGCGCCGATCCGGACCGTCGCGGCGGGCTCGGGTCGGGTCGGCTGCCCGTCGACGTCGATGCCGTGGGATGCGAACAGCACGGGAATGCGATCGCGCCGCTCGATGAGCGCGCGCCGGAGCGCCGTGTTGATCGGGAGGAGTATCCGCGCTGGCTCAAAGTGTTGGCTGTCGCTCCGAACGCCGGTGCCGCCCAGGCGAATGCCGGTTTCGAAGAGGGCGACGTGGCCGACGAAGTAGGGACTGGTCGCCGTGTTCAGGGCCGCGCCGTCGGGCAGGCCGATGAAGACCGCCCACACCACGCCGGGAGGCTGTTCGGTCTCGACGTCCGCGAGCTCGAGCAGCAGGGTGTCGGTCGTGCTCTCGGCGAGCGGCGTCAGGCGCCGCCGCAAGCGCCGGACGTCGAGGTTGAACGTGAAGCGCTTGGCACCGAGGACGATCGGCGGGACGACGAGCTGGGTCACGAGCTCACGCGCGTACGCCAGAGGGGTGGCAGACGGCGGCTCACAGGATGCTTCGATCTGGGTCGGCTCGCCCTCGTACCCGTAGTGGAGCTGTGTCGCCGCCCGCACCACGTCGCAACTCGTCATCGTGACCGGCTTGCCGTTCTCGTCGAAGAAGGTGAAGGCGGTGCTCTTCCAGGTGGCATCGTTCAGCGGGTCGGTGCGGCCGACCTGCTGAGCGAGCCAGAGATTCCA
>JBDSJB010000597.1:0-2932 GCA_039917665.1 Binatia bacterium
GTGTTCGCGGCGAGTCTCGGTGTGACGCGCGTCGTCGTTCCGCGCGAGCTCTCCGTCGACGAGATCCGCCGTTTTGCCGAGGGCGCGACCGTCGAGCTCGAGGTGTTCATCCACGGCGCGCTCTGCGTTGCGTGGTCGGGGCAGTGCCTCACCTCGGAAGCGTGGGGCGGCCGCTCGGCCAACCGCGGACAATGCGCGCAGTCGTGTCGCATGCCGTACGACCTCGTGCTCGACGGCGAGGTGCGCGCGCTCGGCGACGTCGCGTATCTGCTCTCGCCGAAAGATCTCGCGGGGCTCCGTGCCGTCGCCGATCTGGCTGCGCTCGGCGTGCACGGCCTCAAGATCGAAGGCCGGCAAAAGGGCGCGGCCTACGTCGCGACGGCGACCGCGATGTATCGGCACTGGGTCGACGCCGTCGCGTCCGAGCGCGGGCCGTCCGCGGCCGACGAAGCGAGTGTCCGCGACGATCTCTTGCGAACGAGCCTCGTCTACACGCGTGGCTTCAGCGACGGCTTCCTCGGTGGCTCCGATCATCAGACGCTCGTCGAGGGCCGCTTCCCGAAACACCGCGGCGCGTTCCTCGGCAGGGTCACGCGCGTCGGCCGCGACACCGTGCAGGTCGGACGCGATCCCGCCGGCCGACCGTGGACGGGCGCACGCGCATCCGACGACACGGTGTCGGCACCTCTCGGTGCGCCGGCCGCGGCGCTCCGCGGTTTCGGCGGCGCCCGCGATGCGAGCGACGGACCACGCGCCGCTGCGCTCGAGCCGCGCGCCGGCATGGGCGTCGTCTTCGACGCGGGTCATCCCGAGGATCCCCGTGAGCCGGGCGGACCGATCTTCGCCGTCGAGCCGACGGCCGATGGATGGGCGCTCCGTTTCGGTCAGCCCGGTCCCGACCTCGGCCACGTGACGACCGGTGATCGCGTCTGGATCACGAGCGATCCCGCGATCGGACGCGAGACCGAGCGCGTGCTCGCGGCGGACGAGCCGACGGGACGGATTGCACTCGAGCTCACCGTGCACGGCGCCGCGGGCGAGCCGCTGCGGGTCGTCGCCGTCGCCGGTCACGCGCGCGCCGAGATCACGAGCCCGTCGCGCTTGCAGCCCGCGGCCGGGGGCGGTCTCACGGAAACGGTGCTGCGCGAGAAGCTCGCGAGCGTCGGCGGGACGCCGTTCCGCGTCGCCACGATCGACTGCGGCGCGCTCGCCGATGGATTGCACCTGCCGGTCTCGGAGCTGAAGACGATGCGGCGCGCGCTCGTCGCGACGCTGCTTCCGCAGGTCGAGCATGGCTCGGTGCGCGAGGTGCATCCCGACTCGTTCGTATCGGGACTGTGCGCGGGGGCGCGCGTGCTCCGGCCGTCGCGGTGGACGCCGCCGGCCGCGCCCGAGCTGGTGGTGCTCTGTCGGAGGGCCGAGCAGCTCGAGGCCGTGATCGCGTCCGGGGCCGGCGCCGTCGAGCTCGATTGGATGGAGCTGGTCGGCCTCGGGAAAGCCGTGGCGCGCGCACGCGCCGCCGGCTTGCAGGTCACGCTCGCAACGGTGCGCGTGCAGAAGCCGGGCGAGGAAGGCTACGACCGCCGCCTCGCCGCGCTCGCGCCCGACGCGGTGCTGGTGCGGCACTGGGGCGCGCTCACGTCCTTCCAGCGGGTCGAGCCGCCAGCGGCGCAGCCGCGGGATTCAAGAGACGCGCAGCCGGGCGATTCGAGAAACGCGCAGCCGGGCGATTCGAGAGACGCGCAGCCGGCGGATCCAAGAAACCCGCAGCCGGGCGATTCCGAACCGACGCAGCCGGGGGCCGCAAAAGCCGCGCGCCCGCTCCTGCACGGCGACTTCTCGCTCAACGTCACCAACTCGATCACCGCCGCCGAGCTCTTCGACCGCGGCCTCGACACGCTGACGGCGTCGCACGATCTCGATCGCGCGCAGCTGCTGGCCCTCCTCGATCAGGCGCCCGCCGAGCGCTTCACGGTCGTGCTGCACCACCGCATCGCGACCTTCCACACCGAGCACTGCGTCTACGCACACGTACTCTCGACGGGCCGCGATTTCCGCACCTGCGGCCGTCCCTGCGAGCAACACGAGCTCGGCCTTCGCGATCACAAAGGTCGTACGCATCCGGTGATCGTCGACGTCGGCTGCCGCAACACGGTTTTCAACAGCGAGGTCCAGTCCGCCGCCGACCTGGTCCCCGAGCTCGTCCGGCGCGGCGTCCGCCGCTTCCGCGTCGAGCTCGTCCGCGAGACCCGCGCCGAAACCGCACGCGTCCTCGCGGCGTACGCCGATCTCCTCGCAGGCAAGCTGTCACCCGCTGAGGCAATGGCGCGAGCCGAAGCACGCGCGCACTACGGCGTGTCACACGCGCCGATGGCTCTGATGAGTTGAGCCCGCGGCTCCGCGCATTCGCTGAAGCGCCCGGCGCCATCACGGTGCCGCCGCGTCATCACGGTACTGCTTGCCTCCGCAATCAAACGGGCGCCAAAACGGTGGGCCGCGACACGCCGTCGGAACACCAGTTGCTGATGAGATCAGCGCCCGTCGCGCCCCGGAGGTTGATGATGCGAGGCAGATTCTTGGTGGTTTGCTGTGCCGTTGCGTTGGCGATGACCGTGGTCGTGCGATGTGCCGACGCCCAGACCAATCCGGTGCTGTTCGTGACCCAGGTGCCGGTCGGCGGCTTCACCGTCCTCACCAGCACGTTCGGGAATCACCAGGCATCCATGGACGTCGCGCCTCGCGGCGGCGACCTCGTCATCCGCTATCCCAACGGCTCGCTCCGCTTTCTCACGCAGGAGGCCGGCTACGGATCGAGCGGCGCGCAGGGCAACAACGCAATCGCCGTCCGCGAGCCATGCGTGCACTGGAGCGGCGACAAGGCGCTCTTCTCGATGGTGATCGGCGCGCCGACGGCGCAGTACCAGGTGAAGAC
>JBDSJB010000598.1:0-5775 GCA_039917665.1 Binatia bacterium
GATGGTTTCGGGGAGCCGCAGCTCGCGTGTGCGCAGGACAAGAAGGCAGCGGCGGGTTTCAAGCGCTGGGCGGCACTACACCGGCGACCGTAGAAACCATCCCCGACCCGCCCGCCTGCTGCCACCGAATCGCGCGAATCAAACGAGACACTGCCCGGCCCCGCCGACTTGCCGACCACGGAGGTCCGGGCTAGCTAGTTCGATCCACCATGGGTCTTTCGATCGGCATCGTCGGTCTTCCGAACGTCGGCAAATCCACGCTGTTCAACGCCCTCACCAAGGCGCAGAACGCGGACGCCGCGAACTATCCCTTCTGCACGATCGAGCCCAACAAGGCCGTCGTCCCGGTCCCCGATGATCGCCTCGCGGCGCTCGCCAAGCTGGTCGACCCGGAGCGCATCGTCGCCGCGACCGTCGATTTCGTCGACATCGCGGGCCTCGTGAAGGGCGCGTCGACCGGCGAAGGCCTCGGCAACCAGTTCCTCGCCCACATCCGCGAGACCGCCGCGATCGTCCACGTCGTCCGCTGCTTCGACGACTCCGACGTCGTCCACGTCGACGGCTCGGTGAATCCGGTGCGCGACGTCGAGGTCATCGAGACCGAGCTCGTGCTCGCCGACGTGCAGATGGTCGAGGGCCGCATCGACCGCCTCACCAAGAAGGCAAAGGGCGACAAGGACGCGATTGCCCAGCTCGAGGTCGCGAAGCGGCTGGTCGATCACCTGCACAAGGGCCTCCCGGCCGTCGCGTTCCCCGAGCGTGAGAGCGCAGCGGGCGCCGCGCTCTTCCAGGAGCTCGGCCTCATCACGTCGAAGCCGGTGATCTTCTGCGCCAACGTCGACGAAAGCGCGCTCGCCGCCGACAACGCGCACGTCGCCGCGCTCCGCGCCTGGGCCGAGCCGCGGAAGGCCCACGTCATCAAGATCTCGGCCAAGGTCGAAGCCGAGCTCGTCGGCCTCGACGACGCCGAGCGCGTCGAGTTCCTCCAGTCGTACGGCATCACCGCGAGCGGCATCGAGCAGGTGATCCGCGAGAGCTACGCCGTCCTCGGGCTCGTCAGCTACTTCACGGCCGGCCCGAAGGAGGTCCGCGCCTGGACGATCGGGCGTGGCTGGAAAGCGCCCAAGGCCGCGTCGGTCATCCACACCGATTTCGAGCGCGGCTTCATCCGCGCCGAGGTCATGGCGTTCGCCGACTTCGTTGCCCACAAGAGCGAAGCCGGCTGCCGCGCCGCCGGCGTGTTCCGCGTCGAAGGCAAGGAGTACGAGGTCGCCGACGGCGACGTGCTGCACTTCCGCTTCAACGTCTGAGCGCGCTGAGAGCGCAGCAATACGACGGCCGCGGAACGGCCTACGCGACTGCTGCGTACAGCGACTGCTTCGGCGCCGCGAACACCCGCCGCACCATCGGCTCGAAGAAGGCGAGCGGCAGCGTCTCGCCATTGGGATCGAACGCCGGGCCGTCGTAGCGTTCGCAGAAGAGCGCCGTCCGCTCGAACCACTCGTGACCGCGGAACTGCTCGCGTTGGTCGCGATCCATCCCCAGGTGATGGAAGAAGTAGTAGCCCTGGAAGATGCCGTGCTTGTCGACCAACCAGTGGTTGGCGGGCGACACGAACGGCTTGAGGACCGCAGCGGCGATGTCGGCGTGATTGTACGAGCCGAGCGTGTCGCCGATGTCGTGGAGGAGCGCACAGACGACGTATTCCTCGTCCTCACCAGCGCGCTGCGCGCGGGTCGCAGTTTGCAGCGAGTGCTGCAGGCGGTCGACGGCGAAGCCGCCGTAGTCGCCGTCGAGGAGCTGCAGATGGCCGAGCACGCGATCCGGTAGACCGCGCGCAAAGCCGACGAAACCGCCGGCAATAATGGCCCAGTCGTCAGCGGTGCTGCGTTCCATGGTGGTGAAAGTCGCGCGCGGCGCGGCGGAGTCTTGCATCGATCGGTCCTCCCAGTCGGCTCCGTCGCTAACACGGGGCCGGAAGTGGTGGAAGCCGTGGGCTAGGGGTGCAACGCGGCCGACGCGTGCTCGCGCACCGCCGCGCGACCGAGCCCGTCGAGCACCGCCACGAGCGCGCGCCACTTGATCGGCTTCGAGAGCACCGCGGGGTGGAGCGCGTCGAGCCGATGGAGGCCGGCGCGGGCCGTCGTCGGCGCCAACACGACGAGCGGCAGGGCCAGGGCGGCCGCGTGGTCGAGCGCCGCGACGTGCCACGCCATCTCGCGCGCGTCGGTCGGCAGATCGACGACGAGCACGTCGAACCCCTCGCCATGCCGCGCGGCGGTCTCGATCTCGGCGAGCGCGCCCGCGACGCTCGTCGTGACGAGCGGCCGTGCGCCTACCGCTTCGAGCGTATGCGCCAGGTAACGCTGGCTCGCCGCATTGGCGCTCGCCGCCACGACCCGCAGGCCGGCGAGCGATGGTGACACCGTCGCGAGCGGCGGCCCGCCAATCCCAGCCTCCGCCGTGAACCAGAACCGCGCGCCTTCCCCTGGCGTGCTCTCGACCCCGATCGTGCCGCCCATGAGGCCGACCAGGCGCTGCGAGATGGCGAGACCGAGCCCAGTGCCGCCGAACCGCCGCGTCATCGACGAGTCGGCTTGCGTGAACGATTCGAAGATCGCCTGCTGCTGCTCGGGCGCGATGCCGATGCCGGTATCGCGCACGGTGCCCCGGAGCACGAGCGTGTCGGGCGCCGCCGGCGCGGCCGTGGAATCGGGCGCGAGATGGACCACGATCTCGCCGCGCTCGGTGAACTTGAGCGCGTTGCCGGCGAGGTTGAGCAGGATCTGGCGGAGGCGGCCCGGGTCGCCGATCAGGCTCGCGGGGAGCGCCGTGTCGACGCAGCCGATCAGCTCGAGGCCTTTGCGTTCCGCTTCGACCGCGAGCGCGTCGAGCACGCCGTCGACGACGTCCCGCGGGTCGAATGCGATGCGCTCGAGATCGAGACGACCAGCCTCGACGCGCGAGAAGTCGAGCACGTCGTTCAGGATGCCCATCAGCGTTGACGCGCAGACGCGGGCGCGCTGCAGGAACTCGCGCCGCTCGTCGTCGTCGGTCGTGTCGAGCGCGAGCTCGGTCATGCCGAAGATGCCGTTCAGCGGCGTTCGGATCTCGTGGCTCATCGTGGCGAGGAAATCGCTCTTCACGCGCGCGGCCGATTCGGCGGCGTCCTTGGCGCGGCGGAGATCGTCCTCGGCATGCTTCCGCGCCGTGATGTCACGCACGAACGCCGTGAAGATGAACTGATCGCCCTGGCGGATCGGCACCGTCGTCATCTCGGCGGTGAACGTCGAGCCGTCGCGGCGGACGGCCGTCACCTCCATCAGGCAGTGCACGATGAAGCTCCGGCCGGTCGCGAGGAAATCGCGAACGCCACGCTCGTAGTGCGGTCGGTGCACCTCGGCGAGCAGACTGTCGGCGACGGAGCGCCCCACGATCTCGTCCGCCCGCCATCCGAAGATGCGCTCGGCCTGTGGGTTCCATTCGCGGATGACGTTCGCCGCGTCGATGGTGATGATCGCGTCGAAGGCACCGTCGACGACGAGGCGATGGCGCTCCTCGTTTTCGCGGAGCGCATGCTCGATCGTGACCTGACGATGGGTCGCCCGGATGCGCGCCACCGCGACGACGAGCGCGAGCCCGGCCGCGCCGACGAGGTTCACGCCCCAATGCGCCAGAGCGGGCGCGGGAAAGTCGTGCGCGACGACGGCCCACGCGACGAGCCCAGCCGTCACCGTGGCGCCCGCCGTCCAATAGGTGTGCATCGCGAAGGCGGCGCCGAGGAGCACCATCACCAGCACGACGGTCTGCGCCGGGTCGCCCGTGAGCGCGACGAACGAGACGGCCTGCGCGATGCCGACTAGCGCCGCGAGCAAGCCGAGGAGATGGACGCGCTCGAGCGCGATCGTCCGGGCCCAGCACGCGAGCCCGAGCTCCATCGCCGCAGCGGTGAGCGCGGTCATGGCGTAGGGCCAGCCCGGATGGAGCGGCGGCGCAATCAGATAGAGCACGCCCACCAGCGCGTAGATGGCGCTGATCGCCGGTAGCACCGCCTCGCAGCTCGCCCGCGCCTGCTCCGCCACCCGCCGCTCTGCCGACGCCCCCTGCACCACTGGGATTATCGGCAGTAGCGCCGTCGAGAGTAAGTGCGACGTCGCATGCGACTCTGGAGGCCGACGCCGGACGGATCACGGGACGCGAGTGGCGCGTCTCCGCTCGCTTGTAGTGATGCGCCGCCGACGCGTCAGCGTCGCGGCAGCTTTGGAGGCATCTCGCCGCTGCCGCCGCGCGTGTTCTCGGCCTTCGCCATCATCCGGATCGAGCCGTCGTCGGGGCCGATCACGTCGTAGATCGTGCGGGCGCCTTCGCGGACCGGCGCGCAGCATTGCTTGCGGTTCGTGAACGACGCGTAGCCGACGTCGAGCTCGCCGTCGACGACACAGAGGGGCCAGAGGAGGCAGATCGCCGGCTTCAACTTGAACGGCGTGCCGAGCTCCTTCTCGCCGGCGACGTGAAGCGCGCAGAGCCGATCGTCACGGAGGAAGACGCACTGGCCGTCGAGGACGCGGGTCGCGACCGCCTTGCCGCAGAGATAGTCGGGATCCTTCTTCACCCGCGCCTCGAACCAGCGGTCGGGCTTGGTGCGCGCGCGCGACGTCATGTACGGCGCGATCAGCTCTTGGTGCGCCATGATGCGCTTGTACTCGTCGAGCGAAGCGACGCTGCCCTTCAAGCAGCAGCTCCCGTCGCAGTTCCGAACGGTCGCGCCCGACTGGTACACCTTGCGCGTCATCCGCGCGTGCAACTTCTTCACGTGCATTCCAAGGTGGTCGCGAATCGTCGTGAAGAGCCTCAACCTCGCCGCCGCAGTCATCCGCATGCGGACTCCGGTATCGCGCGCCGACGCGCGCGGTCAAGTACATTGCCGCCGCGAACGGTCGAGGAGATCGTCGACGCGCGCGGCCGAGTTCCTCGGCGCCGCCCGGTCGAGTCCAAGCGCTTGCGACAGCGGGCAAACACGCTAGTGGTACCGCCGCAGAGGAGACGCTCATGGTGACACTTCCGATCGACGGCCGATGCCAATGCGGCGCGCTGCGCTACCGCATCACTGCCCCACCGCTGATGATCTACAACTGCCATTGCACCAACTGTCAGAAGATCGGCGGCGGCGCGTTCTCCACGCCCGCGGCCGTGATCGAGTCGGCGTTCAGCTTCGTCGCCGGCGAGCCCGCGACGGTTGAATGGACCTCCGACGCCGGCAACCTCCGCTTCGGATGGTACTGCGGCGCCTGCGGGAGTCGCATCGCGCACGGGCAGAAGCCGTCCGGCGGCGTGTTGAGCGTCCGCGCCGGGACGTTCGACGACACGAGCTGGGTGGAGCCCGTCGGCGACATCTGGGTGCGCAGCAAGCAGTCGTGGGTCCAGCTTCCCGAAGGCGGTCTCCAGGCCGACCAGCAGCCGGGCGACTACTCGGCATACCTCGAGAAGTATCGCGCTCAGGGGCGGTTCGCGTGATCAGCGAAGAACGGCTGCGAACGATCGTCACGATCCTCGGCGCGTTCTTCGCGCTGCAAGGCGTCGCGTGGCTCATCGACCCCGCGCGCGTCGCGGCGGGCCTCGGCATGCCGCTCCTCGACGGCCTCGGACGCAGCACGCAGGTCGGCGACCTGGCGTCGTTCTTCCTCGTCGCCGGCGTGACCATGATGATCGGCAGCCGTCACGGCCGCGCCGGCCTGCTCTACGTGCCGGCCGGCCTCATCGGCGGCGCCGCGATCA
>JBDSJB010000599.1:0-3041 GCA_039917665.1 Binatia bacterium
TCGTCGAAGACGATCCCGATCAGCGCGACGCGGTCGCGTTGGCGCTCGAGTCGGAAGGCTACGCGGTGGTGACCGCGTCGACTGGTCTCGAGGCGCTCGAGCTACTCGGCGTCGGTCCGCTGCCATGCTTGATTCTCCTCGACCTGATGATGCCGGAGATGGACGGCGTCCAGTTTCGCGGCGAGCAACTGAAGTCCGAGACGCTGGCGCAAATTCCCGTCGTCGTGCTGTCGGCGTTCGGCCAGGCGACGCGCGCCAAGTACCTGCGAGTGGCGGAGTATCTGCGGAAACCCGTCGCACTCGACCGCCTCCTCACCGTGGTCGAGCGCATCGTTCGACAGGGTGCCTGAAGGGCGCCGGAACCCGGCAAACGCGCTGGCAAGGCCGGGCGGGTCCAGCTAAGACTCCCGCGCCATGGAAGTCCTGCGGACCAACGTCGACACCCGTTCCGAGACCTATCGCGCCAATCGCGACGGGTTCCTCGAGCAGATCAAGATCTTGAACGACCAGCTTGCGCTCGTGCGCGAGGGCGGCGGCGCGAAATACGTGAAGCGCCACCTCGAGCGCGGCAAGCTGATGGCGCGCGAGCGCATCGAGCTGCTGCTCGACCGCGACTCGCCGTTCCTCGAGATTTCCCCGCTCTGTGCCTGGGACACCGAGTTCGCCCTCGGCGGCAGCCTGATCTCCGGCATCGGCGTCGTGTCGGGCGTCGAGTGCGTCATCACCGCCAACGAGCCGACGATCAAGGGCGGCTCGATCAATCCGTACACGGCGATCAAGACCGGCCGCACCATGGAGATCTGCGCCCAGAACCGGATGCCGATCATCAACCTGACGGAATCCGGCGGCGCCGACCTGCCGTTCCAGTCGACGATCTTCGTGCCCGGCGGACGCGGCTTCCGCGAGCTGACCCGCCGGTCGCGCGAGCGCATCCCGACCATCTGTCTCGTCTTCGGCTCGTCGACGGCCGGCGGCGCCTACGTCCCCGGCATGTCCGACTACATCGTCATGGTGAAGAACGGCGCGCGCGTGTTCCTCGGCGGCCCGCCGCTCGTGAAGATGGCGATCCACGAGGATGTCGACGAAGAAACCCTGGGCGGCGCCGACATGCACAGCCGGGTGTCGGGGGTGTCGGACTATCTCGCCGTCGACGAGCGCGACGCAATCCGTCTCGGCCGCGAGATCGTGGCGCAGCTCAACTGGAAGAAGCTCGGCTGGACAAAGCAGATTCCCGTCGAAGAGCCGATCTACGATCCGGATGAAATGCTCGGTCTCGCGTCGATCGACATCCGGAAGCCGTTCGACGTGAAGGAGATCATCGCCCGCATCGTCGACGGCTCGCGCTTCCACGAGTTCAAGCCGACGTATGGCACCACGCTCGTCACCGGCTATGCGCACATCCACGGCTACCCGGTCGGCATCCTCGCCAACAACGGCATCCTGTTCTCGGAGTCGAGCGAGAAAGGCGCCCAGTTCATCCAGCTCTGCAACTCGACCAACACCCCGATCATTTTCCTGCAGAACATCACCGGCTTCATGGTCGGCAGCCGCTACGAGCAGGGCGGCATCATCAAGGACGGCGCCAAGCTCATCAACGCGGTGTCCAACTCCACCGTGCCGGCGATCACGGTCATGGTCGGCGCGAGCTACGGCGCCGGCAACTACGGCATGGCCGGCCGCGCCTACGATCCCCGCTTCGTCTTCAGCTGGCCGAACCATCGCATCGCCGTCATGGGCCCCGAGCAGCTCGCGGGCGTGCTTTCGATCGTCCGCCGCCAGGCCGCCGAGCGTTCGGGCCTGCCTTTCAACGAGGCGGAAGACGCGATGATCAAGCAGATGGTGCAGGGGCAGATCGAGAAGGAGAGCTACGCCTTCTTCGCCACCGCCCGAGTCTGGGACGACGGCATCATCGACCCCCGTGACACGCGCACGGTGCTTGGCCTCTCGCTGTCGGCAGTGCACAACAACGTGATCGAGGGTGCCGAAGGGTACGGCGTCTTCCGGATGTAGGGGGGCGGGCGGCCTGTCGTGGATCGGCCGGTACTCGTAGCGACGCGCCGCTGACCGCCCCGCGATACTTCTCCGCCGTGGAGGCAGCTGGTACTGTCCCATCCATGGCATCGCCATCCCTCGAGGAGGGTCGCGTCACGCGCGAGCGCTATTGGCAGCTCGTCGAGGACGGGGTCATCGGACCTGACGACCGCGTCGAGCTGCTCGACGGCGTGATCGTGGCGATGTCGCCGCAGAATCCGCCGCATGCGTACGCCGTTGCCCGGCTGAGTCGCTGGCTGCACGCTGTCGTGGGCAACGAAGGCTTCGTGCGAGTCCGGATGCCGCTCGACGTGAGCGCCGCATCAATTCCGGAGCCCGACCTAGCGGTGATCGCTGGCCGCATCGAAGACGCAGCCACGGGACACCCCACGACTGCCTTGCTGATCGTGGAGGTCGCGGAAAGCTCAGTCGCCCAGGATCGGCTCACCAAAGGCCCGATGTACGCCGCGGCGGGCATTCCGGAGTACTGGTTGGTGAACCTCCGAGAACACTGCGTCGAGGTTCACCGCCAACCGGTTCGCGCCGAGCGTCGCTATGTGGAAACGCGCATCGCGCGTGCGGACGACGTCCTCGACGTGGCGGCGCTCCCGGATTCGTCGATTTCCGTCCACGAGATCCTCCCGCCCCTCCCGAGCACCCGTTCGCGTTGACCCCGACGGCCGGGCGTAGGCAGTATCCCGGCTCGCGAGACGATTTCGGATGCCAGCCGCCCGCGACACCTCGACTTCGACCGCACGTGACGGCGCCGTAGGGCGGGCCGAAGAGCGGCTGCGGCAGAGCGAAGAGCGCTTTCAGAGCGTCTTCGACCACGCGCCGATGGGGATTCTCCTCCTCGACGCCGAGGTGCGGATCCAGCGCGCGAACCGCGCCCTCTGCGCCATGCTGCAGTTCCCCGAGCAGGAGCTGATCGGACGGGTCGTCACCGAGTTGATCCATCCCGCCGATCGATCGGCGAGCGACGCGATGCGTACCCGGATCGTGGCGGGCGA
>JBDSJB010000600.1:0-7238 GCA_039917665.1 Binatia bacterium
CGCGTGTGCGCAGGCCATGGTGGTAGCGGCAGGTTTCAAGCGCTGGGTGGCACCCCACCGGCGACCGTAGGAGCACGCCCTGACCCACTCGCCGGCGACACCCTAAAGCTTGACGGTGCGGAGGGTGCATGGGAACAACAACCCCCCATGCGTGTGCTCTTCGCGAGCGGAATCGACGGATTCTGCCACCGCTACAACGTGTTGCACTGGGGAGAGCAGCTCGCGACCCAGGGCATCGCGAGCACCGCGTTCGCGCACACCGATCCCCGCCTCGCGGCGGCGCTGCTCAGCCACGACGTGCTCGTGCTCTATCGCGTGCCGGACGGCGCGTGGGTGCGGCATCTCCTGGCGCGCGCGGCAGGCCTCGGCCGGCCGACGGTGTTCGCCGTCGACGACCTGATCGTCGACCCGACGCTCACGAACGTCCCGTTGCTGCGCACGCGGAGCGCCGACGAGCAACGCGAGTGGCACGCCGGCGTCGCCCGCTATCGCCGGACCCTCGAAGCCTGTGACGCCTTTCTCGCGACCACCTCGCCCATCGCCGCCGTCGGCCGCGCGCTCGGCATCCCGACGCATCTGCAACGCGGCGGAGCCTCCACGCCCGAGCTCGCGCTCGGCGCGGCGGCCCGCGTCGGCGTCGCTACTCCGTCACCGATCCGTCTCGGCTATTTCAGCGGCACCGCCACCCACGACGACGACCTCGCGACCATCGCTCCCGCCCTCGCCGAGTCGATGTCCGCGCACCCGGCGGTCGAGCTACTGCTCGTCGGGCCGGTCACCCTGCCCGCCGCGCTGACGATCCACGGCGCACGCATCGTGCGCCGGCCGCTCGTACCGTGGACCGAGCTTCCGGCGCTCGTCGCGTCGTGCACCGCGAGCCTCGTCCCACTCGACTGGCAGCATCCGTTCGTCGCCGCGAAGGGCGCGGTGAAATATCTCGAGGCGGCGACCGTCGGAGTGCCCGTGATCGCGAGCCCGACCGACGCCTACCGTGACGCCATCCGCGACGGCGTGACCGGCTGGCTCGCCGCCGATCTCGACACCTGGCGCGCCGCGCTCGCCGCGGTCGTCGCGCATCCCGAGCGCGCCGCCCACGTGGGCGCGACGGCGCGCGCCGATCTCGAGCTGCGCTTCGCGCCCGCCGCGCAGGGCCGTGACCTCGCGGCGTTTCTCAGCACCGTCGTCGCCGGTCTCCGGGCGCCGCACCCAATCGAGCCGGACGCCGGCGCACGCGCCGAACGCGAGCTCGTCGCGGCGTTTCCTGGCGAGGTCGCGCGCGCGGCGCGCGAGCCCGACGCGCGTCCCGACCAGGTCGGCGCCGCGCTCGCGACGATCAGCGCGCCGCTCGCCGACGGGCGGGTGCTCGCCCAGCGGTTCCCGAGCCGCTTCGCCGGTCTCACACGCGTCGATGTGCACACCATCACCTACGGCCTTCCGCTCGAGCACGCGCTGCACGCGGCGGTCCGCCGCGACGACGGCTCGGAGGTCGCCACGCGCGTCGTCGCGGCCGGCGTCGCGCCCAATCGCGATTGGCTCGCCATCGACCTGCCGCCCGAGCCCGACTCCGCCGGCCGCACCTACACGCTCGAGCTCCGCGCCCGCGGCACCGGCGATCAGAACGCGGTCTCGTTCGGGGTGAGCGCCGACACGGCGGAGCCCTACACGACCGACGGCGTCGCCGGTTCCGGCGCGCTCCTGCTCCGCAGCTTCGCCGCGTGGTCGTCCCAGGCGAGCACCGCCGCCGTGAGCTCGCCCGCCGCGTGACCCGCGTCCTCGTCATCTGCCCCGACAAGACGGGGCCGCTCATGGCCGGCACCGCGATCCGCTCGGTCGAGATCGCGCGCGCGCTGGCCCGTGCGTGCGAGGTTACGCTCGCCGTGCCGGAAGGCAGCGAACGCGTCGCGCTCGACGCGGCGCAGGTGCGGGTCCCGAGCGACTCGACGCTGTCGCCGCTCCTCGCCGCCGCCGACTGCGTCATGATCTCCGGCCGCGCCGAGCTCATGACGGCGATCCGCAAGCCGCTGATCGTCGACCTGTACGATCCCTTCATTCTCTCCGATCTCGAGTTCTACGGCCGCTACAACGCCGCGGGCGGACGGCCGCTGCTGGCGCTCCGTTGGCTGCAGCACCATTTGGAGAACGGCGACCTCTTTCTCTGCGCCAGCGAGGTGCAGCGGAACTTCTGGCTCGGCATGCTCGCAGCCGCAGGCCGCGTGAACCGCGCGAACTACGCCGGCGACCGGGCGTTCGCCGAGCTGCTGGCCGTCGTTCCGTTCGGCATCGCGAGCACGCCGCCGGTCCGCAGCGCGCCCGCCGTGAAGGGCGTCATTCCCGGCATCGAGCCCGACGACAAAGTGGTGCTCTGGGCGGGCGGGCTCTGGAACTGGTTCGATCCGCTGACGCTGCTCGAAGCGCTGGCGCGCCTGCGGGAACGTCGCCCGAACGTGAAGGGACTCTTTCTCGGCGTCCGTCACCCCAATCCGGACATCGGCGCGATGGAGATGGCCGAGCGGGCGCTGACGCGCGCGCGCGAGCTCGGACTCACCGATCGCGGCGCGTTCTTCGTCGACTGGGTGCCCTACGCGGAGCGCCAGAACTATCTGCTCGACGCCGACGTCGCCGTCAGCCTGCACCAGCCCGGCGTCGAAGCGCAGTTCGCGTTCCGCACGCGCGTGCTCGACTACCTCTGGGCCGGTTTGCCGATGGTGCTCAGCCGCGGCGACGAGCTCGCGACCCGCGTCGACCACGAAGGTCTCGGCCTCACGGTGCCCGAGGGAGACGTCGACGCCGTGGTCGGCGCGCTCGACACGCTGCTCGACGCCGGGCCATCGCCGGCGCGCCAGGCCCGCTTCGCCGCGCTCCAGGACGAGCTCTCGTGGACGCGCGTGATCGAGCCAGTGCTGGAGTTCTGCCGCGCGCCGCACCCGGCGCCCGACAAGGTGGAAGGCGCGTGGTTCGACGCCGACGCGCCGCGCGAGAGCGTCGTCCACAAGGAAGACGCCCTGATCGCCGAAGAGTGGCTGACGCCGGAGCGCGAGATCTCGCCGCCGCTCGGCCGCTACTTCGCGCTCGAGCATCGCTTCGTCGCGGCCTACGACAATCTCTGCCGCGTCGACGTGCTGCCCTGGATCCCGGCGCCGCCACCGCACGTCGACGTGATCTTCACGCTCCACGACGAGGCGGCCGACGGGGCGCGCGTGGCGCGCGTGATCGCCCCGCTCCGCGATCTGCCGCACGACAACTGGCAACGCTTCGAGTTCCGCCCGATCCCGAACTCGCGCGGCCGCGCGTATCGCGTGACGATCGCCGCGCCGACCACGACCGAGTCCGGCGTCTCGCTCTGGCTTTGCAAGAACGACGGCGGATCCGAGCCGACCCCCGCGCTCGCCGTGCACTATCTGGTGAAAGGGGTGGTGGATGCGCTGCCGCTCGACGATGAGTCCTTTCTCTTTCTGCACAACACGACCGTGACCGACACCCTCGTCCCTGGGATGAGCGCGCTCGCCGCGGAGCGCGAGGACTTCGCGTCGTCGCTGACGGCCGAACGTTCGGCTGACGCGTCTGCCGACGCGCCCGCCCTCGGGACCAGCGAGGACGCGCTCCGCGCCGACGTCGCGCGGCTGGTCGCCGAGCTCGCCGTCACGCGGAACGACATGGCGGCGCTCGCGGCGGCGCAGGCGAAAGCCGGCTCCGAGGTCCGCGTGCTGCCGAAGCTCGTGCGCGAGGTCGCCGCGATCCTCGGCCGGATCGTGTTCCGCGCGCGCGTCTTCGCGGCCTTCCTCTTCGCGCTGCTGCTGACCGTGCTGAGCGTGCCGCTCGCGCTCGCGGCCGGCCTCATGTTCGCCGGCGCCGATCTATTGGCGCGCCTCCGGCGCGATACCACGCGCACCGCCGCCTTCGACGCCGCCGAGGCGCCGCTCCCGCAGCTCCGCAGCACGCTCCCCGTCTCGGTCGTCATTCCGACCTGGAACGGCCGCGAGCTCCTCGAGATGAGCCTGCCGCCGCTTCGCGCGGCGATCACCGCCTACGCGCCCGGCGGTCAGATCGTCGTCGTCGACAACGGCAGCAGCGACGACACCCGCGAATGGGTCGCCGCCAACTTCCCCGAAGTCTATCTGATCGCGCTGCCGACCAACGAAGGCTTCGCCGGCGCCACCAACCGCGGCGCCCGCGACAGCGCGCACCCGACCGTCATCATGCTCAACAACGACATGGTGGTGGAGCCCGACTTCATCCTTCCGCTCGTGGAGGCGATGGACGAGGAGCCGACGGCCTTCGGCGTGTCGTGCCAGATCGACTTCATCGACAAGAACAAGCCGCGTTGGGAGACCGGCAAGGTCCACGCGCGGTGGAAGTGGGGCGCAGTCTCGCTGTTCCACCTCGACCGTTGGGTCGACGACAATCTCTACCCGGTCTTCTTCGCCGGCGGCGGCGCGTCGGCGTACGACCGCGCCAAGTTCCTCGCACTGGAGGGCTTCGACGAGGCCGTGTTCTCGCCGGTCTACATCGAGGACGTCGAGCTCGGCTATCGCGCCTGGAAGCGCGGCTGGCCCGCCCTTTTCGCGCCGAAGAGCCTCGTCCACCACAAGCACCGCGGTACGACGCGACGGCTCTGGAGCGAGGACAAGATCTACAGCTTCTTCATCAAGAACCTGGCGGCGCTGGTGTGGAAGAACGTCACGGACTGGCGGATGCTCCGCGCCCATCTCGGCGGCATCGTCCTCTTGCCGTTCCGCGTCCGGAGCCAGAGCGGCATGAAGGCGGCGATCTACACGTGGGTCGGGATGTGGAAGCAGCTCCCGGTCGTGGCGCGTGCCCGCGTCCGCGAGGGCCGGCTCGGACGGCGCTGGGACGACGCGACGATCTTCCGGATCTCGCGCTATCGCCACGCGTTCCGCGGTAAGCTCGGACGGCGCCCGGCACGCGCGCCGCACGCGCGCTTGCAGCTCCTGATCGCGAGTCCCTACAGCCCCTACCCGCCCGTGCACGGCGGCGCGGTGCGCATGCTGGCGCTGCTCCGCCGCTTGGCGCAGGTCGCCGACGTCACTTGGGTCGCCTACGCCGACACGCAGCTCGAGCTCGACCCGCGCAGCACCGCCGAGCTGCAGAAGCTCTGTCGCGACGTCGTCGTGATCGAGCGCGACACGACGGCCGTCGGCGGCATTCTCTTTCCCAACAAGACGCGCGGCTTCTGCTCGTACTTGATGGAGCAGCAGATCGAGTACTTCCTCGACCGCAACGACTACGACGTCGTGCAGCTCGAATACACGCACCTCGGCCACCTGATGCCGGCGCCGTCCCCGGGCCTGCTGCGCGTCCTGGTCGAGCACGACGTGAGCTTCGTCTCGCTGGCACGCAGCCAAGCGACGGCGGGCGGGCGCCTCGCGCGCATCACGTTCACTTTCGACTGGATGCGGATGCTGCGGTACGAGCTCGCGGCGGTCGAGAACGCCGACCTCGTGCTCACCATGAGCGACACCGATCGCGACATCCTCGGGGGCTACGTCGACACGCGACACGTCGTGCCGATTCCGAACGGCGTCGACTGCCAGCAGTTTCCGTTGGCCGAAGACGGCCGCACGCCGGCGTCGATTCTGTTCGTCGGGTTCTTCCGCCACGAGCCGAACGTCGAAGCGGTGCGCTACTTCTGCGCCGAGGTGCTGCCGCGCGTGCGCGCGTCGGTGCCCGAAGCGCAGTTTCAGGTGGTCGGGGCCTACCCGCCCGAGGTCGTGCGCCGGCTCGGCGACGATCCCGGCGTCGAGGTCACGGGCCGCGTCGAGGACATCGTGCCGTACTACCAGGCGAGCGCCGTGTTCGTGGCGCCGGTACTCCAAGGGTCGGGCACGCGCCTCAAGATCCTGGAGGCCATGGCGAGCGGGTGCGCGGTCGTGTCGACGACGATCGGCGCCGAAGGGCTCGGCGCGACCGACGGCCAAGAGCTCGTCATCGCCGACAGCGCCGCGGCGATGGCCGACGCCATCATTCGACTGCTGCGCGAGCCGGAGACGGCGGCGGCGATCGCGCGCCGCGCCCGTACGTTCGTCGAGCAACGTTTCGATTGGGACTCGATCGCCGCGCGCCTCGTCACGACCTACGAAGCGGCGCTCCGCGACCTGCCCGCAGCGCCGAGGGAACACGCTTAGCCATGGCCAATCCACTCACGTTTCTGCTGCCGTTTCGCTACCACGCGATGGGCTCGCTGCTCGTCATCCAGTCGTGCTCGATCGATCTCGCGCGCGCGGTGGCGGGCCGGCTGCGCACGCTGTTCCCCGGGTGCACGATCGAAGGCCTCATTCGCGACAACGATCTCGGGGCCGTGGCGCCGGGGGACTTCGACCGCGTGACCGCCGTCCGGTGGGAGGATCGCATTCAGCTCGTGCGCGACCTCCGGACGCGCCGCTTCGACGCCGTCGTCGTGCTGCTGAGCGGCTCCGGCAGCCGCTCCTTCCTGATGATCCCCTATCTGCTGCGCACCGGCGCGATCCTGATGTTCAACGACCACCTCGACTACTTCCCGCTGAAGCTCGGGCGCCTGTCGTCGCTGGCCCAGCACGTGAGCGGCGCGCAGGGAGGCGGCGGCGCCGTCGTCCGGTGGGCGCTGGGCCGCGCCCTCATCGTTCCCGCCGCAACGGTGCTGCTCGTCGCGTCGACGGCGCGGATCTACCTGCGCGCGCGGCGGCGCCGCGGATCGGCACTACGAGCGTAGGATTTCGGCCGACGCGGCACGGCGGCGCAGACCGCGGCGCGCACACGCCGCGCGCCCAAGCTCACTGAGGACCGCGGCCATCGACACGGCAACGCACGGCACGAGCGGCGCGAGAAAACGCGGCGTCATTTCGAGCGAGAAGATCGTGATCGCGGCCGCGTAGGCGACGCTCACGACGCCGACGATGCGGAGCGGCCCGACGACGTTTCCGCACTCGAGTGGCACCACCCACGACAGCAGCGGCAGCAGCCACGCACCCGCATACACGTACGGACCGAGCCAGAGGCAACGTTCGAGCCAGCGACTGCAGAATGAGGGGGCGAGCGGCGCGGCGGCATCGAACGGCGCCTGAGCGAGCGCCGACAGATGCCGCACCAAGGGCTCGTCCAGCGGCCGCACGAAGCCACCGTGGATGAGGAACTGGTCGCGGTAGCGCCGAACGTCGAGGTACTGGAGCGCGGTAATCCGCGCGATCAGGAGTGTGCCCGCGGGATCGCGCCGAGCGGCGCGGCGGGCCGCGACGCTCGCGATA
>JBDSJB010000601.1:0-4297 GCA_039917665.1 Binatia bacterium
ACGGCGATCGCCCGCGCCGAAGCGCGCAAGCAAGCCAATATCTGTCACGCCTGCGGGGGTAACGACGAAACCTGCAACGGCAATGGCGACCTGACGCCGGCCGCGATCGGCTTCGTCGGCAACTGCCCGGCGGTGAGCGTACCCGGGGGCGCGTCCTGCGCTGGACCGATCAACACGCTGCAGGACTTGGTCGACTGCGTCGATTGCGTGACCGAGTTCAAGGTGGACTGCATGGATCGCGCGGCCGTGCCGTGGAGCACGGTGGGGTACCCGCCGGAGTGCAATCCCGGCGCACTGCCGACGCCGACCCGTACTGCGACGCCGGTCGTTGCGACGCCGACCGCGACCCGCACTGCCACGCCTACGGTCACGCTCACGGCCGCGCTGAGCGCGACCCCGACGCGCACCGCGACCCCAACAGTCACGGCGACGACCGGATTGACGGCGACGCCAACGCGCACTGCCACGCCGACGGTCACGGCTACGACTGGAGTGACGGCGACCCCCACCCGCACCGCGACGCCGACGGTCACGGCGACGCCGGCCCTGACGGCCACGCCCACCCGCACCGCGACGCGGACCGCCACGGCGACTCCCGTCGTGACCGCGACGCCGACGCGGACGGTCACCCCGACGCCCGTCCTCACCGCGACCCCGACCCGCACCGCGACGGCCACGGTGGTTCCGACCGTCACTCCGACGCCCGCCTCGCTCTGCGGCAATGGCGTGCTGAACGCCGGTGAGGATTGTGATCCGGCGGGCGGCGCTGCAACCTCCTGTCAGAACGCGTCGAATACGAGCTCCAGCTTCACGTGCACCGCGAGCTGCACCTGCGCGTGTCCCACGCGGGTGACGTTCTCGGGCAACGCAGCGGATCCGACGAGCGTCCTCGATACCGGGTGGACCGGCATCTCGCATCGCGCGCCGATCATCGCGAACGGCGACGTCTCGATCGGCGTGAGCTGCGCCGCGTCCAGTCGTCCGTGCGGCGTCTGCAACGTCAGCGGTCCGATCGAGAACCCGAACGCCGCCGCGGGCCAGCTGCACACCCGCCGCTGTACCAATGACACCTCGATCAAATGCACCACCAACGCGCCGTGCACCGGCGGCACGTGCGAGTATTTCTTCGGTTCGAACCTGCCGCTCGCGGCCGGCGGTGTCGGGACGTGCGTGGTCAATCAGTTCCAGGGCCCGGTCTCGGGCACGGCGAACATCGAGAACGGCGAGGCGGTCACGAACGCGCTCCTGACCGCGCGGGTCTACACCGGTCCGACGGACAACCCGTGCCCGATCTGCTCGGACGCCGGCGGTATCAACGACGGCGTTCCCAGCGGCGGCACGTGCGACAGCGGGCCGCGCGTCGGTCTCGCCTGTGACGCCAACGGCTTCGTCCCGGGTCGCCCGGATTTCGGGCGCACCAGCCTCGATTGTCCGCCGCCCGTCGGGACGCTCGTGGCGACGCTGCCGATCGATCTCAGCAATGCCACCGACCCGGTCACCAAGACGCTCTCGGCGACGAGCCCGAACTGCGGCGACGGCTCCGGCGAGAAGTGCCTCTGCGACACCTGCAACAACGCGGCGGGGACGACGTGCGACGACAACGCCGACTGCGTCGCGGTCGGGGCGACGATCTGCGGCGGCCGGCGCTGCATCGGCGGCACCAACAACGGTGGTACGTGCAACACCAATACGGCGTGCCCATCGGGCGGCCTCTGCGGGAAAGCCGGCGAGCCGTCGAAGTCGGGCGCGTGTCTCGACGATACGTCAACCGTCGGCATCTTCGATTGCACCGATACGGCTCCGGTCGATCAGGAAGGCGAGTGCACGTCCGGTCCGGTCACCAAGACCTGCTCGGTGGCCTCAGGGCACGGACAGCGGTCGTGCGGCAGCGATACGGACTGCGGCGGCGGAGCCGCCACCTGCGTAGCGGCGAACCGGGCGTGCTTCTTGACCGGCGGATTCACCGGCAAGGTCGGCACCAACACGCTGGTCGCGATCGGCATGGAAGACCCGCCGGTGAACGACGTCTCCAACCCGACGCTCGCCGCGGTCTTCTGTGTCGGACCGACGTCCGCCTCCGCCGTGAACGCCGTCGCCGGGCTTCCGGGCCCGGGCCGGGTCACGATCCGGGGGACGGCGACCGCGCTGCCCTAACCGTTCATGCCCGTCGCGGCGCTCGTCGGGTGCAGGCTCCCAGCTGCACTCGGACGCGCCGCGACGCGGTCCCTCCAGCTGGCGAGATTGGTGAGCGCCCCGTCGAGCGGTTGATTCACACTGGCGCCGAAGTCGATGGCGCAAAACAGGATGATGTCGGCCATCGTGAAGCGGTCGCCGGCGATGAACTGCTTGCCCTGCAGCAGCGCATCGAGCCACGCCAAGTTGTCACGGGCCGTGGCCTTCAGGCCGTCGGCTGCCTCCGGCAGCACGCGCATGCGCGGCCGGAAGAGCTCGACGCCTTCGGCGAAGCGGAAGCCGTTGTAGAGGTGCTCCGTGATCTTGAGCTCGACGCGACGCTGCCACATGCGCGCCTCGGCGCGCTCTTCGGCAGTCCGGCCGACGAGCGGCGGGTTCGGATACTTCTCCTCGAGGTACTCGAAGATCGCGACGGTCTCGCCCAGCACCCGTCCGTCGTCGAGCTCGAGCGCGGGAAGCTGCCCGCCCGGATTCTTGTCGGTGTAGGGCTGCTGGCGATTCTCGGCGCCCATCAGATCGACGGTCACCGTCGGGAGGTCGACGTTCTTCTCGGCCAGGAACATGCGGAGCGCGCGGGGATTCGGACCGAACGAGTCATAGATTTTCATCGACGTGACCTCCGAGGATGCGGGTGGGTTTCCGCGTGACCTTGTGCTCAAATCCCGCGGCCATGCAACCACGACGCCGGAAGTTCTGGGGATGGGGATGGGAAGACGCGGGCCCGAATGCGGAGCAGCAGGGCCGGATCGCGATGCTGCTCGCGGCCCGGCTCGGCATCGACGTGCCGTCGGTCGGGACGCCGCCCCGCATCGAGGACGTCGCGCTGCGGAAGCCGCGCGTCGCACCGCCTCCGGCGCTTGCGGCGCTCTGCTCGACGGACCCGTACGATCGCGCCGGCCACACCTACGGCAAATCGTTTCGGGACATCGTTCGCGGCTTCGCGCGCGACTTCGCCAATCCGCCCGACGTCGTCGCGTATCCGACCGACGAGTGCGAGACGGCGTCGATTCTCGACTGGTGCTCCAGCGCCGGCATCGTCGCGATTCCCTACGGGGGCGGATCGAGCGTCGTCGGTGGCGTCGAGGCACCGACGGGCAACGCGCATCCGGGCGTC
The DNA here is from genome assembly GCA_039917665.1 of Binatia bacterium. GTDB lineage: Bacteria > Desulfobacterota > Binatia > UTPRO1 > UTPRO1 > UTPRO1. The sequence goes on from JBDSJB010000601.1 coordinate 3,308, forward strand.
GTGTCGATCGACCTCGCTCGGCTCGATCGCGTGCTCGAGATCGACCGCACCTCGCGCGCCGCGCGCATCCAAGGCGGCGTGCTCGGTCCGGCGCTGGAAGATCAGCTCCGCCCGCACGGGCTCACGCTCCGGCACTTCCCGCAGTCGTTCGAGTTCAGCTCGCTCGGCGGCTGGATCGCGACCCGGTCGGGCGGGCACTACGCGACGCTCTTCACGCACATCGACGAGTTCGTCGAGGCGCTCCGCGTAGTGACGCCGACTGGAGTGATCGCGACGCGCCGATTGCCGGCGTCGGGCGCGGGTCCGAACCCGGATCGCTTGTTCATCGGGTCGGAAGGCATTCTCGGCATCATCACCGAGGCCTGGATGCGCGTGCAGCAACGGCCGACGCTCCGCGCGTCAGCCTCGGTGACGTTTCCAACCTTCGGCGCTGGTGCTGGCGCAGTGCACGCGCTCAGCCAGAGCGGACTCTTCCCCACCAACTGCCGTCTCCTCGATCCAGGCGAGGCGATGACCGCCGGCGCCGGCGACGGTACCGTCGCGGTGCTCGTCGTCGGCTTCGAGTCCGCGGATCACGGGCTCGACGCGGCGATGGCGCGTGCGCTCGAATGCTGCCGCGATCACGGCGGCATCGTTCCCGCCGGTGCCGGCGCCACTCGCAGCGACGACGCCACGAGTCGCGAGGGCGCCGCCGGCGCATGGCGCCAAGCCTTTCTCGACATGCCGTACATGCGCGACGCGCTCGTCGGCATGGGCATGATCAGCGAGACGTTCGAAACCGCGATCACGTGGGATCGCTTCGCGGAGTTCCATGCGGGCGTCGTGGCCGCGACGACCGACGCGGTGCGCCGCATCTGCGGCCACGGGATCGTCACGTGTCGCTTCACGCACGCGTATCCCGACGGGGTGGCGCCCTACTACACGGTGCTCGCGCCCTCGGTCGTCGGCAGCCAGCTCGCGCAGTGGGCCGAGATCAAGCAGGCGGCTGCC
>JBDSJB010000602.1:0-2853 GCA_039917665.1 Binatia bacterium
CAATCGCGGATTGCACGTACGGTGATTCTCGCTCGCGTCGGGCTCTGGTAGGGTCCGCGCGTGCCGAGATCCGTCGGGTATTGCGTGCGCCGTTCCGTCTTGTTCGTGCTGCTCCTGCTGGGGCTTCCGATCGCTGGGTGCGCGGTTCATGCGGGCGCCACCGGCGCCCGCGCGCTCGAGAGCGGCGTGCCGCCGCCGGCACCGGGGCATCTCTTTGCCGTGCTGCTGAACGGCGGGCACCGGAAGGAGGTCAACTACCAGAGCCATCTGCATCACGTCCGGCGCGCCTATGCGCTGCTGCGTGAGGACGGCATCCCGGCCGCCAACATCACGGTCTTCAGCGGCGACGGTGCCGACCCCGCACCCGATCTCGCCACCCGGGAGACCGACGACACGCCGGGCTTCTGGGTGTTGCCGCAGTGGACACAGAACGCCCTTCAGCCGCCGATCGCGTACGTCGACTCGACCGTCGACGGTGTGGTGCTGCAGCCCGCGAAGCAGGACGAGCTGCGGGCTTGGTTCGCCGACGCCGCCACCCGCCTCCATCCCGGCGACACGCTGCTTTTCTACGTCACCGACCACGGCGAGCGGAACGAGAAGGACGAAAAGGACAACACGATCTCGCTCTGGGGTGAGAAGCTGAGCGTGAACGAGCTGCGCGAGTTGTTCGCGACCCTCGATCCCGGTGTGCGCGTCGTGATGCTGATGTCGCAGTGCTTCTCCGGCTCGTTCGCGCACGTGATCGACCGGACGGACGCGAGTCTCCCCGCCGGCAACGTGTGCGGCTATTTCTCGACGACCGCCGATCGCCGCGCCTACGGCTGCTATCCCGAGAACCGCGGCAAGGACGGCATCGGGCACTCGTTTCACTTCCTCGAAACCGTCGACGCGCTCGATCGCTTTCCCGCCTCGGAGCGAAGTGTGCTCGTCACCGATCGCACGCCGGACATCCCGAATTCGACGCTCGACGTCTTCCTGGCGGCGCGCCTCACGAAGGTCGCCGAATCCGAGAAGCGCGAGATGCCGAAGCTCGCCGACGAGCTGCTGGCCGAAGCCTGGAAGGATCGCGCCGCCTGGGAGCCCGACATCCGGCTGCTCGACCGCATCGGCGCGAGCTTCGGCACGTTCAGCCCGCGCTCACTCGGTGAGCTGGAAGAGCAGGCGCGCGTGTTGCCGGAGTTCTCCAGCCGGCTCGCGACGTATGCCACCCGCTGGACCGAAGCGTTCGACGCGCTGAAGATCGAGACGTTGCGCGAGTTCGTGAAGACGCACCCCGCATGGAAGGCGCGCTTCGAGAGCAACGGGCTGCAGAAGCTCGACGCCGAAGGGCGGAGGAAGACGCTGCACGAGCTCTTGGCCGTGCTGGTGCCATTTGCGAGCAGCGAGCCCGATCGCCACAACCGCCTGAAGCTCCTGAAGCGGAAGGCCGCCGACGCGTCGGCCGCGAGCTACCGTGCGGAAGTCCGGCTCGGCGCGGTGCTGCGTTTGCGGACGCACCTCACCAGCATCGCGGGCCGCGTGTACATGACGACGCGCGCCAGCGCCGACGAGCGCGCGGCCTACGAGCGTCTGGTCGCGTGCGAAGATCTGGCGCTCGGAGGGGCGACCACGGCGACCGTCCCGGCGATGCTCGCGTCCGACGAGAGCTTCCCGGCGCTCGCCGAGGAACGTCGGTTGGTCGAGGAGCTGATGCCGGCCTACATGGGCATCTACTTCCGTCCGATCGCCGAGGCCCAGCAGAAGAAGTTCGGGACGCGCGAGGGAGCCGTCAGCGTCATGACGGTCAACGAGGACTCGCCCGCGGCCGCCGCCGGCCTCAAGGTCGGCGACATCATCTTGGGGCCGCCCGGTGCGCCCTTCACCGAGCCGACGCAGGTCCGCGAGTGGACGATGCGGAGCGAGATCGGCGTCGACTATCAGCTCGACACGCTCCGCGACGGCGAACGCCGCATGGTGACCCTCCGTCCCGGTCCGTATCCGCTGGAGCTGCCGAAGCTCCCGGGTCCGCCCAAGGTCGGCAGCATCGCGCCGTCGATGGACGTCGAAATCGTGCGCGGCAAGGAACAGCTGTCGAAGGAACGCCCCGACCTCCTCTATTTCTGGGCGACCTGGTGCGTGATCTGTAAGCACGCGATCCCGGAGATGCTGGCCCTCGCCAAGGAGAAGGGGCTCGACGTGATCGCGATCACCGACGAGGACCCCGAGCTCGTGAAGAAGTTCCTGCTCGACCAGAAGGAGCCGTTCCCGGAGATCGTGGCGATCGATCCGCATCGGGTGACGTTCCAAGGCTACGGCGTGAGCGGCACGCCGAGCTTCGTGATCGTCGACCCCGACGGCATCGTGCGGCTCTATCAGACCGGCTACACGCCCGACGGTGGGTTGCACGTCGACGGCTGGACCTACAACGGCAAGAAGCGGGTGGCGGCGCCGGTGACGCCGGAGAGCACGCCCGCGAAGAAACACCACTAGCCGCGTGACCCCGCGCGAGGAGTACGAGCGCCGTCGCGACGAGCGGCACGCCGAGGTCGCGGAGCTCGCACGCCGAACGGCGGCGCTGGCCCGCGTCCGCACGCTCACGTTCGCCGTCGGGATCGCGGTGCTCTACCTGGCGTTCGACTTGCGCGTGCTGCCGCACGCGGCCGTCGCCGTGCCCGTGATCGCGTTCGCGATCCTGGTCGCGATTCACCAGCGCGCGCGCATCGCTGAACGGCGGGCGCGGCGTGCGGCGCGCTTCTATGACGCCGGGCTCGAGCGCCTCGATCACACGTGGGCCGGGAAGGGCATCGGCGGCGAACGGTTCTTCGATCCGATCCATCCCTACGCCGCGGACCTCGATCTCTTCGGCCGCGGGTC
>JBDSJB010000603.1:0-3487 GCA_039917665.1 Binatia bacterium
CTTTGGCGACGCGTTTGGTGCAGGTGCTGGTCGCCTTGTCGAACACGGCGGAGGTCCTCTGCCAGCTGGCGTTCATGCCGACGACGCAGGCTTGCTGCGCTTTGGTGAGTGCGGCAGCGGCCGGCGACGCGTGGACGGCGACGAGGGCTGCGAGGGCGGACAGGGCGGCAAGGACGCGGAAGGTCGGCATGGCGGGAGTCATGCCCGAAGGGTCAGGGGTCGGGCAAACGCGCGGCCTGGTTGAACCGCCGTGGCGCATCAAGCAAAGTCCCCTGCCAGGCCGTTCGGCCCTTCCATTCAAAGGAGATTCCCAATGCGTGAAGCCGTCATCGTCGAAGCCGTGCGGACCCCCCTCGGACGAGGCAAGCAAACCGGCGCGCTGTACCCCATCCATGCCGTCGATCTCGCCGCGAAGGCGCTCAGCGCCCTCGTCGAGAAGTCGGGCATCGATCCGGCCCTGATCGAGGACGTGATCATGGGGTGCGTGAGCCAGGTCGGCGAACAGGGCCTGAACATCGGGCGCAACGCCGCGCTCGCGGCCGGCTTTCCCGAGACCGTCGTCGGCACGACGGTCGATCGCCAGTGCGGCTCGAGCCAGCAGTCGCTGCACTTCGCGGCCCAGGGTGTGATCGCGGGTGGCTACGACGTCGTCGTCGCGGCTGGCGTCGAGTCGATGAGCCGCGTGCCGATGGGCACGAGCGCCTACACCGGCGGCCAGCCGTTCGGACCGACGATGATGCAGCGCTACATCGATCAGAACCTCTACGGCGTCGGCGGGCTCGTCCAGCAGGGCATTTCAGCCGAGATCATCGCCGAGAAATGGCAGCTCGCCCGCGAAGCGCTCGACGAGTTCTCGGTCGGCTCGCATCACAAGGCCGCCGCTGCAACGCGAAACGGCTGGTTCAAAAACGAGATCATCCCGGTCGAGGTGAAGCGTCCCGACGGCAGCCGCGACGTCATCACCACCGACGAAGGCATTCGTGCCGACAGCTCGCTCGCGAAGCTCATGAGCTTGAAGCCCGCGTTCAAGGACGACGGCGTGATCACGGCCGGCAACTCGAGCCAGCTGACCGACGGCGCCGCGGCCGTGCTCGTCATGGAGAAGCAGAAGGCCATATCGTTGGGCCTCCGTCCGCGCGCCCGTTTCCACACGTTCGCGCTCGGTGGCGTCGACCCGGTCATCATGCTGACCGGTCCGATCCCGGCGACGAGGAATGCCCTGCAGCGGTCGGGCCTCAAGCTCGAGGACATCGACGCCGTCGAGATCAACGAGGCGTTCGCGCCGGTCGTGCTCTCGTGGCAGCGCGAGTTCGACGCCGACCTGGACAAGGTCAACTTGAATGGCGGTGCCATCGCGCTCGGACACCCGCTCGGCTGCAGCGGCGCTCGGCTGATGACGACGCTCCTGAACATCCTCGAGCGCACCGGCGGTCGCTACGGCTTGCAGACGATGTGCGAGGGCGGCGGTATGGCGAACGCGACGATCATCGAGCGGCTCGACTGAGCGCCGGCGGCGCGCAAGCGTCGCCGATCAGAGCGTCTCGCAACGACAGTCCGACCGGCAGGTCACGAGCGCGAAGCCACCGGATCCGTCGGGTATGTCGCAGCTGGTTGCTGGCGGCTCGCCCGGCGGATCGCATTCTTCACCGGGGTCGCGAAGCCCGTCGCAACGGAAGCGTCGCGGGTGTGGCGCGGCGCACGCAGACGTCAGCTACGACGTGCAGTAGCAGCTCGAGACGTCACTCATCCCTTGCTGGCTCGGCCCGATCCCATGATGTGGGCCACGTGTGCGCGCGGCGCTGCGTCCGCGGGCCGTGCGGCGGTCGACTACGCCGTCGGCGGTCCCGCAGCGATGCGATCGCCGAGCTCCTTCAGATGCACCGCGGCGCCGCCGAGCGTGAGCTCGATCTGGCGGGTCATGCGAAAATAGCGAAAGAGCGGATATTCCGTGTCGACGCCGATGCCGCCGTGCAGATGCTGCGCGGCGTGCGCGACGCGGAAGCCGCCCTCCGCCGCCCAGAACTTCGCGGTGTGGAGCGCTTCGTCGGCCGGGCGGCCGTTGGCGAGGAGCCACGCGGCCTGGCGAGCCGTCAGTAGGATCGCCTCGGTGTCGATGTACGCATCGGCGGCGCGTTGCGCGACAGCCTGGAAGGTCGCGATCTTCTGCCCGAACTGCTCGCGCTCCGACACGTGCGCGGCGGTGAGTCGGAGCGCCTCGGCGCAGACGCCCGCCTGCGTTGCGCAGAGACCGGCGAGGAGCCGCTTCGTGGTGGCGGCGACGATGTCCATGCCGGCGTTGGGGTCGCCGATCACGTCCCCGTCGGCGACGACGACGTCCTTCAGTCGCACGGTCGAGCGGAGCTCGCGCGCCGTCGTCTCGGTCGTTGCGAGCGTGATACCGGCTGCGTGCGCATCCACGAGGAAGACGCCGCAGGTGCTCGGTCCCGTGCGAGCCGACACGAGCAAGTGATCGGCAACGTGCGCCATCGGGACGAGGTGCTTCTCGCCGTCGAGACGCCACCCGACGCCGTCGCGTTTGGCGGCCGTCGCAGGCAACGCCGTCGCGAGCTCGTTACCGAACTCGCCGAACGCGACCGCGAGCACCAGCGAGCCGTCGGCGACGCGTGGCAGGAGCGCCTGGCGTTGCGCCGGGGTCCCGTGCGTGTCGATCGTCATCGCCGCGCCGACCACCGTCTGGAGATACGGAAGAGGCGCGACCGTACGGCCGACCTGCTCGAGCACGAGGCACGCCTCCATCAAGCTGAAACCGCCGCCGCCGACGTCCTCGGGGAGCGGCACGCCGAGGAGCCCAGCGGTTGCGAGCTTCTTCCACTCGTCGGTGGCGACGTGGTCGTCGCTGTCTTCGATGGCGCGCAGGCGTTCGCGCGTCAGTGACTCGCGCAGGATCTGCAGCGTCAGGTCGGTGATGGAACGTTGGTTCTCGTCGAGCTCGAGGTCCATGCTTTCGTCCGTTTCTAGTGGCGCGGGACGCGCGGCATGCCGAGGCCGAAGAGCGCGATCAGATCGCGCTGCACCTCGTTCACGCCGCCGCCGAAGGTCAGGAAGAGGGTGCCTTGATAAGCGCGCTCGAGCCGGCCGCGGACCGGCGCCCCGGGCGCGTCGCTCCGCAGCATGCCGGCCGAGCCGTAGACCTCCTGCAGCAGCCGATAGGCTTCGCAGAAGAACTCGCTGCCGTAGACCTTGGTCGTGCTCGAGATCCCCGGGTTGGGCTCGGCGCAGGTGATCGCCTTCCAGTTGGCGAGCTTCAGGTAGTCGAGCTTGGCGTGGACGCGCGCGAGGCTCGTCCGCACCCAGTCCTGGTCGATCACGCGCCGGCCGTCGGGGAGCTTCGTCGCGCGCGCCCAGTCCACGGTGTCTCGATAGACCTTGTCGACCATGCCCGGCGGCGCGATCGCCACGCGCTCGTAGTTCAGCTGGTTGGTGATGAGCTTCCAGCCTTTGTTCACCTTGCCGATCAGCGCCGACG
>JBDSJB010000604.1:0-6016 GCA_039917665.1 Binatia bacterium
CCGCCGTCGATTGATGTCGTGGCGTGCCGCCCACAATGGGCTCATCACGCGCGTCCGCGCGTTACCCCCGCTCGTGCAGGCGGCGCTCGCCGCGGATGGTGCGTCCCCTGCCGTCGGGCTCGCGACCGTACGGCGCGTCGTCGCGACGGGTATCGGCAGCTCGGCGGCGCACGCGCGCTACCTCGCCTGGCTGCTCGCCGAGTACGTCGGGTGTGATGCGCGCTTCCGGCCGCTCGGCGCGTTTTTCGAGCCGGCGCCGGCGGGGAGCTGCGACGATCTTCTGGTCGTCGTGTCGCAGGGGCTCGCGCCGAACGCCCGCGTGGCGCTCGCCGATCTCGCGGCGTGGCGTCACGTCGTCGTGCTGACGGCGACCGACGGCGACGAAGCGCGCCGGCGTGGTCGCACTGACGCCGCCGAGCTCGTCGAGCATCTCGCTGCGGTGGGTGTCGAGCTCCGGACGTTCGCCGGTGCCGAAGAGTACGGGACGCTCGTGCGGGTCACCGGCCCGATGATGGGCTACGCCGCCGTGCTGCGGTACGCCCGCGATCTCGCCGCGACGGTAGGCCGCGCGACGGCGATCCCGCTCTGCGACGGCGCACATGTCGCTGCCGCGATGACCGCGATGGCGGCCAGTGTCGAGCCGCTGCGGGCGTTGGCGACGAGCGGCCGCCTCGCGGGCCCGGTCGCCTTGCTCGCGAGCGGCGACTACGCGGGTCTCGTCGACAATCTCCGCGCCAAGCTTCTCGAAGGGATCTTCGTACCGCTGCCGCCGGCGTTCGACCTGCTCGAGCTCGCGCACGGGCCGTTCCAGCAGGCGTTCCCGGCCGAGGCGACGTTTCTCGCGCTCACGCGTCCGGATGCCGCGCGCGAGGTGGATCTGCTCGCGCGTTTCACGACGATGCTCGATCCCGCGCGCCACCGGGTCGTGCCGCTTGCGGCGACGCTGCCGCTGCCGTTCAGCATCTTCGAGCACGAGACCGCGATGAACGAGCTCATGCTGGCGGGCATCGCGGCGCGCGCGGTCGACCAGGCGCGTTGGCCGGGGCAGGGCCGCGACGGGCCGCTCTACTCCGTGGGCAGCCCCGACCGGGAGACCCTCGCAGCGAGCGCGGAGGACGACGCTCTGCCGCGCTCGGGAGCCCGCCGTCTCGCCGACCTCACCTGGCCGGAGGTCGAGGCCGCGCTCGCCGCTGCGCCGTGCATCGCGCTCGTCCCGCTCGGCGCAACCGAGCAGCACGGTCCGCACCTCGCGTTCGCCGCCGACACCTGGATCGGCGACGCGCTCGCCGAGCGCCTGGCCGTCCGACTTCCGGAGACGATCGTGTGTCCGACGCTCGCGTTCGGGTGCTCGCGCGAGCACCTCGGGTTTCCGGGCACGCTCGACCTTCAGCCCGCGACGCTCGCGGCCGTGCTCGGCGACGTCCTCGCGTCGCTCGCGCGCCACGGGTTCGCGGGCGCGTTCGTGTTCTCGGCCCACGGCGGCAACTACGCGGAGCTCGCGGCGATGCTGCCTGCGCTCGCCGCTACGGCAGCGCCGATGCCGGTGTTCGCCTTCACCGACCTGACGCGCGTGAGCGATGCCCTTGCGCGCGTCGCCGCCGAGCACGGCATCGCGCCCGCGGCGGCGGGGCATCATGCCGGCGAAGTCGAGACGTCGATCTTGATGGCGCTTCGTCCGGACGCGGTGCGCGGTGCGCGGCTCGCGGCGGGACACACCGAGGTCGTTGCCGATCCCCAGACCCTCTTCTACCCGAGCCTGCGGACGCACGCGTCGAGTGGTGTCGTCGGTGATCCGCGCCCGGCGAGCGCCACCCGCGCGGCGGCGTATCTCGACGCGTGGGCCGACGTGCTCGTCGATGCCTACCGGCGAGCGAAGAACAACCCGTACGCGAACGGCACCCAGAACGCGTAGTACAGCTGGTTCGGAACGATGCGGAGCGCCCAGCCGATGTCGAGGCCGGCGATGATCATCACGTCGGCGATCGCCCAGAGCGCGTAGTACACCGCGACGTACCCGAGCACCGTCCGGAGGTAGTGCTGCAGACGCGGGGTCGCGGCTGGCACGCGCGCGGGCACGACCCAGGTGCGAAGCACGAGCGCGACGGTCAGAAACGCGAGCTCGTAGGTGAGCCAGATCGACTGCGCCGGCAGCGCGGCGTAGCGCGCCCGCAGCGCGCCTTCGACGGTGACGGCCACGATCGGCACGACGAGCGTCGCGAGCGCCGCACCGAAGGCGGCCCGCGGCGGCATCATGCGGAGCGCATCGCGCGTCGCGTACAGCGGGTCGGCGACGCGATGGTCATGGCGCGGGCCGGCGTGCGTCATGAGCGTGAAGAGAAGGAGATAGACGCGAAAGTCGCCGAGCAGCACGAACGCCACCATGACGATCGTCGCGATCGGGGCGTCGGCGACGCCGAGCAGCCGCATCAACGGTCCGCCGGCGAGCGGATCGACGATGGTCAGCACGGCGAACGTCCCGGCCCACGCGCGCATGAAGCGCGAAGCCCCCGGCATGACGCCCGCGGACGCCGGCTCGTCGGCCCACGCGAGATAGATGAGAAACAGCAGCGGGACGACGACGACCGCGACCGCACCCTGCAGATCGCTCTGATACAGCGCTTGCCAGGAAGCGAAGCTCATCGTGTCACTGCGAAGTTCATCCCGTCACCGCGCAGCTCATCGCGTCACCAGGCAACCGCGCGCTCAGAGATCGGCGTGCGCCAAGGCGTCGGCCTTTTCCGGACTGTCGACACCGAGCGCCAGATCTTGCAGCAGGCCGTCCTCGAGCTTGTAGACCAAGCCGTGCAGCAGGAGCGTCGTGCCGCGCTGCCAGGCCTTCTGAACGACCGGCGTCTGCGACAAGTTGTACACCTGCTCCAGCACGTTCAGGTCGATCAAGCGGCGCCAGCGGTCGCCGGGATCGGGGATCGCGTCGAGCTCGTCACGATGCAGCCGCATCACGTTCCGGATGTTGCCGAGCCAGTTGTCGACGAGGCCGAGCGGCGCGGTACCCATCGCGGCCTGCACGCCCGCGCACCCATAGTGGCCGCAGACGATGACGTTGCTGACCTTCAGGACCTCGACGGCGTACTGCAGCACCGACAACACGTTCAGATCGGCAGTGTAGACCTGATTCGCGATGTTGCGGTGCACGAAGATCTCGCCGGGAGTCATGCCCGTCAGCGAGTCGGCGGGCACCCGACTGTCCGAGCATCCGATGAACAGAAAGTGCGGCTCGGCGGGGACGGCGCGGCTCCGGAAGAAATCCGGATCGGTCTTGGTCATCGCCGCGACCCAGCGGCGATTGCTCTCGAACAGTCGCGTGATCTCGTCCATCGACCGCCGGTGCTTATCGCACCGGCGGTCGAATGCGAAACCTGGCGCTCGCTAGGGCAAGGCGTAAATTTCTTTGCTGATGAGCGGCAGCTCGATGCGGCCGAGGCCGGGCAGGCCGCCGGCGGCGTTGACGGCGACCGAGGTCGTCGGCGGGATGCAGAAGACCGACGCGAAGACGGGCGTCGACGTGCCGTTGGCGTCCGGCGGATCGGCCATACCGCGGGCCTCGACGCTGCCCCCGACGACCCCGTTGTCGAGGTAACAGGGACGCTGGACCGAGAGGCAGGAGTCGCCCTGCTTCGGACAATCCGTGGCTTGGTTCTGCGTGGTGCACCCCCGGAACGACTCGATCTTGCAAATGCCATCGATCGGCCCGCCCTCGCACTGACCCTTGTTGGAGCCCGGGGAGACGGGGACGCAGGCCGGGTCCGCGGTGGTGGTGTCGTCGATGCAGGCGTTGGGCTGCTGCGGATTGTTGCCGGCATTGGGACAGAAGCACTTCATCGAGGGCTTCGCCTCACAGTTCGGACTCGCCGCGCTGAGCGTTTCCTTCTCGGTCCCGCTCGACCCGTCGAGCGCGATCGGGAGATTCGCGACGATGGAGCCTGGGACAGGAGGACAATCCAAGCTGGTGCTGCCGAAGGACGGCACCGGCGAGCTGCCGTTCTCGTCGCACGGCTGTCCGTTTCGGGTGCCGGCGGTACACGTTCCACCGGCCGTGCCGTCGTTGGGCGTCGGGTCGTTCTGACAGCGGGGACACGGCTCCTCGAGCGCGCCGGTGAAGACGGACGATCGCAGGGTGAGCGTCGTCGCGAACACGCCCGTTTCGACGTTGGTCGTCCCGGTCACGGCGCTCGCGATCCGGTTCACGACGCACGTGCTGATCTGGCCGGCGCTCAGCGGCAACGGAGCGCCGAAGAAGAACTCGCACGTTCCCGCACCGCAGACGGAGTTGTCCGCGCACTTGATCGACGTGTCGTTGCTACAGCGGCGCGGGTTGATGTCGCCCTGATCCGCGTTCAGGTTCTGAATCGGCCCACTCACGTTGCAAACGCCGCACGGCCGCGTCGTGCCACTGCAGGCGACCTCGAACGTCAGCGTGCCGTCCGACACGACCGTCGAACCGTGCGCGAGACCGGTCCAGCCGCTGTCGAGCACGCCGGCGCTGCCCGCGTTGCCGACCACTTCGACCGCGACGGGGCACGGCGGTGGCGTAGGCTCGTCCGTCGGCGGTGGTACGCAGCTGCTCGTGCACACAGGAGTCGGTGTTCGAGTCTCTGTCGGGCCGCTCCCGACCGGCGTCGGGGTCAACGTCGGCGTCGGCGGCGTCTCGCCGTTGGTCGGCGTCCGGGTCGGTGATTGGACAGGCCCGCCGCGGCTCGCCGTGAACGTCGTGTCGCACTCGTTCTCCTGATCGTCGATCGTGCCTTGGACCAGGTCGTCGTTCTGGAACTCGCCGCGCACCTGGAACTTGCGGCCGGCATCGGTGAACTCGACCGCGAACGTGCCGTCGGTGTCGATCGGGCGCGGCGGCGAGAACGTTTCCTGAATGCTCTGGTCGTCGCAGGTGAACGCGATCGCTTCGATGCTGCCGACTTCGAGCCGAATCGATCCGCCGTCCGCGAGCGCGCCGGTGAAGGTACCGGGAGGTGGCGAGCCGAAGTCGGAGCCGTTGTCGCCGCCTCCTCCCCCGTCGCCGCATTGCGCCAGCGCCAGCGTCATCACGAACAATCCGACGATACGAAGCCCGATTCGGAACGCGATCATGGCAATCCCCCTTGGGCGATGATCAGCCCTGCGCGGCGTGCGAGTAAAGTGCGATCAATCGAATAGGTGTGCTCATTCGATACGGGTAATCATAGTGTCGTTCGTTTCTATTTCGGTTCGGAGGCCCGTGAGCAGCGAAGAGCGACCTCGGGTCACCGTGCCGGCCGGCCCGAGTGGCCACTCGCCGTCTACCTGCCACTGCGACGCCGTGCCGATGATGCCCATTGGGTCGCAACCGTCGGCGACGACGTATTCGGCCTCGAGGTGGAAGCGCCCGCTCGGCGCGATGTCGACCAGCGCGAAGCGCAGTTGCGCGATGACGCGCTCGTCCGCGGCGACCATGGACGTCGCCGCGAGATACGCGCTGCCGCTGGCGTCGACCGGCACCACGATCTCGAGCGTGGTGGGGCCCTCGTAGCCGGTCGCGCGCGGTCCGACGAGGTCGAGTCTGAAGCGCCCGTGCGCATGCCGCAGATCGCTCCCGATGGGACGCTCCATGACGACCTCGACCGCGCTGTCGGGCGCGCCGGCGGAAACACCGGCGATCGCTACCTCGATGCGATAGACGCCGTCCGCTGCTCGGACGCGCCCCGACGCCGATACCGGCAGGACGACGTCGCTTCCCGTCGTGACCCCTCCGAGCACGAGTCGACCGTCGCGCCGGAGCGCGCCCTGCAGCGCGACGGCGGGCACCGTGAGCTGCACATACAACTCGTCACCGTCCGCGATCCATCCGATGCCGACGGATGCCGAATCGTCGAGCGGCGTCGTCAGGGTGCAATCGTACGTCCCGACGATGTCCGCCGCCTCGAGCACGCGCGCACCCGGTGCGATGCGCTCGTCGTCCGTGCCGCCCGGGTCGCAGGGGGCCTCGATCGCGGAAGCCATCGTCGCCGACCTCACGGCAGCGACA
>JBDSJB010000605.1:0-4300 GCA_039917665.1 Binatia bacterium
CGAAGAACGTCTCGAACGTGTCGCCGAGCACGGCGGGCGGCAGGAACGAGAAGATGCCGCCGCCGTCGTTGTTGACGACGATCACGAGGAGGGACACGCCGTGGCGTGCCGCGATCTGCAACGCGCCGAGGTCGTGCAGGAAGCTGAGGTCGCCGACGACGAGCACCGTCGGCGCGGCCCGCACCGCCGCCGCGCCGAGTGCCGTCGCAACGACCCCGTCGATGCCGTTCGCGCCGCGGTTGCACGCGACCGTCACTGCGACGGCGCTGCCGCCGACGAACGTGTCGAGCGCCCGCACCGGCAGGCTGTTGCCGACGTGGAGCGCCATGCCGTCGATGAGGCGCGGTGCGAGCTCCGCGAAGACGGTGCCTTCGAAGGGCTCGGCCTCGTCGGCGAGGGCACCGTCGAGCGCATCGCGTGCGGTAGCCGCGACCGTGCGCCACGCGTCCATCCACGCGCTGGCGTGCCCCGCGCTGGCGTGCCCCGCGCTGGCGTGCCCCGCATCGGCGGGCTCCCGCGCCGGTAACGTCGCGGCGAGCTCAGCGCAGAATGCGCCGGCCTCGGCGCGCACCAGGTCGGTCGCGCGCAGCAACGGATCGGGCCACACGCCGGGCGCGGCCACGACGATGTGCGGCCGCGCCTTCGCCGCGCCGACGAAACGCTGCAGGCCGGCGGAGACGACCGGCATGCCGAGCTGCAGCACGGCATCGGGATGCCAGGACGCGCCGAGCGCCCCGCCCTGCAGCAGAACGTCGTACGCGTCGACGACGTGACTCCGGTCGTGCGCACCGAAACGCAGTCCCGAGAGCGGGTCGGCGAGGATCGGCCACCCGAGGCGCGCCGCGAGCCGGGCGACGGCCGCGGCGCCGCTCGTATCGACGACCGTTCCCGGGCCGCACACGATCACACCACGCGCGCGGGCCGCGACGACCTCCGCGAGCGAGCGCACCGCCGCCGCAGACGGCAGATCGCTCGCCGCGTGCACGCGCACCGACGACGCGTCGCCGCCGCCGACGGGCACGAGCGCGCGCTCGCTCCGCGCCCGCTCCTCCGCGACGTCGAGCAACGGCTCGCGCATCGGCAGGTTCACGTGCACCGGCCCGCGCGGGCTCGCCGTCGCCGCCGCGACCGCGCGGTGCGCGATGGTCCGGAAGTAATCGTCGAGATCGACGTCCGCCGTTGGCGGCGGCGCGTCGACGGTCCAGCGCGCGTGGCTGCCGAAGAGGCGGACCTGATCGATCGTCTGGGCCGCACTGCAGTCGCGCAGCTCGGGTGGCCGGTCGGCGGTCAGCACCACGAGCGGCACGTGTCCGAGCGACGCCTCGACGACCGCCGGCAGATAGTTCGCGGCCGCCGTGCCCGACGTGCAGAGCAACACGACGGCGCGCCGCGACTCGCGCGCCATGCCGAGCGCGAAGAACCCGGCCGCGCGCTCGTCGGTCACGACCCAGGGGCGAATCACGCCGGTGTCGGCGAGCGCCAGGGCCACCGCCGTCGAGCGCGACCCCGGCGAGATGCACGCATCGGTCACGCCGGCGTCCACGAGCGCGGCCGCCAGCACTCGCATCGCGTGCGTGTTCGCGTTGGCCGGGGCGGTCACGACGCAGCCCCGGCCGCGCCGACCGCGGCCCCACGCACGGCGCGGCCAGCGTCGCCGGATTGACCCGCGACGAACGGCGCCATGAGCGCCGTCATCTTGGCTTCGGTTTCGGCGAGCTCCGCATCGGCGTCGGAGCCTTCGACGATGCCCGCGCCGGCCCGGAGCGTCACCGTGCGGCCCGTGACGAGCGCGCTCCGCAGTACGACGGCGAGCTCGCCGTCCCCGGCATCGTCCATCCAGCCGACGGCGCCCGTGTACCAGCCGCGTTCGGGCTCCTGCGTCTCGATGAGCGCGCGGGCCGCCGCGCGCGGTGCGCCGCAGACGGCAGGCGTCGGATGGAGCGTGCCGGCGACCTCGAGCACGTCACTCGGCCCCCGCAATCGACCCGTCACGACGGTCGCGAGGTGCTGCGCTTCGGGCAACACCAACAGCTCCGGCTTGGCCGACGCGACGACGTCGTCGGCAAGTGCGCCGAGCGCGTCTCGAATGGCGGTCACGACGATCGCGTGCTCGCGCGCGTTCTTCGGGCACGTCAGCAGCTCGGCGCCGAGCCGGCGATCGAGCGCACGGTCGTCGGCCCGCGGCGCCGTGCCGGCGAGCGCCGACGCCGTGACCGTCGCTCCCCGACGGCGCACCAGCAGCTCCGGCGTGGCAGCAATGAGACTCGCCGCGTCCCGACCCCGCACCCAGAGGCTGAAGCACGCCGGGCGCGCGTCGCGCGCGGCCCGCAAGACGACGGCCGGATCGACGGGAGCCCGGGAATCCGGGGCCGCCAACTGCCGCGCACGAGCGAGCACGACCTTGCGCACGGCGCCGTCCGCGATGAGGCGCCGCACGCCGTCGACCCGGGCTCGCCATTCGGCGCGCTCGGGCGTCGTGATGGGGCTCGCGTGAAGATGCAGGTCCCTGCTCGGAAGCATCGCCGTTCGATCGCGACGGGCCAGCAGCTCGTCGCAGCTGGACGCGTCGTCATCGTCCCAGATCCGCGTGAGCCACGTGCGTCCGCCTTCGCGCCACCACGCCAGGCGCGGCAGCACCCAACGCGCGGCGGGGAACGCCGGCGAGCCCGCGAGCCGCCGTTCCGAGAACGCGAAGCCGCCGACCATGCGGAGGCCGCGCCGGCCCTCGTCGATCGGCTGCACGGTCGCGAGGATCCGCCGTACCGCCGTCGCGACGGTCGTGAAGCGGTCGGGCCCATGTGCGTGGATCTCGCGCGCGACGCCGATCGCCACGAGCGCGCGGCCGCTCGCCGGGTGCTCCCAATAGAAGAGCGGCCCGTCCGACCAGCCGCGCGCGAGCGCGAGGAAATCCCCGGGATCGGCGACGGCGCTCGTGGCGCTGCGCAGTGCCCCGACCTCAGGCACGAGCGCTCCGCTCTGCCGTGACCAGCTGCGCCGCGCCGCCGAGCAGCGTCGCCTTGCGGATCGCGGTCAGCCCGGCGCGGTCGAGCAGACCGGCGAGCGTCGGTGCGTCCGGCAGGTACGCGGTCGACTCCGGCAGATACGCGTACGCCTCGCGCTCCGCGATGAGCGCGCCCAGCAGCGGCACGATGCGGCGAAAGTAGACCGCGTGCCCCATCCGCAAGAGCGCGCTCGCGGGCCGGTCCACCTCGAGAAGCGCGAGCCGGCCGCCGGGACGCAGCACGCGCGCGACCTCGGCGAACGCCGCCGCGAGGTCGACGAAGTTGCGGAGCGCGAACCCGGACACGACCGCGTCCATCGACCCGTCGGCGAGCGGCAGCGCCAGCGCGTCGCCGCGCACGAGCACGTCGCCGAGCTGGCGTGCGCGCGCCGCCTCCAGCATGCCGGCGGAGACGTCGAGCCCGACCACACGCGCCCCCGCCGCCCGCGCCGCCGCGGTCAGATCGCCCGAGCCACACGCGAGATCGAGCACGCGCGCGCCCGGACCGAGGACGAGCGAGTCGATTGCTCGCCGCCGCCACGCGCGATCGATGCCGAACGTCATCAGGCGGTTCATCAGGTCGTAGCGCGGGGCAATGCGATCGAACATCGCCTCGACGACGGCCCGTTTCTCGGCGCCGACCGGAAGAGTCATGGCCGGGCGCTCAGTTCCAGCGGACGCCGAGGCGCGTTTCCGACGCGACCTTGAGCGCGGTGCGCAGCGATTCCTGATCGCCGCTCTTCTTCAGGCGTTTCAACGCGCGGTTCACCAGCACGCGCTGGAAATGATGCGCGACGAGGCCGGTCACGAGCGGGAGGATCTCCTTGAAGGCCGCCGTCACCGCCTCGGGATCGGCTTCACTGCTGCGCGTCCGCTTCCGCACGTACTGGTCGAAAAGGTCGATCGCGCCGTCGACGGTCTTCCGAATGCTCCGATCGTGCTTCACCGCCACCGCCAGCAGGCGGGTCAGCGGGAAGCCGTAGCCGAGAATCTTGAGCGCGCCACGCGCGACCCGCAGATCGCCCTCGCTGTAGCGGCGGGAGCCGTCGGCCTGCTCTTGGGCCTCCGCCAGGCCGGCTCGCTCGACCGACGCGAGGAGGGCGTGCGGAACGCCGAGACGACGTGCGGCGCCCGCGCTGTCGAAGCCCGGCTCGGCCGCCTCTTCCTCGATGGCGGTCAGGAGCGCGCGATCGGATTCGGTGCGCTCGCCCCGCTCGAGCAACATCGCGATGACCTTCAGCGAGTGTCCCCGCCCGGCCATCGATCGGATCAGACGGAGGCGGTCGAGATGGCTGTCGT
>JBDSJB010000606.1:0-3302 GCA_039917665.1 Binatia bacterium
TCGCCGACGAGCGCCCAGCCCGGTCCCACCGCGGCGCGAAAGAAGTAGCGCGTCTTCACCATGCCGAGCACGCGGCCGACCGGCTCGTCGTCGCCGAGCAGCGCCGCCAGCGGGGCGCACGCCCGGAGGTCGGCGAGATACGCGGCGCGGTGATCGGCGCGCCACGCGTGCGCCCGCGCGACCGGCGGCGAGCTCGCGATCAGCACCAGGTCGTCGTCGGTCGGGAAGAGCACGCGGCTGAGGTCGCGCTGCGACCCGTTGTAGAGGAGGCCGGCGTCCCAGCCGGCCGGACGCCGCCAGTACGCCCAGTAGCAGGCGCGGGGCGCGTCGTAGCCGAGGTACTCTTCCGCCGCGACCAGGCGCGCGATGGTCGAGTTGCGGCCGTCCGCTCCGATGACCAGCCGCGCGTGCAACCGTTCCGTCCGGCCGGACGCGCGGTGCACGTCGACGCCGGTGACGCGGCCGTCGGTCGCGCGCACGAGACCGACGACGCGCGACTCGGGCTGCAACGCGGCGCCGGCCGCGACCGCCGCGGCCTGCAGCATGGCGTCGAGCTCGGCGCGGCGGAGACAGTGGGCGGTGCGGCCGGCGCCGTAGCGCAGAGTCATCGTCCGGTCGTCGAAGTCGAAGCGCCCAGCCTGGATTCCTGGCGTACGCGCACGGACGCGCGCGCCGATCCCGAGGCCGTCGAGCTCGTCCATGCCTGGCGGTTGGATCAGGTGCGTCGACATCGCTTGGTTGCTCGGCAGCTTGGCGGCGTCGAGCACGGCCACGGTGAGGCCGGCGCGGGCGAGGTGGACGGCGAGCGACGCGCCGGCGCAGCGCGCCCCGACGATCACGGCATCGGAGGTCATCACGGGCTCGTTACCGGAGCGCGACGCTGCGGTTGGCGTGGAAGGGATCGCGGAGCAGCGTGAGGAGGGGCACGCCGACGCCGTAGGTCGACATCGTGCGGCCCGGCGTCACGCGGATGAAGCACACGCCGGGAACGTCGAGCGCCCCGTGCGCCGTGATCTTCTTCAAGCGCTTCGTCGCGAGCAGCGCGGCGATCGTCGGCTCGTCGGGCGGCAGCACCACCGCCGTGCCCTGGAACTGCACGCAGAAGGGCGGTGCGAACGGAAACGTCCGGACCGGCACGCAGATGCCGACGTGGGGATTCTCGCGGATGTTCTGGACCTTCCGGCTGCCGTCCAGGGTGTGGATGTAGAGATCGCCGTCGACGGCGACGTAGACCACGCCGACGACGTGCGGACGGTTCCGCGGTGAGGACGTCGCGAGCGTGCAGAACGACTGGCGCGCGAGGGCGCGCCGGGCGGCGGCGAGGACGGCCGACGATTCGTCGAACGATTCGTCCGATGATTCGTCCTGGGCTGTGCGGCGAAGCTTTGGGGCGGACGTCGCCGTCCCGTTCGAGTGCTGATGGGTCATGATCACGGTCCCTCCACCCGAGAAGGCGTGAGGACCGGGGGGACGATGTGCGTTCGGGGCGTACGGCTACAGCGACCAGGCGACGCGGTCGGCGGGGTCGAGGCCGTAGGCGCAGAGGCTCCCGGTCTTGATCGTCGCGTCGAGGTGGCGCGCCAGGGCCGGATGGCTGGCGCGAATGCGGCCGAGCGCGTCCTTGATGCGCTTGGTGACCGTGAGTCGCGCCCGCTCCGCGGCCGACGACGACTTACGATCGCGTCCGCCGAGACCCACGGCGGCGCTGAGCTCACGCGCCAGGAACTCGATCTCGGTGCGCGCGGCGCCGGCGCGTGCCGGGTCGTGGCTACGCTCGGCGTCCGCGAGCTCCTCGCGGAGGTCGGTCAGGCGGCTCCGGTAGACGAGCTTGGCTTTGGCGTCGAGCACCGGCCCGGCGTCGCCGAGCGCCGCCGCATGAAGGTCGGCGCCGCGCGCGTGCTCGGCGCTGCTCGGAGGCGGCGGCTCCAGCTCGGCCAGCAGCTCGGCCGGCGCGAACTGCAGACCGGGGTCGCGCAAGAGCCGCAGGATGTGGTGCAGACCCTTGGCGTCGCGGACGCGGCAGACCGCGCCGTCGAAGATCAGGGTCCAATACTCGCCCTCGCGCCGGAACACGTTGCCGGTCGGAGCGGTGGCGGGTGTGACGTCACGGCTCGCGTCGCCGAGAAACTGATCGACCGCGTGCGCCGCGGCCTCCACGTCGCCGGCGCCGGGTCGCATCACGTCGCCGTCGAGAATCGCGAGGCGCGCACCCGGGATGCGGGCCGCGAGCTCGGTCGCGCGTGCGACCGGCACCGAGCTCACCCCGCGTCGGTGCACCACGAGCGTCGGGGTGCGGACCTGTGGCAAGAGGTCGGTCACGTCCGCCGCGCGGAGGCCCGCGACGAGCGCGCGGCCACTTTCGGGCGTGACGCAGGCGCGTAGGAACTCCGCGTAGCGGTGTGCCGGCTCGCCGGTCGACCAACCGACCATCTGGTTCGCCATCGCCTCGGTGAAGAGCTGCCAATCTCTTTCGGCGAGATCGAAGAGCGTGAGCATCTGCGGCGACAACGCGTCGGCCATCCGCGCCACCGCGCACCAGAGCAGCAGGTGCGAGACGCGTTCCGGATGACGGACGGCATAGGCCAACGCGATCGGGGCCGTGTTGACGCAGGCGAAGAGCGCGACGCGCTCGGTGCTGGTCGCGTCGTCGACCGCCGCGCTGGTCGCGTCCATGCCAGTGTCGACGGCCGCGTCGACGACCGCCGCGAGGTCGCGGACGAGCCCGTCGAGGCTCCAGTCGGCGGCGTGGCGCTCGGAGAGGCCGAGACCGCGCGGATCGTAACGGATGAGCCGGCGTCCGCGACCGATCCGTTCGAGCCACCGCCGATCCTCGGGGAGATGCCACTCGAGCTCGACGTGGCGGAGCGGGATCGGCGGCATGTAGACGAGCGGCGTGCCGGTGCCGTCGGTCGAAAAGGCGATCCGGACGTCGTCGGCCGTCGTGGCGTACTGGACGCGGGCTCGCACCGCGCGACTGTAGCCCAGCACTCCGGCGGCGGGCGAGGGGGTGCGGCGAGCCTCAGCGCCTCAGACCGCTGGGTCGCTTGCGAGCGCCGGCGGCAATTGCACCGTCGCGCTCTCGTTGTCCCACGCGACCGCGACCACCTTCCACTCCGCGCCGTCCTTGACGCAGAGATACGCGTTGACGCCACGGCCGGGTTCGCCGCCGTTGGCGCGGGCTTCGAACGCGCTCATCACGACGGCGACGTTGCCGAAGACCTGCACCGTCGTGCCGAGCGGTTTCTCGTCGAGCGAACGCAAGGCATTCGAGCTCCGCTGGGCGTCCAAGCGGGACTGGAAGG
>JBDSJB010000607.1:0-3278 GCA_039917665.1 Binatia bacterium
AGCGCCGCTTGCGCGGTGGACTCCAACGCCGCTCGCGCGGCTTTCGGATCCGCGAAGGGCGCGACGCGGGCGGCGGCGACCTCGGCGACGGTGAAGTGCGTTTGGGCGTCGTTGCCGAAGTGGGTGAAGACCCAGTCGAGCAAGGCGGCGAGACGCGCGTCGGAGAGCGGCGCGCTCGCGACGCCTGGCACGTGCAGCACGTAGGCGCGGCCATCGCGATGCGCGAGCAGGCGGTCGACGCCGTGCAACGTCGGCACGGTGCGCGATCCCGTTCCCGCCGGCGTGTGGCAACCGGCACAGTTGAGTAGATAGTCGTGGGCTGCGAGCGCGTCGGCGGCGACGGCCGGTGCCGCCCATCCCATCGCGAGCCCCATGAGGACGCTCGCCCACACGCGTCGCACCGACCGCGCGGCAGCCGTCACGGCAAGCTCACCGTTCGGGCTGCCCTTCCTCGGCGAGCCCGATCACGAGCGCGGTCGAGCAGTGGTACATCTGCGACGTCGCCCCCGCGCACCAGTTGATGTCGTTGCTACGGTACGGGTGATAGACGGGCCGGTCGCCTTCGTTCCGATTGCAGAAGCAGCGGCCACAGAAGCCGCGCCCGCAGCAGTCGTTGTACCAAATCGCGTAATCTTTTCCGTCGGCAGGATTGCGACACGTGCCGATCCAGGTGACCGGAGCCATCTCGGTGCCGGGCGGGCACGACGTCTGCGATCCGCCGCAACAGCTGCAGAGGAAGCCGTCGATCGCGCAGTGCCGCCAGTACTCGCAACGCGTCGGATCGCCAGCGGGGCCGTCGACCTCGGCAGGCGCGGCCTTCTTCGCGGTATCCGGCGCCGCGGCAAAACCTCGGGCGATGGGGAGGAGCGGCAATGCTGCTCCGCCAACGATCATCACGCCGAGCCGCGCCAAGAACCCGCGCCGATCGCTCCGTCGTGCCAGCCGCCGCGCGTAACGCTCGATGAGCCCGTCGATGCCGTTCATGCCGTTCTCCGAACGTCGCCGTGCTCTTGCAACCATTCCTGCATCGACGCAACCCCGAGCCGCGCCGCTTCGAAGAGGCTCTCGACGTGCTCGCGCGTGTTGACGAGCCCTTTGGCGCGCAGCACGCCCTCCCCGTCGATCAGCACCGCGTACGGCAACTTGCCGACCTGATACGCGAGCCCGAGATCGGTCGACACGACGTACGGATGCGCGGCGAGACCGGCACGCTCGACGAAGGCCCGTTGCTCGGCGAGGTCGCCGTCGCTCGCGAAGACGAGGCGGGTCGGCGGCGCGGCGCGCGTCGCGAGCTGCATCACGACCGGCAGCAGCGTCTTGCAGACCGGGCACGTCGGCGACACGAAGAAGAGCAGCGTCGAGCGGCCGTCGGCCGCGACGCCGCCGACCGTGATCGCGCGACCAGCGAGGTCCGTTACGGCACGCGTCGGCGCAGCCTCACCGACCTTGGGTCCACCTGGCATCACGAGCGCACCGACCGGAAACACGCGCTCGTGCAGCACGCCGATCTGCCGCACCAACGCGACGACCACGGCGCCAAGCACGACGACGGCAATCCACAGCAGCACGTTCGAGATCAGGAGCGCCTCGTTCATCGGCCGGCTCCATCGAGCTGCAGGCTCGCGTCATCGAGCTGCATGCTCGTGTCATCGAGCTGCAAGCTCCTGCCATCAAACCGCAGGCTCGCGTCATCAAGTCGCAAGCGCGCGTGATCATGTTCCAGCCGCGCCGCCCTCGCCGCCACGCGCTGCGCCGCCGCCGCGAGCCCGTGCGCCGCCGTCCACGCGCACGCCGCGACCGCAACGCCTCCGACGAGCGTCACCCCATCGACCCACTCGAGCTGACGCCCGACAACGGGCTGTGCGGTGACAGCCGCGGCCGCGGCCAGCAGCGCGTTCCGCACCAGCAACCACTCGCTGATGGGCTGACGCGCGCCGAGCGCGCCGCAGCCGCAATCGATCGTGCGCCGCCCACGCAGGAGGTTGGCGCCGATCGCGAGCGAATAGAGCGCGAGCAATCCCGTCGCACCGAGAGCCCCGATCAAACGCAGATTCGGCAGCACCAAAGCGCCAGCGACACCGAGCTCCGTCGCCGCGATCACGGCCGTCGCTGGCACAACGAGTGACCCAGGCAACAAACGATACGCCGCGAGAATCGCCGCGAACTCGTCGCGCGCGCGAAGCTTGTGCCAGGCCGCGCTCGCGAACAGCACTGCCAGCGCACCCCGCACGACGAGCACGAGCAGCGGATCGTGGAGCAGCGTCGTCATCACGGCACCGGCGGGACGATCAAGAGCGGCCCCGCGAGCCCGGCCTCTTCGATTTCGCGGACGGTTTCGCCCGTTGCCGCATCGATCACACCAATGGCGCCGATCTCGTCGTGGCGGACGAAGAGCAGAGGGTGTTCGTCCTGCGTCACCGTGATCGCGTGCGCGCCCGGACTCGGTAGCACCTGGCGCAGGAACCAATCGGTCCAGCCGTTGCGCTCGAGCTGCAGGAATGGCCGGATGAACGCCGGCAGGAGGCCCGGCACCGTGATCTCCTGCACGCGCTTCTTCTGGATGACGTCGTACACCCAGACGGCCGAGCCGGGATCCTTGTGCGAGCCCGGCCCGCCTATGTGCACGAGCGAGTAGAGGCGGTGGGTGGCGCGATGCAGCGCGAGGTGCTGCATGCCGCCGATCCGCCACGAGGCTTCGCGCTCGGTGTCGGTGAAGAGCGGCCACGACGGCTCCGCGACGGGCTGCTCCTGCGCGAAGTCGACCGGCTGCAGCTTTCCTTCGAACGACGCGAAGAGCCAGCGCGACCCGTCGCGGACGCCCTTCTCCGTCAGCGGGTCCTGCACGACGTCGAAGAACTTCTCGCTCCGCGTCGCGCGTGCCTTGTGGCCGGTCGCGTCGAGCTCGACCTCGATCGCGGTGCCGTTGCCGCAGAGCGTGCCGAACTGGCTGCCGCCGGTCGGGTACACGCAGGCGCAGCCGCCGATCACGATCTCGTCGACGAACGTCCGCGACTCGAGGTCGACCACCGAAACCGAGTTCGCCGGATCTTGATTGAAGACGACGAGGAAGCGCTCGTCGTCGAGGACGGCCGCCACCGCATAACCGTGCCCGACGCCCGACGATCGCGGCGGGATCTCGACCTCGCCCCGCACCATCAGCGTGGCCGCGTCGTAGATGGTGACGTAATCCTTGCGCTCGCCGCGATGGCCGCGCGCGTACACCTGGTCGACGAGATAGATCTCGCCGCGCTTCACCGAGAAGAGCGGCGCCGGGCCGC
>JBDSJB010000608.1:0-7271 GCA_039917665.1 Binatia bacterium
CGCGCTCCAGAGCATCCTCGCGCAGACCTATCGCGACTTCGAGATCGTCGTCGTGAACGACTGCGGCACCGACGTGCAGCCCGTGATCGACGCGCTCGATCACCAGGGCCGCATCAGCACCGTCCGCCACGCCGTGAACCGCGGGCTCGCCGCGGCGCGAAACAGCGGCGTCGGCGTCGCGCGTGGGCGCTTCATCGCCTACCTCGACGACGACGACTGCTACTATCCCGAGCACCTCGAAACGCTCGTGCCGCTGCTCGAGGAAAATCCCGAGCGGGTCGTCTACAGCGATGCGCTCCGCGTCGTGCAGGTAAAGGACGGCGCGCGCTACAAGACCGTCGTCCGCGACCGGCCGTACTCGAACGACTTCGATCGCGCCCGTCTGCTCGTGAACAACCAGTTCCCCGTCCTCTGCGCGCTGCACACGCGTACGGCCTTTTCCGCCGTCGGCGGCTTCGACGAGTCGCTCACCTCGCACGAGGACTGGGAGCTCTGGCTCCGAATGTCGGCGCGCCTCCCCTTCGAGCACGTCGCCAGCATCACGGCCGACTTCACGCATCGCCTCGAAGGCTCGTCGATGACGAGCAGCATGCGGCCCGACTATCTCCGCACCGCGGAGATCATCTACGCACGGACCGCCGCAGACGCGGCAGCCCGCCCCGCCGTGCTGCAGGCGCGCGCGCAATGGCTCGCCAACCTGCGCGCCAGCGTCGGCAGCGCCCCGGCGCAGTCCTCGTCGGCGCGACCGGCAGCGCCACGTTCGGCACCGGCACCGACCTCCGCGGCGCCGCGCCCGGACGCGACCTTCGATTGCTCCATCGTCATTCCCGTCTTCAACCGCGCCGAGCTGACTGAGCAGTGCCTGGTCACGCTCGCAGCAGTGACCGACGGCCCGACCTTCGAGGTGATCCTGGTCGACAACGCGTCGACCGACGGCACCGCCGCCTTCCTCGCCACCCTCGGGGGTGACGTCCAGGTGATCCGGAACGCCGAGAATCTCGGCTTCGCCGCCGCCTGCAATCAGGGCGCCCGCGCCGCCCGCGGCCGGCACGTCGTCTTCCTCAACAACGACACGATCCCGCTCGCAGGCTGGCTGGCGCCGTTGATCGCCGAGCTCGATGCCGATCCGGCGGTCGCCGTCGTCGGCAGCAAGCTGCTCTATCCCGACGAGACGATCCAACACGCCGGCGTCGTCTTTTCGCGCGACCTGCCTCTCCCGTATCACCTCTTCGCGCACGCCCCCGGCACGTTCGCGGCCGTCAATCATCGCCGTGAGCTGCAATGCGTGACGGGCGCCTGCATGGCCGTCCGCCGCGCGATCTTCGACGCGGTCGGTGGCTTCGACGAGGGCTACCGCAACGGCTACGAAGACGTGGATTTCTGCCTCCAGGTCCGCGAGCGCGGTGGCCGGATCGTCTACCAACCGGCGAGCGCGCTCTACCACCTCGAGAGCCAGACCGCCGGACGGAAGACGAACGACGATGCCAACGGCCGTCGTCTCATGGAGCGTTGGGGCGCGCAGTGGCACCGCCTCGGCGACGAGGACGTCGTGCTCGCCTCGGAGGGCTGGTGCTCGCGCTCTCCCGACGGCAGCGATCGCAAGGTCCTGACCCAGATCACCGACCCCGCCGAGCGCGCGCGCTGGGAGCATGTGGCGACACTGCAGCACGCGCTCCGCACCGACGACGCCGCGACGGCGCGCCGGCTCCTGAGCGCCGGAACCGAGTGGCCGGCCGACGCCAGCGTGCAACGCTGGCTCGACCGCGTCGCCCGCCTCCTCGGTGTCGCGGCCGACCACGGCGCCACGGCGGCGCACGGCTGAGCCGCGCGCTCAGCGGTGACGCCTGAGCGCCGGGCTCAGCCCGTCGGCAACGTCCGCAGATAGTCGCCGAGCACGCGGAGAAACCCCCGCACGTCGGCGGCGCCGATCGCTCCGATCGTGGCCACGCGGAACGAGCCGCGATCGGCGAGCTTGCCGGGGTAGATGGTGTAGCCGCGAGCGCGACAATAGTCGTGCATCGCCTCGAACGCGTAGCCCGTCGCGGTCGGCTCTTCGATCGCCGTCAAAAGACGCGACTGCAGCTCGCGCGGCACGAGCCTCGCGAGGCCGAGCCGATCGAGACCCTCGACTAGGGTCTCCCAGGCAGCCGTGTAGCGCGCATAGCGCGCCGGGACGCCTTCGAGCTTGGTTTCGAGCACCGCCTGCTTCAACGCGAACACCGTCTGCACGGGAGGCGTGAACCGCATCTGCCGTTCCGCGGCGAAGAACCGGTACTGCTCGCGCAAGCTCAGGTAGAAGCTCCGCCCCGGCGTGGCGGGTAACGCCTCGAAGAACGCGCGGCTGCCGATGACGAACGCGACCCCGGCCATCCCTTGGAGATTCTTGTTGGCCGTCGCCGCAAGCGCCGTCACGTTCATCGCGACGAGATCGAGCGGGACCGCGGCGTAGGAGCTGATCGCGTCCACCAGCAGATCGACCTGGTGCGCGCGACAGAGCCCGCCGATGGCGGCGACGTCGTTCAGCAGGCCGGTCGTGGTCTCGTGGTGCACGACCGCGAGGTGCGAGAAGCGCCGACCGTCACAGCCCGCCTGTAGTGCCGCGTCGATCGTGGCGAGATCGAGCGCGGCCGTCGCGTCGCATCGGAGCGGCACGCACGGGATGCCATAGCCGGCCGCGATCGCCGTCATGCGGGCGCCGTACGCCCCGTTGTCGATCACGAGCAGCGGGCCGTCGCCGACCGCCGACGCCAGCATGGCCTCGACCGCCGCCGTCCCCGAGCCGGCGAGCAGCACGGCGGTGTGCGTCTGCGGATCGGCGACGAAGGCCGTCAGGTCGTCCGCGAGCTGCGCTAGTACGTCGCCGAACTCGGCCTCGCGCGGACAGAGATCGGGCACGACCTGGGCGCGCTTCACGCTGTCGGTGGTCGTCGCCGGGCCCGGCGTCAGGACGACGTCGCGCCGGACCGCACGGGCCGACTCGTTGGCGACGATGCGGGGATGGACCACCTCGATCGCGCGGCGGAGCTGACCGGCGTCGTCGATCTCGCCCCACACGAGGTCCGTGATCCGGCGCGCGACGATGCCGTGCGTGGACGCCACGGCAACGATCGCGCCTTCGTAATCGCGCACGTCGGCGGCCGCGGGCGCCGCGCGGCGCCACGCGCACAGGTCATCGTACGCGGCGAGCGAGAGCTTGCAGATGCCCACCCACTCACCCGCGACGCCGCGCAGATCGGCCGCGCGCTTCGACACGGCCTCGACGATGCCGACGTCACTGGTCTGGACCCACACCTCGTCGGTCGCGTGCGTGACGCCGCTCAGCAGGACGACGTTCGGCCGCGGGTCGTTCAGCAGGACGTCGAGGGCGACGTCGTCGTAGAGCAGATCGGCCTCGAGCAGCAGGAAGTCGGACTTCACCGCCTCCCGCACCGCCAGCAGCGTGTCCATGCTACCCGTCGTCGCATAGCGCTCGTTCCGGATGCAGCTGATCAACGGATACGCGGCGGCGAGCAAGTCGTAGCGCTCGTGCCGGTAGCCGGTGCCGATCACGATCGACTCGATGCCGTGCGCGAAGAGGCGCTGCACCGAGCGCTCGACGATCGCGACGCCCCCGATCTCGACGAAGCCCTTTGGCTGCCGCTCGCCGAGGACGCCCAGGCGGCTCCCCATGCCGGCGGCCAGCAGCACCGCCGTCCGGATCACGACGGCTTCCGCACGATGCGCCGGCTCCTCACCTCTTGCCACCCGTTCATGCGTCCCCTCCGAGCGCGGCCAGGTGCCGCAGCAGGCGCGTCTTCACCTCCGGCGGCGCGATCGCCGGCCGCACGAGTGGGCCCGCGGTCCCGGGTCGGGTTCGCAGCTGCAGAAACGTCGGGCGCGGCTGCTGCTGCCATTCGTCGAACCGTGCCGCGAGCTCGTCCACGGTCGCGACGTCGCGCGCGACCGCGTAGCCGCTCGCCGCCGCGAGCGCCGTGAAGTCGACGTTGTCGCCGACCGTCGCCTGCGCCCCGGTCGATTCGTGGCAGGCGTTGTTCAGCAGCACGTGCAGGAGGCTCGGCGGCGCATAGGTCCCGTTCGTCGCCAGCGCGCCGAGCCGCATCAGCAGCGCGCCGTCGCCGTCGAGGGCGACCACTCGGAGATCCGGCCGCGCCAACGCGAGGCCGAGCGCGAGCGCGCTGACGCAACCGAGCGAGCCGACCATGTAGAACTGCCAGCCACCGTCGTCGACGGCGTACATCTCGCGGCTCGTGTAGCCGGTCGTGTTGATGAAAACGGTGCGGGGCTGGCGATGGTTCGCGAGCGCACGCAGGGCCTCGTGGCGGAGCGGCCCTCTTGCCATTGGCGCCGCCGCCGACGATGCGGACCGCTGCGGTAGCACGTGGGCGCGGCGCGGCAGCGGCGCCGGGTCCAGTGCGCACTCATCGAACGTGCCCTTGCGGACGACGAAGAAGAACGATGCGCCGTCGTCGACGCGACGATCGGCCTCGACGAGCTGCCGTGCCGCCGCCTCCGCGTCCTCCGCCAGGAACACCCAGGGAATGCCGATGGCATCGAGCAGCGCCGGCGTCGCCCGCCCCATGATCTCGTGTTGCGGCTCCTCTGGCGTGCCGACGCGCAGCGAGACGAAACCCAGCACGGGAATGCCAAACAGCCGATTCAAGGACGTGAGCGGCGAGAGCGCGTTGGTGAGCCCCGAGTTCTGCATCAGGACGACGGACTTCTGGCCGCCGAGCCACGCCCCCGCACAGTGCGCGACGGCATCGCCCTCGTTCACCGCGCCGACGTAGGTGCACTCGGAGATCGCGTAGTTGATGAGGGATTTCAGATAGGAGCACGGCACGCCGCTGAAGAACGCGTAGCCACGCGCACGGAGCTCGGC
Source organism: Binatia bacterium (assembly GCA_039917665.1). Taxonomy (GTDB): domain Bacteria; phylum Desulfobacterota; class Binatia; order UTPRO1; family UTPRO1; genus UTPRO1. The sequence goes on from JBDSJB010000608.1 coordinate 4,880, forward strand.
GCCGAACGCCTCCGTCGCCAGCATCAGAAGCCCTCGGCGCGCTGCAGATCGACGATGCTGTTGATGTCCATCCACGAACCGCGGATGAACTTCACCGCGACCGTGTCGGTCGTGAGGATGCGCGCGAGCAGGTGTCGCATGCGCATCGTCGCGAAGTCGGGCTCGAGGACGAGCGCCTCCAGATGCTGCTTCACGATCCCGGCCCCGACCTCGTTCACCTTCAAGAGTCCGATGAACTCGCCGGAGCAGCCCTCGCGAATGCGCTCTTCGACGGCGCGCAGCTGCACGAAGCCATACGACGCGCGCCGCGAGTACGGCTGATCGGTGACGACCCACTCGTGGTACGCGCCGTCGGCGGCGGAATCCGCGCCGGCGAAATCCGCGTCGGCGATGATCGTCACGCTGTTCGGGTCGTGCAGCAGCTCGTTCAGGATGTAGGGCTTGAAGACGAGGTCGCCGTAGCTGATCAGCGTCGTGCCGCGGACCGCGTCGAGCGCGCGGTGCAGTGAGTAGAGCTCGGTCGTCTCGGCGAACGCGTCGTTGTCGATGGTCGTGAATGCGTCGCCTTCGATCAGGTCCTTCCGGAAACCCCGAACGACGGTGATGTCCTTCACGCCGATGCCGCGGAAGTGGTCGACCTGGGTCTGGAGAATCGACTTGCCGTTGACCTTGAGGAGCGCCTTCGGCTGCGCCTCGGTGAGCTCGCCGAAGCGTACGCCCTGGGCCGCGGCGAGGATGATGGCGTTCACCCTCAGCTCGGCAGCCGGCAGATAGCGCTTCTCCGCGGCCTGCAGCTCGTCGTCGCCCTGCAAGCGGAACACCTCCGCGATCGTCGCGATCTGGCTCTCGACGTTCGCCAGAGACTGGTCGAGGAAGATACGGCGGGTCGTCGACTGCATCGCCGCGATCGAGGCCCGGATCGCATGGTTCGCCCAGATGACCATGCTGACGCCGAGGTCGCGGAATTTGTCGGTCGGGGTCGAGTAGTACTTGGTCGGCACGATCACGACGGGCAGCCGACCGGCCCATTCCTGCATGAACGCGTCGATCTCGAGCGACGTGCTCTTCTTGCTGTGGATCAAGACGGCGTCGGCGCCGGCGACGCGATAGGCCTCGGCGCGTCGCAGCGCCTCCGCGAGCCCCCACCCAGCGATGAAGGCCTCCACGCGCGCGAGCACGACGAAGGCCGTGTCGTGCTTCGAGTCCTGCATCGCTTTGATCTTCCCGCAGAACTCGTCGATATCGGCGAGCGGCTGCTTGGCCTCGTCGAGGAACGAGTTGGATTTCGGGAAGAGCTTGTCCTCGATGCAGACGCCCGCGATGCCGCGTTGATGCAGCTTCCGCACGAGCCGGCGGGCATTGTTGAAGTTGCCGTAGCCGGTGTCGCCGTCGAGGAGGATCGGGACGCGCGTCGCGTCACTCATGAACTCGAGCACCTCGAGGATCTGCGTCCACGAGGCTTCATTGCTGTCGCGCACACCGAGTGCCGCCGACATCGCGAGGCCACTCGCCCAGAGGCCGCGAAAACCGGCCTCCTCGGCGATCTTCGCCGAGAGTCCGTCGTGCGCCTCCATGAGGAACTCGAGCTCGGACGACCGGAGCATGCCACGCAAGAGCGACGCTTTGCTCAACACGGCCACCTCCCTACACGCACCAGGCGTATTTGCCACCCAGACGCCTTTTCCATGTACACAGCGCGTTTCGTGGCCGCGACAAGCGCGTCGGACGGAAGGGGTGGACGGTGTCCGCGTGCTCGGGGTTCCGCGGACGCGGGAGCGCCTCTACGCGGAGCGTGCCTTCGGAGCGGTGTTGGTGCGATGCGGACCGGCGGATGCGAAGGCGTGTCCGAGGGCGACCCAGGTCCCGCCCTCCCCGCGCACAGCGCGAGCGAGCCGGAGTGAGGCCCCGTCCCTCGGAGGGGGATGGAGCGAAGGGGGAGATCCCCTACTTCGAAGAATCCCCCTCGCTCGGTTTCCCTACACCCGGCGCGACGTGATGCGCGGCGTGAGCGGGTTCAGCGGGGTGTAGCCCGCGGCGCGTGAGCGCGCGATGCGGGCGCGGATCAAGCGGGCGGCGGTCGTGTCGCGCGCGCTCGCCGCGGCGATCGCCAGCTGCTTCTGCCGGCGAGCCAGCGCTTCCATCATGTTGTCGAGATCGTGCCACGACGTCGCGAGCTCCGACGCCGGCGTCCGGCCGTCGGCGCGCATCGTCGCGATCGACGCCAAGAGCGGCTGCAGCTCGCCTTCGAGCGTGGCGATGTGGGTTGCGATCTCCGCGAACCCGTCCCACGCCCCAGCGGCGAGCCGGCGCTCGATCGCGTCGTAGGTCGCCGCGAGCTCGTTCCAGAGCGCGATCGCGTGCTGCGTCAGCGCCAGTGGGGTCGGATCAAGCG
>JBDSJB010000609.1:0-16424 GCA_039917665.1 Binatia bacterium
CAGCGCGGGAAGCGGCAGGCCCTCGATCGTCACGGGCGTCGTTCGGATCGAACGACCGGCACCGCCGCTACTCGTCGTCATTGCGACGCAGCGGCGCGGCCGCTAGCAGGGCGCCGTGGACCCGACCCATCGCCGCCTGCTCACCGTGCTCGGCGCGGCCATCTTCTTCGAGGGCTATGGACGGTCGCTGATCACCGTCACGCTCGCGTACGTCGGGAAGGATCTCGCCGCGCCGTCGCATCAGCTGTCGTACGCGGTGGCGCTGATCGCGATGGGATCGCTCGGCGTGCTCGTGCTCGGACCGATCGCGGATCGCATCGGCCGACGGCGCTTGCTGCTCGTGAGCATCGGGCTCTTTGCGCTCCTCGGCGCGGCGACGGCGACCGCGACCTCGCTCGCCGGGCTCGTCGCCTGGCAAGTCGCCGCGCGCATCTTTCAAGAGGGCGCCCTCTTCTCGGCCGCCGTCCTCGCAGCCGAAGAGATGCCGTCCGATCAGCGCGCCTCGGCGCAGGGCGTACTCGGCACCGCCAACTCGTTCGGCACCGGTTTCGCGGCGCTCTTGCTCGCGGCCGTCGCGATCGTTCCCGGCGGCTGGCGCGGGCTCTGCGTCGTCAGCCTCGTGCCGATCCTGATGCTGCCGCTGCTGCGACGTCACATTCCCGAGAGCCGTCGCTGGCTCGCGCGCAGCGGCACGTCGGTCGCGCTCCCGCCACCCGCCTACCGTGGCCGCGTGCTCGCGGCGCTGGTCGTCGTCGCGCTCGCTATGAGCTACGACGTCGCCGCGTTCGCGTTCGTCACCTACGTGCCGATCAACGAGTACGGCTGGAGCGCCGCACAGGCGAGCGCAATGTTCATCGTCGCCGGTGGGCTCGGGCTGCCGGGATGGGCGCTCGGCGGCCTGCTCGCCGACCGCCACGGCCGCCGTGCGATCGGGGTCCTCTTCCTGCTCGGCCTGACCGCCGCAGAGCTGCTCTTCTTTCTCGGCGGCGCCCGCGCCCTCTGGCCCGGCTTTGCCGCCATGGTCTTCTTTCAAGGGGGCAAGATGACCGTCATCCGTACCTGGGCCGCCGAGCTCTTCCCCACGAACTTCCGCGGCGCCGCCGCCGGGTGGCTGACCGCCGCAGGTGCCGCCGGCGGCATGGCCGGCCTCGCGCTCGCCGGCCTACTGGCTCCGCGCGTCGGCGGGATTCAGATCGCGCTCGCGATCATCTCCGGCGCGGGCGTGCTCGCAGCGGGTGCCGTGGTGGCGTGGCTGCCGGAGACGCGGGGGATGGAGTTAGAGGAGATCGCGCCGGAAGCGGCGTGAGGGCAGCGCGCCGCGCCGTGGGAACGCGCCACCTCCTCGGTCATTCGACCGACTGAAACACCTCGAGCATGGCGGCGAATGCGCGGTCGGTCGCCGCCGGGTCGGCGCGGGCACCCTCGTCGCGCATGAAAGTGTGCTCGGCCTCGTAGACGCGGACATCGAAGGCCAGGCCGGCGGCGTCGAGGGCGCGGTGGATCTTCGTGCGGCCGTCCTTCGGGATGTGCGGGTCCTGCGTGCCCCACACCAGCAAGAGCGCGCCGCGAATCGTCGACGCACCGGCCAGGCTTGTGGCAGTACCGTGCGCGCCGCCGACCGTGTCGGAGTGCAGGCCGGTCGCGTAGAAGCAGGCGGTCGCGCGCACGGCCGGCTCCTGCGCGGCCCGGAATGCCAGATGGCCGCCGATGCACCAGCCGCACGCGAAGAGGCGCGTGGGCTCGATCGTGGGATGCGTACGCATCCATCCGAGCACGGCCCTTCGATCGGCGTCGAAACCGTCGACGGTCATGCCCTCGGTGCTATCGAGCGCGAGCTGGCGATCGGCGTCGAAATCGAGGACACGGCCCGGCGGCAGCACGCGGCCGACGATCTCGGGCGCAACGACCACGAAGCCGTGACTCGCGAGCCGCTGGCAGAGTCGTAGGTGCGTGCCCGTCAGCTGGAAGATGTCGGAGTAGGCGACGACGGCGGGCCATCGCGTGCCCGCGGTGCCGACAGGCGTCAGCACCGCGCACCGCACGTGCGCGCCGTCCGCGGTCGCGACGTCGACCGTCTCGCTTGTGACCCTCATGAGGCGACCGCCGAAGGAACGCTCAGGGGACGGTGACGGCGACGTTCAACACCGACGCGTCGCCCGGCGCGTTGTTCTGCGTGACCTCCTGCACCTGGACCGCAAAGTCGCTCGCGGCGAGGGTCCCGGTCGCGTCGAACCCACAGCGCACCGTCACCGGGAATGTCAGATTCGACGTGTTGGCGAGGCTGAACAAGAGCGCACCGTTCTCGTTGTCGTTCTTGGTGAAGACGCCGCCGCCGCCCTCGACGGTACAGCTCACGTCCGCGTTCTCTCCGGCGAACGTGCCGAGGGACGTCGCGTAGGTGACCCGGAGCTGGAACGCCTGAATCGCCGCCGTCACGCTCAGGTTGAACGTGACCGAGGCCACCGGCTGAAAGAAGCTCGGCGGGATGTCGACGTTACCGATGTCGGTGTAGGGCGCGTTGCAGGGATCGGGGAGCGCGAAGAAGGATTCCGGCAACGTGACGGTCGCGATCGGAGTGAACGGTTGCGTGCACGGCGTCCCGAGACATTTGTCGGCGCCCGAGCAGTCGAACGTATTGGGCGCGCCGGTCGGCGTACAGACGACGAACGCCGGCTCGCCCCCGTCGGAGCGGAAGATGTTGCCGGTCGCGGTGCCGTCGTCGAAATTCAACGACATCGCCCAGCGCTCGGCGCCGACGTCCTTCTGTGCGAGCACACGCGTCGCGTCTGGGACGCCTTGGATACCGCGCGCGTCGGCGGAGCTGTTGGTGAGGCAGCCATCGGCACCGAAGCAGTCGAAATTGTTCGCGCCGTTCCCGGGGCCGCAAAACACGAAGGCAGGCAGACCGCCGTCGCTGCGGAACACGTTGCCGGTCAGCGTGCCGTTCTCATTCTTGGTGATCGCCCAGCGCTCGGCCCCGACGTCTTTGTTGACGAGCACGCGCTTGCCGTCGGGCGTGAATTGCACCCCGCGGTTCTGCGCTGAGCCGACCGTCGGCATCCCGACGACCGTCGCCATCACCAACGCCAGCACTGCCTGATTTCGCACGAGCATCTGTCCTCCGACGCGCGAGCGCGTCCAGTTCTTTCGTCGTTCGCGTCTACCGCGCCAGGCCAGCCCCAGCAAACCCACCACCGCCTTGTCGCCGCCGACGCGACTCGCTACAGCCGACGGAGCGTGTCCGAGCCGACCATCATCGAAGTCCCGCCGTCCGCGCTGTCCGACGAGGCGCTGCGCGGCCTGATCGTCGAGTTCGTCACGCGCGGCGGCACCGACTACGGCGCCGTCGAGCGCACGCTCGAAGAGAAGATCACCGACGTCCGGCGCCAACTGCAGCGCGGCGATGTGAAGATCGTCTTCGATCCCGAAACCGACACCGTCAATCTCGTCGTCGCTCACGCCATCTGATTTGAGGAGGAGACCTTCCATGGAAAGCGCCGTCGTCACGGGCACCAGTACCGGCATCGGCTTCACGACCAGTTTGACACTCGCCCGCCGCGGCTATCGCGTGTTCGCGGGCATGCGTGATCCGAAGAAAGCCGGCCCGCTGCGCGACGCGGCCGCCGCCGAGAAGCTGCCGCTCGAGATCCTCGCGCTCGACGTGACGATGGCCGACTCGGTCGCGTCGGCCTTCGCCACCGTCGCCGCTGCCGGCCCCGTCGACGTGCTCGTCAACAACGCGGGCATCGGCGGCGCGTCGCCGCTCGAGCTCACCCCCGAGGACGAGCACCGCCGCATGTTCGAGACCAATTACTTCGGCGCGGTCCGCTGCATTCAGGCCGTGCTGCCGTCGATGCGCGAGCGCCGGCGCGGCACGATCGTCAACATCACGTCGATGGCGGGGCGCTGGGCGACGCCCAATCAGATCCCCTACTCCGCGTCGAAATGGGCGCTCGAATGTCTCGGCGAAGCGCTCGCGCACGAGGTGCGGCGCTTCGGCGTCCGCGTCGTCAACATCGAGCCCGGCGTCATCATGACCAACATCTTCGAGAACTCCGCCGAAGCGACGCGCTACGCGAAGACGTCGCCCTACCATCAGGTAATGCGCCGGAACGGCAAAGTCTTCGCCGCGGGCTTTCGCGCCGGGGCGCAGCCGGAGCTCGTCGCCGACACGATCCTCACCGCGATCACGAGCCCGGATTACAAGCTACGCTGGCCCGTCGGCCCGGACGCCGAAGGCTTCATGCGCGGCCGGCCGAAGATCAGCGACGAAGACTGGGTGGCGATGGGCGACGATCTCTCGGACGCCGAGTACAACGAGCGCTTCTTCGACTACTTCGGCATCAAGCTCTGATGGCGCCTGGTCAGCGACCGAAGGCGGCCCAGGCGATCGCGAGCGCGGTGATCACCAGGACGACCCGACCCGCCATCATGAGCTGCGTGCCCTCGACGGGGCGGCCGCCGCGCGGGCGCGCGCCGACGAAGGAGAGGACGGCAACGAGCGCGACGGCAATGGCGAGGAATCCGAGCCAGGTCATGGCTCATGGATGCCCGCGCTGGCGGAGTTAGTCACCCCCCTGCAGTACCGCCCGCATGTGCGCGATTGCGTCGAGCTTGGCCGTGAAGAGTGACCAGTCGTCGGCGCCGGCGATCGCGTCCCAGAGCGTCTCGATCTCGTCGATGAGGAGCGTGCAGGGTTTCGCTTGTTGGAAGTACGGTTCCGCGAGGCGCGACGACGCGAGCGGCTCGTAGTCGTCGAGCAATCGGCGGACGGCACCGAAATGGGCGTCGGCGTAGAGCGCGGCGACCGGGCTCTGCCGCGCGCGATCGGCGCTCGTGGCACCGCCGTACCAATCGAAGAAGAACTGTTCGTAGCCGACCTGGCTCTCGGCGAGAAAACGAAACACCGCGCTGCCGAGCGCGGCGTCGTCGTCCGGTCCGCGCGCGACGAGGCCGAGGCGGACGAGCAAGCGCGCGATCAGCGCCTGCTCGAACGCCGGCCCGTAGGTCGCGAGCGCGGCTTCGAGACCGGGGCGTGGCGCGAGCGGCGTCAAGGCGTGCGCGAGCTGATTGAGGTTCCACTCCATGACCGCGGGCTGGCGGCCGTACGCGTAGAGCCCGTGATGATCGAAATAGGCGGCGGTGAAGTCGGGGTCGTAGGTCGGCAGGAAACGATACGGACCGTAGTCGAAGCTCTCGCCGGTCACGTTCATGTTGTCGGTATTGAGGACACCGTGGACGAAGCCCGCCATCATCCAGCTCGCCGCGAGATCGGCGCTGCGTCGACAGACTTCGCGCAAGAACGCCGCTGGCGTGTCGGTGACGGCGGCAGCCGCGAGCGCCGGATAGTGCTGCTGGACGGCGTAGTCGAGGAGGCGTGCGAGCTGCGGATGCTCGCCGCGTTGTGCGTAGCGCTGGAAGGTCCCGAAGCGGACGTGCGAGTGGCTGAGACGCACCAGCACCGACGAGCGCGTCGGCGACGGCTCGTCGCCACGGAAGAGCATCTCGCCCGTCTCGAAGAGGCTGAACGATTTCGACGTGTAGACGCCGAGCGCTTCCAGCATCGCGGTCGCCAACACCTCGCGGACGCCGCCTTTCAGCGTCAGGCGACCGTCGCCGTCGCGCGACCACGGCGTTTGACCGCTGCCCTTGGTGCCGAGGTCGAGCAGCCGATCGTCATCGGCGTCGCGGAGCTGCGCGAACAAGAAGCCGCGGCCGTCGCCGAGGGCGGGGTTGTAGGCGCGGAATTGATGGCCGTGGTAGCGGAGCGCGAGCGGCAGCGGGAGATTGTCCGGCAGCGGGTTGAACGCGGCGAAGTGTCGTTCCCATTCGGCGTCGTCGAGCGTGTCGAGCCCGACGCGCGCCGCCCAGCGCTGATGGCGGTAACGCAGGCGGTGCGACGGAAACCGCGCCGGGACGACTGCGTCGTAGAAATCCGGGCCGAGATCGGTCACGGCCAACGCCGGCCGATACCGCGAGGAGACCGGCATGGAGGCGGGGCTCAGCCGTCCGCGAGCGTCTGACGGCCGGCGTCGGTCAGCGAGAACGTCCCGTCGTCGAACACCACGAGGCCGTCGGCGACGAGGCCTTCCATGAGCTGCGAGAACGCCTGATGACCGGCCTGGTAGAACAGCAGACTGTGGGTGTGGAGCTCACGCATCGGGAGCGAGCCGCCCTGCTTGGCGAGGAACGCGAGGAGACCGCGGCGCGCGGTCGGGATGTCGGTAGCCATGGCGCCGGTCTAGCAGCTCGCACCGGAGGCGCAATCCGTGGCAGGACGCGCGTCATGCAGATCGACGCGCCGCTCCTCACGACCGATCTCGGCACCGTCGCGGCCGAGGCTCGGGCTCTCGAAACGATCGGGTACGACGGCACCTTCACCTTCGAAGGTCCGCACGATCCGTTTTTCCCGCTGGCGTTTGCCGCCGAGCACACGACGCGCCTCGAGATCGCGACCGCCGTCGCCATTGCGCCGCCGCGGAGCCCGATGCAGCTCGCCCACACGGCGCACGATCTGAACGTGCTGGCGCGCGGCCGTTTCATTCTCGGCCTCGGCTCGCAGGTGAAGGCGCACGTCGAGAAGCGCTATGGCGCCGTCTGGACGCGGCCGCTCGCGCGCATGCGCGAGTTCGTGCTGGCGCTGCGCGCAATCTGGCGGTGCTGGAACGAGGACGCGCCGCTCGACTTCCGCGGCGAGCACTATCGTCACACGCTCATGACGCCGTTCTTCACCCCCGGGTCGAGCCCGTTCGGTCCGCCGCGCGTCTTCCTCGGCGGCGTCGGCCCCGCCATGACGGCGATCGCGGGCGAGGTCGGCGACGGCCTGTTCGTCCACCCGATGAACAGCCCTGCGTTCATCCGCGCGACCACCCTCCCCGCCCTCGATGCGGGCCTCGCCCGCGGTGGTCGCACCCGCACCGATCTCACCATCGCGTGTCAGGCCCTCGTCGTGACGGGCTACACCGCCGAGGAATATCAGCACGCCGACACGACGACCCGCATGCAGCTCGCGTTCTACGGCGCGACCCCGCAGTACCGCGTGGTGCTCGACGCCCACGGCTGGGGCGCCCTGCAACCCGAGCTCAACCAACTCGCGAGGCAGGGCCGCTGGCTCGACATGGCCGGGCTCATCGACGATCGCATGCTCGACGCGTTCGCCGTCTGCTGCGAGCGTCCCGCCGACGTCGCGGCGGCCCTCCACGCACGCTACGACGGGCTCGTCGATCGCCTCGCGGTGCTCTGCCATGCCGAGCCGCATCGCGCGCATCCGGAGGCCTGGGCCGAGGTCGTCGCCGCGATCCGGAGCGACGCCAGGTAGAGTAGATTAGCGCGGACGGGTTTCGTAAGCCTGACCCCAGGAGGAAAGAGCGCATGCGAGCATGGCAATATTTGATCGTGATCCCCACGGTGGTGTTGATGGCGGCGTCGTGTGGTCCGCACCGACCCATGGGTCATCACGGCGAAGGCTGGCAGGGGCACGGACACGGCATGACGTCGGGCGGCTGTGGCCCCGAGTCGTGCACCTATCGGAGCCGGTGCTTTTCGAACGGCGCGGTCAACAGCAACGGCGGCGTGTGCCAGGCCTGTAGTGGCGGCAAGTGGGTCGAGGCGAGCGGCTGCAGCGAGCCCTGCGGCGGTGAGCACTGCCAGAAATGCGACCACGGCGGCAAAAAGGGGAAGAAGTCCGAGCCCTGCCACCATGGTGGCGGGCATTCGCACCCGCACCAGCGCTGAAGCAGATTTTCCGGCCGCCGATGGGACGCTGGGCTGACCGCGGTCAGTCAGCGTCCCATCCTCTGCCGGGCGTGAATCGCAACGTCCATCCTTTTCCCGTGCGTCGCGCCGAGGCGCCGTGGTAGTTCGAAACCCACGAGGTACAATGATGTCGAAGCGAACGCCGATCCTGTCGATGACGTTGGGCGCGAGCGCGCTCATGTTGGTGAGCGTGCTCGGCGCCTGGGCTCAGCTCCAGACCAGTGGTCAGCAGGCGTGCCTGAATGCCGTCAATCGCGACGGCGCTGCGGTCGCACGGGAACAGGGGAAAGAGAGCCTGGCCTGCGTGAAGGGGGCCGGCAAAGGCACGCTCCCAGGAACGGCGCAGACCTGCCTCACCGCTGACGCGAAGGGCAAGGTCGCCAAGCGGAAGGCCAAGACCACGGCCGCCGCAGCCAAGTCGTGCAGCGCGGCGCCGAGCTTTGGCTTCACGGGCGCGACCACGGTCAACACGGCGGCACAACAGGCCGCCGTCGATCTCATCGCCGACGTCTACGGCCCGAGTCTCGATGCGGCGATCATCACCTGCGCGACCAGCAAGACCGGCTGCGCCTGTCAGCAGAAAGTTTTGGCCAGCCTCGAGAAGCTCGCTGTGGTCAAGCTCGCGACGTTCGTGCGCTGCAAGAAGGCGGCGCTGCGAGCCGGCGCGAGCGCGGCCACCGCGCTCGCAGCCTGCGTCGACAACGCCGGCACGCCTGGCTCGATTGCGGCAGACACCAAGGGCAAGGTCGCGAAGGGTGTCATCAGCCTGAACTCCACGATCGGCAAGGCGTGCACCGGCGTCGCGAACGCCTTCCCGGGCAACTGCAACGCGCTCACCCAGCCAGCGCTCGGCGTCTGCCTCGACACGCAGGTCGAATGCCGCGTCTGTCAGGCGATCAACGAGATGGACGGCCTCGCGGTCGGCTGCGACGTCTTCGACGACGGCACCGCGAACGGCAGCTGCGCCTCCGGAACCGGGCCGACACCCACCTCGACACCGACCAGCCCCGGCCCGACGGCGACGCCAACCTCGGCTCCGGGCACCATCGCGAAGGGCGCCCTCCCCATCACGTATGGCCGCTTCAACTACAATTTGATGATCGGACTGCCGGGCGCCAACGCCGCCTGCAACTCGAACTACGCCGGCACGCACGCCTGCACGTATTCCGATCTGCAAAACGCTGAGGCCGCGGGCGATCTCGACGGCCTGACGGACACCGACGGGAGTCCCGTTCTCGGCTTTTGGGCGATCGACCCGGGGGCACCCGCTCTCCAGCAATGCACCGACAACGCCATCGGCGGGTCGAATCTGAACTGGGAATACGGCACTTCGCACACCGGTTCTCGGGGTTCACGGGTTTCTCTCGACAATGGGACCGGTGTGCTCGGGCCCCTCGCCACCGGGGTTCAGTGCAACACGCCAGGCACCCTTGCCTGGGTGGGCTGCTGCCAGTAGGCGGTCGATCGTTCTTCGGTCACGCCAAGGCGTGCACTTTCCGCGTGCATGGGATTGGACCGGTGTGATAGCCGGAGGTGATCATTTTCCCGTTGTTCCTAATCCCCTGAGCGCACACGAGGTGTGATGATGTCGAAGCGAACGCCGATCCTGTCGATGACGTTGGGCGCGGGAGCGCTCGTGTTGGTGAGCGTGTTCGGGGCGTGGGCCCAGCTCCAAACGAGCGGCCAACAAGCCTGCTTGAACGCCGTGAACAAAGACGGCGCCGCCGTCGCGAAGGAGCAGGGCAAGGAGAGTCTGGCCTGCGTGAAGGGGGCCGGCAAAGGCACGCTCCCCGGAACGGCCCAGACCTGTCTCACCGCCGACCTGAAGGGCAAGGTCGCCAAGCGGAAGGCGAAGACCACCGCCGACGAAGCCAAGTCGTGCAGCGCGGCGCCGAGCTTCGGCTTCACGGGCGCGACGACGGTCAACACGGCGGCGCAGCAGGGCAAGGTCGATCTCGTCGCCGACGTCTACGGCCCGAGCCTCGATGCCGCGATCATCACCTGCGCGAGCAGCAAGGCCGGTTGCGCCTGTCAGCAGAAGGTCTCCGCCAGCCTCGAGAAGCTCGCGGCAGTGAAGTTCGCGACGTTCGTGAGCTGCAAGAAGGCGGCGCTGAAGGCTGGCGCCAGCGCGGTCGCCGCGCTCGAAGCCTGTGTCAACAACGCCGGCACGCCGGGCTCGATCGCTGCGGACACCAAGGGCAAACTCGCGAAGGGCGTCGCCAGCCTGAGCTCCACGATCGGCAAGGCGTGCACCGATGTCGCGAACGCCTTCCCGGGCAACTGCAACGCGCGCACCCAGCCGGCGCTCGGCGTCTGCCTCGACACGCAGGTCGAATGCCGCGTCTGTCAGGCGATCAACGAGATGGACGGCCTCGCGGTCAACTGCGATCTCTTCGACGATGGTGTTGCGAACGGCAGCTGCGCCTCGGGGGCCGGTCCGACGCCGACCCCGACGGTGACCCCGACGAGCACCGCCCCGACGCCGACCTCGACCGCGACGGCGACGAACACGCCGACGCCGCAGCCGACGTTCGTCCCCGGCACGATCATCAAGGGCTCGCTCAACGCGACGGGCGGCCGCTTCAACTACAACCTGACCGTCGGTCTCCCCGGCGCGAACAACGCCTGCAACACGAACTTCGCGGGGACGCACGCGTGCACCTACCTCGAGCTCCAGAACGCCGCGGCGTTGAACGAGCTCAAGTTCCTGAAGGACCTCGCCAGCAACAGCGTCACGTCCTTCTGGGCGATCGACAGCGGACAGCCGATCCTCCAGCAGTGCAATGACGACGCCCCTGGCGGCTCCGATTTGAATTGGGAGTACGGCACGGCGCACACGGCGTCGCGCGGTCAGCGCGTCTCCCTCAACAACTCGGCCGGCACCCTCGGCAGTCTGACCTCCAACGTGCAGTGCAACGTGGCTGGCACGAGCTGGGTTGGCTGCTGTCAGTGAACCACACCGCGGCGCCGACACACTCGTGTCGGCGCCGCCGCTTCACCCTTCCTCGTAGCGCCCTCGCCTTTCTCTTCATCAGTCTCCTCGACCCAGCCACGATTGGAGCCGCCCCGTCCTGCGCGATACCGGGCGGGGGCTGGTGCGTGGCGCACCGCTTCGCCGGCACCATCAAGGGGGGCGAGCTCGGCTTTCGCTTCGGCGAGCCGCTCGACGTCGACGGTGACGGTCGTGTCGACATCGCCGCCGGCGCGCGCTTCAAGCTCTGGCACGGCAACCAGCAGAACGGCACGGCGCAAGTGTGGTCGGGCAAGACTGGCGCGCTCGTTCGGGAGTGGGACGGTGAGTGGCCCGACGCGCTCTTCGGCCACTGGGTGATGCCGATCGCCGACCTCTCCGGCGACGGCCTCGCCGACCTCGTGATCGCGGCGCCGCATGCGAAGACCGACGACGTCACCGGTGGCATCGTCGTCGCACGCTCGCCCAAGACCGGGGACGAGATCTGGCGCCATGCCGAGACGGCGAAAGGCAGCGAGAATCTCGGCTGGGACATGGCGCTCGCGGGCGACGAGAATGCCGACGGTCGTCCCGACGTCTACGTCGGCGCACCCGGCGGCGAGAATGGTCGTGTCCTTCTTCTGAGCGGTAAAGACGGCGCGTCGCTGAAAGCGGTCGTCCCACGCGAGCCCGCCGGCGCGTTCGGCTGGTCCGTGGCTCGGCTCGACGATCTCGACGGCGACGGCCACCCCGAGATCGCCGTCGGCGCGCCGTTTGCCGCCGATGCCGACGGTGCATTCGTCGGGGCCGCGTTCGTGCTCTCGCCGGCGAACGGTCAGGAGCTGTTTCACTGGAAGGGCACCGATCGCCGCGGCGGCTTCGGCATGATCGTGGCCGCTGTCGCCGACCTCGACGGCGACGGTAAGACCGAGATCGCCGTCGCCGCGGCCGGCACCGAGGATCAGACCCGTAGTCTCCCCGGCGAGCTCACCATCTACGGCAGCAAGACCGGCACCCCGTTGCGTCATTGGTCGGGACGACAACCGGGTGAGCAGTACGGACGCATGATCGTGGCGGCGGGCGATCTCGACGGCGACGGTGTCGACGATCTCGCGATCAGCGCCCCGTGGCATCGTCGCGCCGACGCGGATCGCGTCGGACGGATCGAGCTGCGCTCCGGCAAGAGCGGCGCGATCCTGGGCGAGCTCTTCGGCGACGCAGCGGATTGCTGGTTCGGATGGCACATCGTGCGCGCCCCCGACCCCGAGGGTCGCAGCCGTCCGACGCTCTTGATCGCCTCCCTCCGACACGCGGTCGACGGCATGGTCGGCGCCGGGGTGCTCGACCTCTACGTGCTACGGCCGGGCGCTCACGGGATGAAGACGCGCGGCGCACGGCGGAGCGCCATCAAATAGACTCGCAGCGGGCCGCGCTCTTCCCACGGCACCGCCTCGAACGCCGCGCGCGCCGCTGCCCCCTCGCCGTCGTGTCCGGCGATCGCGTAGTCGACGGTCGGCGCTCGGCCGTCGTGCAGATAGGGCGCCGAGTCGGCCATGCCCCAGAGTCGCGGCGTGAGGTATTGCTCCACGGCGACGCCGCGTTGCACGTGGCGGGCGGCGCTCGCCTGGCCCATGTCGTGGCGCTTCAGGTCGCTGAAGAGCCAGACGGGATAGCCTGCGAGGCCCGCGTCGTAGCGCAATCCGGGCTGGCGCATCTGCTCGGACAGATCGATGGGGGGAAGGCCGTCGATCGTCACGACCGGGCTCTCGAGCACCATCATGGGGACGTGGCAGCCGGCACAACCGAGCTCGTGAAACTGCTGCCGGCCGCGCTGAAAATCGGCCGCGAAGCTCGTATTCGTCGGAGCCCCGCGACCTTCGGCCGGGGGCGGGAGCTGTCGGTTCAGGATGAGCGGCTCGACGATCGGCAGCTCGAGCAGCGCCAGGTGCAGGCTCATCGCGGCGAAGGGTCCGCGCCCGAGCTCGCTCCGCATGCCGTCGCCGTCGGGATCGTCGACGTCGCCGTCACCGAGGATCGCGCGTGCGCTGCTTGCGACCAGGCCCTCGCTCTGGACGCCCATGTGGATCTGCAGCGCTTCGTCGGCGAAAGCGGCGAAAGTCGGAAGCGTACCCTTCCAACCGAACGGCTTCACGACGAGATCCGCATCGACGCCGCGGAGACCCGTCGTGTCGATCGCGCCCTTCGCGTCGATGCGCATGACGCCGAAGTCGACGCCCTTCGCGCGCAACGACACCTCGCGATCCGCGCCGGCGCGCGTCGCGTCGCGGACGGCGTCCGCGCGCTGCCGTAGCAACTCGCCGCTCATCTCCGCGGCCAGAGCCTGCACGACGCCGAGCCCGACCAGGGCCGGCGGATTGCGCGTGTCGCCGCTCGCCGGCTCCTCACCGTCACCCGTGAGGAACGTGTTGTCGGTCTCGGCGCCCGCGCCGTTCGGACCGCCGAGCCAATGACAGGACGGGCACCCGACCGTCTCCGGCCCCCCGAACTCGCCGGCGTGCACCCGCCGAAACGGCCCCTGCGGCGCCGTCTTCGCCGCGCCGCCCCCGAGACCGTCGTCGAAACCATACTCGTGCTCGAACAGCATCTGTCCGAGGTCGTCGAGATCGCTCGCGCACACTTCACCGGCGGCCAGGCGCTCGGCATTCAGCGCCGCCTGCATGTCGCGTCGGAACGAGCCCGGCGCCGCCGCTTCGCGAAGGCGGATCTCATGGCGACGTTCTTCGACCCGATGGGCCTCGCGTGCCGCCTCGAGGCTGAGCGGCGCCGGCCGCACGACCGCCCGACACTCGCTCCGCCAGGTCGGCGCAGGGGGCGCGGTCGGCGCGCGCTCACACGCGACGAGCGCGAACGCGACGGCGAGGAGAGCGGCCGGGACCTTCATGGCACGAACAGCTTCGGCTCGCGCGACAGCGAGGCCAAGAAAACGCGAATGCTGGCGCGGCCGTCTTCGTCGAGCGCGACGTACGCGTCACGCGCCGCCGCCGCTTCGCCGCCGTGCATGACGATCGCGTCCTGGATCGTCGGCGCGCGGCCGTCGTGCAAATACGGCGCGGAATCGGCCAGGCCCCAGAGGGGACGCGTCAAGAACACCGACGCGGGGATCGCTCCCTGCGCGGCGGGGCTCGCGAGCGCGGCGCCCATGTCGTGTCGCTTCAAGTCGCTGAAGAGGTGCACGAGATACGTGGTGGTCTTGCCGCCGTACTTGGCCTCGATCTTGGGACCGTCGCCGTCTTTGGCGACGTCGATGATGTAGGGATGACCGTCGTCGATGCCGGAGGGACGCACGTCGAGCTTCGGGTCGTCGAGCTCCAGCGTCGGCACGTGACAGCCCGCGCAGCCGACGGCTTCGAAGCGTGATCGGCCGGCAGCGAACGCGTCGAGCAGACCGGGGTCGTGCGGCGGTCGCATGACGGGCGCCTCGAGCTGCGCCAGATAGCCGACCACCGTCGTCAGCATGCCCGAATCGATCTCCAGGCTGATCCCGTCCTGGTCGAGGTCGTCCCATGCGCCCGCTCCGTAGTCGGCGGCGGCGAGCGTCCCGTCGCGGACCGCCAAGTGGATCTGCTTCGAGATGAGCCCGTGGTGGATGTGCAGCGATTCCTCGATCATCGCGCGGAGCGTGGCTTGATGTCCCTTCCATCCGAAGGGACGGACGGTCAGATCCTGATCGACCCCGGCGAGCATCCCGGTGTCGATCGTCCCGTCCGCCTCGGCGGCAATGGTCCCGAACGCGACGCCTTTCGCGCGGAGGGGCCGCTCCACGCGCCGGCCTTGCGTCCGTGCCTCCGCGGCCGTAGCCGTGGCCGCGGCCTGGAGCGTGGCCGTCATCTCGCGTCCGAGGACCTCGACGGGCCCCATCCCGAGCAGATGAGGCGGATTGCGCTGGTCCGCGCCGATCGTGCCCTTGCCATTGCCAACGAGGAAGCCGTTCTGGGTCTGCGTACCGGCGCCGTCGGGGCCGCCCTTCGAATGACAACTGAAGCAGCCGAACGCGTCGGGCCCGCCCTTCTTGCCGTCGTGGATGCGTCGCAACTCGGGCGTGAAGCCGGTGGCATTCGGGTCGCGCGGTCCATTCCCCCAGCCGTTCTCGGGGCGGAACGGGTACGCGAAGAACTCGTCCCCGACGACGAAGAGGGCATCGATGCTGATCGCGCGTCGCGCGAAGACGTTTTCCGCGAGCGTCGCGTGCTCGATCAGCTCCCCCGGCTCGCGGGCGTCGAGCACCCGATCGAAATGCTCGCGCGTCCGAAGATCGATGGCGCGCGCGAGATCCTCACGGAGCACCTCG
This sequence comes from Binatia bacterium, assembly GCA_039917665.1. Taxonomy (GTDB): domain Bacteria; phylum Desulfobacterota; class Binatia; order UTPRO1; family UTPRO1; genus UTPRO1. The sequence continues at coordinate 15,015 of JBDSJB010000609.1, forward strand.
TCGTCGGGCATCGCCGTATCGAAGCCGTCCAGGATCGCCGGCCGCCGCGGCGGCGACTGGTCCGGAGTCTGGGCGTCGGCGCGGAGCAGCACGACGAGCAGCGCGAGCGCGACGATGCTCGCGATCCCGCCTCCGAACCCGACCAGGGCTCGCCGCCGCCCCCGCAGGCTACGGATGGCCATCCCCGGGTCCTAACATGGAACCGAGCGACAAGGACACGCGGTTTCGGTCGTCGCTCAGGCGATCGCGAACCGGTCCAGCACGGCGAAATACTGCGCCGGCTCCGGCCGAACCCGGTAGTTCTCACTCAGATCGCAATAGAGGATCGTGCCGTCCTTGGCCGTGATGAAGACCGTCGGCCGCGGCACGTCGGAGTCGTAGCCGAGCACCTGCATGCCCGCGGGCACCCCCGCTTTCTCGAGGATACCGAGAGCGGTGGCCGCGCGATTGCCCCGGTCGCTCATGAAGCGCATGGGCGCATCGCACTTCGCGGCGAGCGCCGCCGTGTTGGCCTCGGGCTGCGGGCTCACGAGAAACACCTCGACGCCGCGGCGGGCGAGCTCGCGATACTGCGCCGAGATCTCCCGCACCTGCGCCACGCAGAGCGGGCACCAGTTGCCGCGATAGAAGATCCAGAGCGCGGGCTTGGCGAGGAGCTCGCGGCTCGGGATCTCGCGGCCATCCTCGACCAGCGAAAACGTGGGGAGCGCTGCGCCCTCGCGGAGCACCGAGTCGGCCGGCACCGCGAACCGCGAGTACCAGTAGACGTAGAGCAGCGTGCCGCCGATGCCGACGGTCGCTGCGAGCAGCGTCGGCGCGCCGAGCCGGCCACCGTCGAGCACGAAGCTGAGCAACGTGCCGACGATCCCTGCCCCGAGCACGGCGTGCAGATTCGGCGACGTACGCGCGATCGGCAACGTGAACACCGTCGCGAAGAACGCGACCGGCGCAGCGCAGGCGAGCGCGGCACCGAGCCAGGGAGACGGCAGGCCGCTCCGCATCGTCATCAGAAGCGCGGCGACGAGGCCGCTCAGCGAGGCCGTAATGTAGGTCGAAACGTAGAGGGACTTGAGCATGTGCATCGGTATTCTCCTGGTTGGGGGGCGGTTCAATCCAAGGCCCGCAGCGTGACGCGCACGACGTCGTCGAGCGCGGCTTTATCGGGTCGGGCTTTGGCGGCGAGGTTGAGCCCGCCGAACGTGTTGGCGAGAAAACGTGCGAGCGCGCGAGCCGTTTCCTTGGTGGTGATCTCGCCCCGCGCTTGGCCGCGCGCGACGACGCCCATCAGAATGGCTTCGAGCTGGTGCAGAACACCGCGGATCGCCGTGAACACCGTCGGGTCGTGCGGCGCCACCTCGCCGAGGGTGTTGTTGACGAGACAGCCGCGCCGACCGGCAGCGCTCCGCGCGT
>JBDSJB010000610.1:0-4373 GCA_039917665.1 Binatia bacterium
TGGCGATCGTGACCGCCCCACCCGCCCGCGCCTGATCCATCACCTCGACGGCGTATCCGTAGACGACGTCGTCGGCCGCATCGAAGAAGATGATGTGGTCCTCGCGCGCCGCGAACATGCGCTTCAGGCGGTCGGCGAGCTCGGCGTATTCGACGGCCGTGCCGTTCACGGTGATCGCCTTGTCGGCGGCGACCCGGAGCACGAGCGGCGGATCGGGATCGGGGGCTTCGTCGTGCGCCACCTCTTCCTTCTCTTGCTTCGGGGTGTGGATCCAGAAGTGCTTCGACAGGAGCGGGGTGATGACCATGAAGATGATGAGCAGGACCAGCACCACGTCGACGAGCGGCGTGACGTTCATCTCGGGAGAGACACCGTGTTTTTTCTTGTCGCCGGGAGATTCGCCGAGGTTCATCCCCATGGTTCAGCCCTCGTGTCCGTCGGAGCCGGCGTCCGCGGGTTTGTCGACGCCTGCATCCGCGGTCTTCTCGCCGCCCGCGTCCGCGGTGTTGGCGTCGACCTTGTGACGCTCACCGACCATGAGCGACATGCCGGGGAATCCGACCTGCTGTGAGCGCGACAGAATCTCCCGCACGTGTCCGTAGGTGAGCTTCGAGTCGGCCCGTAGCACCAAGCGGCGCATCGGCTCGGTGGCGTGCTCGGCTGCCAATGCGGCAACCGCGCCCTCGAGGTCGAATTTCTGCTCGTCGATGTAGTACTCGCCCGCCTTCGCGACCGAAAGCTTCACCGGATCCATCGCCGTCTCGACCTCGGGATCGGGGTTGAAGATGCCGGGGAGATCGACCGGGACGTCCTGGTCCATGCGCGGCGCCACCACCATGAAGATGATGAGCAGCACGAGCACGACGTCGACGAGCGGCGTCACGTTGATGTCGGGGCCGACGCCGACCTTGGGACTCGGACGCCGCCACGCCGTCGTGGCGTTGCGCTTCCGAATGATGTCGACGTCGCCGCCGGTCGGAAGACTAGGCGACTTTCCCACGTCGCGTTCCCGTCTGCGCGTCACGCTCCGCCCAGTCTTCGATCGAATCGAGCAACTCGCCCGCGGATCGATTGAGCGCACCTTCGTCGCGCGTGATCTCGTTGGTCAGGTAGTGGTAGGCCAGCACGGCCGGGATGGCGACTGCGAGTCCGAGCGCAGTTTCCACGAGCGCTTCGCTGATGCCCGCCGACACGGACGAGAGCCCGCCGGAGCCCGTCGAGGCGATGCCCTGGAAGGCGGTGATGATACCGACCACGGTGCCGAGCAGACCGACGAACGGCGCCACCGAGCCAACCGACGCGAGGACGGCAAGTCCGCGACGGAGATCCGAGCCGATCTCCTCCATGTAACGCTCGAGATGCCGGCGTGTGCGCTCGGCCGGCGTCAGCCCCGAGATGTCGGCGGTCTTCGTGGCATGCCAGTAGGTCGTAAGCGCCGAGCGGACGACGCGCGCCAAATGGCCCGCCGTGTGGCCTTCGGAGGCGGAGAGGATCGCGTCGATGTCCCCCGTCCGCATCGGCTCCTCGACGACCGCGGCGAAGTCCCGCGACGCTGCCCGTGATCGACGGAGCGCGATGATGCGCTCGATGAACACGGTCAAGGAGGCGAGCCCCATGATCACGAGCACTCCGGCGACGATCATCGCCGCGAGGCCCATGTGTTGGAAAATCTCAAAAAGGCTGAATGACATGACAGTCCCCCTTCACACGTTCAATTTGAAAGGAATTTGGATGATGCGGTACACGGTGATGGCCTGGCCCTTGAACCGCGCGGGCTCGTACTTCCACTGCTTGACCGCCTTCACGGCTGCCGAGGCGAACGGCTCGTCGCCACGCATGACCTCGACGCGCGCGACCGTACCGTCGGCGAGAATGACGACCTTCAAGATCACAGTGCCGGTCTTGCCGGCGGCGCGGGCTTCCTGCGGGTAGTCCGGAATCGGGTTGGCCTTCGCCGGGACGGGCGGAACCCCATCCTCGGGAAGCGCGATCGCGCCGCCGACCATGCCGCCAGCCACACCGCCGGCTTGACCGCCTTCGAGGCCAGCGGGATCACCCTTGCCATCGCCGAAGACCGCGATGCCTTTGTCCTCGCTCGGGTCGGCTTCCTTTGGAGCTTCCTTGGGCGCCTCTTTCGGCGCGACGAGCTCCTTCGGCGGCGGCGGCTTGTCGAGCTTGCGGATCTTCTGGTCGGGTCGCACGACCGGCGCTGCAGCGGCCGGCGGAAGCTGGGGCTTCACTTCCGGTGCGGGCGGCGGTGGCGGCGGCGGGGCCTCCTGGATCACCTTCTCGACGAACGTGACGTCGACCTTCTTTTCCTGCACCACCTTCTTGGTGGCCGTACCGACGGTCACCGCGATGACGGCGATCAGGACGTAGATGGCGGAGGAGGTCGAGATCGCGGCGAACCACGAACGCGATCCTTCCTCACGCTGGCCGTACGAACCGAACGTGGCCGTGCGCATCGGTGCGTGAACGGCGACCGGCGGCACCGGAGCTTCCTCGGTGCGCTTGGCGCTGAGGGCGCTCACGGCGTCACCGCCGCGCAAGTGACCATGCTCGGGTTAGGCATCGCTACTGGGCCACGGGAACGCATTGGACGGTTTCGGCTGGGATCGTGGTTCCCGCATTCGAGGCGCTCACGACCGCGCAGCTGTACGCGGTCGGCAGTGGAGCCGTCTGGCCGTTGCAGAGATCGAAGTTGACCGTGAGCGTGAGCTCAGTGAGCGCATTGCGCCCGAGCACGGCGATCTTCACGCTGTTGTTGAAGTCGGCGAGCGAGGTTTGACCGGTGAAGCCGGTGATCCGCGCCGGAATCGCCCCGGTGCCCGGGAATCCGACCGCCTTTGGGGGATACTTGAGGCAGAAGTTGGCGGACGTCAGCGGTTCGCCGTTGGCGAGCTTGAGACTCACCTTCTGGGGCGCGCGCACGGCACCCGTTTCAGGGGTGCAGTCGGCGGCAGCCGTGTGGCAGTCGGACGGGCAGCTGTCGCAATCGAGCGTGTTGCCGTCGTCGCAATCCTCGCCCTGCTCTTTCGCGCCGTTGCCGCAGACGGGTCCTGCCACGGTCGGGATCGGCGTCGGTGTCCGCGTGCTCGTCGGGGTACTCGTTTTTGTCGGCGTGGTCGTTTTCGTGGGCGTGGTCGTCGGTTGCGGCGTCGACGTGACGATCGGCGTTGCGGTGCGCGTCGCCGTTAGGGTGGGTGTCGGGGTTGCGGTGACGACCGGGGTCGCCGTCCGCGTTGCGGTCGGGATCGGCGTACTCGTCAACACCGGCGTGACGGTGGCGACCGGCGTCGCCGTCCGCGTCGCGATCGTGATCGGCGTGACGGTGGCGGACGGCACCGCGGTGAGCGTCGCGACCGGCGTGCTCGACGCCGTGGTCGTCGCAGCGGGCGTCGTGGTCGTGGTCGGCGTCAACGAAGCGGTGGGAAGGGGCGTCGCAGTCGCGGTCACGAGCGCCGTGGCCACCGCAGTCGGCGTAGACGACGCGGTCCGAACAGCCGTCGCGGTGATGGTAGGGGTCGCCGACGTCGTCGTGGTCGGAACAGGCGTCGCAGTGGGGATTACGGACGCCGTCGGCGTCGGCGTCGCGGTCGGAGGCACCGTGGCCGTTGCGGTCACAGACGCGACGGCGGTCGTCGTCGCAACCGACGTCGCGGTCACGATTGGCGTCGCGCTGACCGCTGGGGTCGTCGTCGCGAGCGACGTCGCCGTTGCGAGCGGCGTGGGCGATGCGGACGGAGGGGTGAGATTGGCGCAGGACGCGAGATCCGCTCCGGTCTCCGCAACGAAGCGTTCGCCGATACCGAGACAGGCGAGCGCATCGGAGGAACGCGGGAGCTCTGCCGTACCGACGAGGCAGGAGGTTTCAGACGTCGTGAGGTGCGCGAGGCACTCCGCCAAGCCGTCGAGCGTGTCGAGCTTCCCGCACCGGGCGACGAGTGCGTCGTAGCCGAGTTCGGCCATTATCTCCTCGAACGGCAGGACGGCGCAGCGCCGGCGCGTCACGTAGGTCGTGAAGCGTGCGCGCGCCTTCCCGACCTTGCGGAGGTCGCCCTCGCAGCGGCCGGCCGCGCGCTCGCAGCAATCGGCCTGATCATTCTCGGGCCCGACCACACATTCGATGCCGCGCGTGAGACAGGTGCCCACACCCCGCCGAACGTCGTCGGCAAGCCGCAGCGCCGCGGTTCGAATGGTGTCCTGGCAGACCGCCAGCGGACTCGGGTCATTGGAAAGCGGCGATCCGGCATAGGCACCCGTGCCTGCTCCCACGAGCGCACACATGCCAACCAGCGCCACCACACACCGCAACGGAAGAATTTTCATCACGCTCGACCCTCGGAAAGTCGGAAGAAGTAGCCCGCGGTTCA
>JBDSJB010000611.1:0-7152 GCA_039917665.1 Binatia bacterium
CCAACGCCAACAGCGCCGATCTTTTCGTCTCGATCCACGCCAACGCCGATCGCTCCGGCGAGCTGCAGGGCATCGAAACCTACACCCTCAACAACTCGAACGACCGCGCCACGATCCGTCTCGCCAAGATGGAGAACGGACCCTCGGTGCGGGTCGGCCGCGGCGACCTCTCGTTCATCCTCAGCGACATGGTGCAGTCCGGTAAGGAAGAGGAGTCGAATGCCCTCGCCGAACGGCTGCACTCGCGCGTGCTGGCACGCCTGCGCTCTCGCTACACCGACGTCCACAACCTCGGCGTGAAGAAAGGTCCGTTCTACGTGTTGGTCGGTGCCTACATGCCGTGTGTGCTGGTCGAGACGTCCTTCCTGTCACACCCGGTCGAGGGCAAGCGGCTCGGCACGACGGCCTATCAACACGACATTGCCGAAGGTCTCTATCTCGGCATCACTGATTTTCTCGGCGACGCCCGCCTCGCGAAGACGCTTTGATCACGGCCGAGCAGCTGATGCGCGCGATTCCCGCGCTGCCGGTCCCGAAGAGCAGCGGCGTCGACCTCGGCGCGGTCGCCCGCGTGTACCTGAACGAGGTGCGGACCGGCTTCTACGATCAGCATCGTGCGGGTGCCGGCGGGCTCGCGGTCGTGCAGGCCTACACCGCCGCCATCGATCGCTTGATCGCGTTCCTCTTCGAGTCGGCAACGGCCGAGTACACCGAGCGCTACGTCCTCCTCGACCATCGCTGCACCGTCGCCGCGCAAGGCGGCTATGGACGCTCGGAGATGAACCCGAGCTCCGACATCGATCTCCTGGTGCTCTACCCGTGGCGCGTCAACGCCTACGTCGAAACCGTCGCCGAGCGCATCCTCTACACGCTCTGGGACGTCGGCCTCGTGGTCGGTCACGCCAGCCGAACCGTGGCCGATTGCACCCGCCTCGCCCAGAAGGATCTCAAGGTGAAGACGGCGCTCCTCGACGCTCGCTATCTGGCCGGCGACCGGCCGCTCTACGAGGAGTTCGAGGTCGCGATGGAGTCGGACGTTCTCAAGAAGAACGCCGCGCGCTTCTATCGCGAGAAGCTCGCCGAGAGTCACGATCGCCACCGCAAGTTCGGCGACTCGGTCTTCCTGCTCGAGCCGGAGCTGAAAGAGGGCGCCGGCGGGCTCCGCGACATCCACACGGCGATGTGGCTCGCGAAGGTCAAATACAAAGTGAATCGGATGCGCGATCTCGTCGTAAAGGGCGTCATCAACGAGCGCGAGCGCGCCGAGATCGAGGCGTCACAGGATTTCCTCTTTCGCGTCCGCAACTCGCTGCACTTCATCACCGGGTCGCATCAGGATCACCTGACCTTCGAGTTCCAGGATCGCGTCGCTCCCGAGCTCGGCTTCGGCGACGACGCCAGCCACCGCTCGGTCGAGCGCTTCATGAAGGCGTACTACACGCATGCGAGCGCCATTCGCCGATTCTCTGACGCGATCATCGAACGGTGCACCGAGCGCCCGACGCCGTACCGGCTGATCGGCCGCGTCATCGGGCGCGAGATCCGCGAGGGCGTCTGGATCATCAACCGGACGCTCTCGGTCGACGGTGCCGACGTCATCAAGAACCATCCGACCACGCTCGTGACCGCGTTCCGCGACGCGCAACGCCACGGCGTGCAGATCACCCAGGGCACTCAGCGCCTGATCCGGGAGCATCTCCACCTGATCGGCGAGGCCGAGCGCAACAAGCCGGAGTTCGTGCGACCGTTCCTCGACATCCTCGCCTGGAATCACCAGGTCTGGGAGACGCTGCAGGAGATGCACAAGGTCGGCCTCGTGTGTCAGCTCTTTCCCGAGTTCAACCGTATCGATTGCCTGGTCCAGCGCGACCCGAACCACATCTACACCGTCGACGAGCACTCGCTGCGCGGCATCGGCGAGCTCGAGCGCCTCCGGCGCGGCGAGCACAAGCAGACCGCGCCGCTCCTCACCGAGGTCATGCGCGAGCTCGACCGCCACGAGATCCTGTTTCTGGCGCTGCTCTTCCACGACATCGGCAAGGGACACGGGGAAGGGCACTCCGCGCGCGGCGCCGACATGATTCCCGGCATCGCCGCCCGCCTACCGCTGAACGAAGACGAGGTCGCGCAGTGGGAGTTCCTGGTGCGGCAGCACTTGCTGATGTCGCACCTGGCCCAGCACCGCGACACCCACGACCCCCATCTCTTGAGCGAGTTCGCCGCGACGGTCGGCAGCATCGAGAATTTGAAAATGCTCTACGTCATGACCTTTGCCGACATGCGCGCGGTCGGGCCCAAGGTGTGGAACAACTGGCGCGACATGCTGCTCGGGGAGCTCTACATGCGGACGCTCACGCGCTTCGAGCAGGGCCAGCACGTCGTGGAAGACGAGCACGGCCGCGCCGAACGCATCCGACAGCGATTGGTCGAGGCCGTCGATCCCGACCGTCGGACTGCCTTCCGCACTTTCTTGGCCAGCCTCCCCGAGCGCTACCTGACGACGACGCCGGAGGGGCAAGTGCCGGTGCACTTCGACCTCATGAACCACCTCCGCGAGGAGTGGAGCGTGCGCCCCGTCGCCGAGCATCCGCACCTCTTCGTCAGCACCCTCCGCCACATGCCCGAGTCGGAGTACAGCGAGATCACGATCTGCACTCCGGACCGGCCCGGCTTGTTCTCGATGATCGCCGGTGTCCTCACGGCGCAAGGCATGAACATCGTCGGCGCGCGCATCACGACCACGCGCGGCGGCGTCGCGATCGACAGCTTTCGCATCAGCCATCACGAGGCCGTCGAGCGCGTGCTCGAGCCCGAGCGCTGGGAGCGCGTCCGCGAGATGCTCGCCAAGGTGCTCCGCGGCCAGGTGGACATCGCGGCGCTCGTGACCGCGTCGGGTCGGCCGTCGATCTTGGAGAAAGTGTCACCCCACCGCCACGTGCCGCCCGAGATCATCGTCGACAACCACATCTCCGCGGACTACACGGTGCTCGACGTCGTGACGCACGACCGGGTCGGCGTCCTGTTCGCGATCACCCACGCGCTCCACCGCCTGGGCATCGTGATCCACCTCGCCAAGATCACGACGCAGGCGCACCAGGTGCTCGACGTCTTCTACGTCACCGACGCCGAAGGCTATAAGATCCTCGACGAAGAGCGGCTGCACACCGCCTGCGACACCATCACCGCCGAGCTCCAAGCGCAGGCGGCCGCGAAATCGGCGTCATGAGCCCACCGGTCTGATGGAGCACGAGCCGCTCGCCACCGTTCCGACTCCGCTCGATCGCTGGATCGACCGCTTCATCGCCTACGTCACCGCCGAGCGCGGGCTCGCCGCCAACACGATCGCCGCCTACGCCCGGGACCTCGCCCTGCTGACGCGCTGGCTCGGCCAGCGCGCCAGCGAGCCGACGGAGCTCACGCCTGCGTTGTTGCAGGCGTTCCTCGCCGCCGAGCGCGTGCGCGGGTTGAGCGTGCGCAGCACGACGCGCCTCGCGGCCACGCTCCGCGGCTTCGGGCGCTATCTGGTCATGGAAGGCGTCGTGCCACACTCGCCGGCTGCGGAGCTCACCATGCGGAAGGTCGCCGCGGCCCTCCCACTCGCGCCGGACAGCACCGACATGCGGACGTTGCTCGACACGCCCGACCCCGCCACGACGCTGGGACGCCGCGATCGCGCCCTCCTCGAGCTCCTGTACAGCGCGGGCCTCCGCGTGTCGGAGGTGATCTCCCTCCGCCAGACCAACCTCGACCTCGACGCCAATGCCGTCCGCGTGATCGGGAAGGGGAGCCGCGAGCGCGTCGTGCCGCTCGGCAGCCACGCCCGGAGCCGGCTCGACGAGTACCTCGGCCTCGCCCGTCCGACGCTCGCAACTGGCAAGCGCCTGCGTCCGGAGATTTTCCTGTCCCATCGCGGCGCGCCGCTCTCACGCCAGGCCGTCTGGAAGCTCTTGAAGCAACACCTGCGACGCGCCTGCCTCGACAGCCGCGTCTCTCCGCACAGTCTCCGCCATGCGTTCGCCACGCATCTGCTCGACGGCGGCGCCGATCTCCGCGCGGTGCAGGCAATGCTCGGTCACGCCGACGTCGCGACGACGCAGATCTATACGCACGTCGCGCCGCGGCGGCTCCGCGAGGTGCATCGCCGCTTTCATCCACGCGATGCCGGCCGACCGCGTCCGTGAGCGTTGCGCCTTTGATTCTCGCTTGTTAGGTACACCCGGTGGGGCTTCCGGATCACGTGATCGAGATCGTCCATCAGGTCGCCCTCATGGCGATACCGATCCTCGCCGCCGTGATTTTTCACGAGGTCGCGCACGGGGTGATGGCCCTTCAGCTCGGGGACGACACGGCGTTCCGTCTCGGCCGGCTGACGCTGAATCCGCTCCCCCACATCGACCCGGTCGGGACGATCATCATGCCCGCCATGTTGATGCTCGCGGGCGCCCCGATCTTCGGTTACGCCCGCCCGGTGCCCGTCGACTTCGGGCGCTTGCGAAACCCACGCCGCGACATGGTCCTGGTCGCGCTCGCCGGACCCGGCACCAACCTCATCCTGGCAGCGCTGAGCGCTCTCGTCCTGCACCTCCTCCTCCCCCACATCTCGCGGGAGGCCCTGCAGACCGACAGCTGGCTGGTGACGGGCTTCCTGCTGCCGCTCGGGCAGATGGCCTACGCCAGCGTCGCCATCAACGTCGGCCTCGCCATCTTCAATCTGTTGCCGTTGCCGCCCCTCGACGGCGGCCGGGTGCTCACGGGACTGCTGCCCTATGCGCAGGCCCGACTCGTCGCGGCGATCGAGCCGTTCGGCTTCCTCATCCTGGCGGCGCTGATCATGACGGGGATGATCGGCCCGCTCGTCCGCGGCCCCACGAATTTCGTCATGCGTGTGCTGCTGTGACGAGTCCTGGCCGTATCGTGAGCGGGATGCGTCCGACCGGGCGTCTGCACCTCGGTCACCTGCTCGGGACGCTCAGCACCTGGCGCACCGTCCAAACGACTCACGAATGCTTCTTCTTCGTCGCCGACTGGCACGCGCTCACGACCGACTACGACCGCACCGAGGGTCTCGCGACCAACGTCGTCGAAATGGTGACCGACTGGCTCGCGAGCGGCATCGATCCGGCGCGGGTCACGATCTTCGTGCAGTCCGCGGTTCCCGAGCATGCCGAGCTGCACCTGCTGCTCTCGATGATCACGCCCATCGGCTGGCTCGAACGCGTGCCGACCTACAAGGACACGCAGCAGCAGCTGAGCGACCGTGATCTCTCCACGTACGGCTTCCTCGGCTATCCCGTGCTGCAGGCCGCCGACATCCTCATGTATCGCGCGACCACCGTCCCGGTCGGCGCCGATCAGGTGCCCCACGTCGAGCTGACGCGCGAGATCGCGCGCCGTTTCAATCACGTCTTCGGCGAGCTCTTTCCCGAGCCCCAAGCCATGCTCGCGGCCGCTCCGCGGGTGCCGGGGCTCGACGGCCGAAAGATGAGCAAGAGCTACAACAACGCCGTCTACCTGGCCGACGAAGCCGCCGACGTCGACGCGAAGCTCTCGAAGATGATGACCGATCCGCGGCGCGCCCGCCGCCGTGATCCTGGGGACCCGGACGATTGCCCCGCCTACACACTGCACCGTATCTACTGCACGCCGGACGAGCTCGCGTACACGGCCGAGGGCTGCCGCACCGCCGGCATCGGGTGTCTCGACTGCAAGAAGATCATGATCGAGCGCGCCGAGGTCGAGCTCGGACCGATCCGCGAGAAACGCCGCGCCCTGGCCGCACGCCCCGACGACGTCCGCGACGTGATCGCCGACGGCAACCGCCGCGCCCGCACCATGGCAGAAGCGACGATGGACGAGGTCCGACGTCTCGTCGGCCTCGGCAAAGGAGCACGAGGAGCATGAGCTACCGCGTCAAGCTCGAAGTCTTCGAAGGACCCCTCGACCTTCTCCTCCACCTCATCAAGAAGGAAGAAGTCGACATCTACGACATTCCGGTCGCCCGGATCACCGACGAGTACCTGCAGTATATGAATCTGCTCGAGACGATGAATCTGGACGTCGCGGGCGAGTACCTCGTGATGGCGGCGACGCTCACGCACATCAAATCGCGCATGCTCCTGCCCATCAACGAGGAAGCGGCCGAGGAGCCGGACGAGGATCCGCGCGCCGACCTCGTGCACCAGTTGGTCGAGTATCAGCGCTACCGTGAAGCGGCCGTCGCGCTCGGCGAGCGCTCGGTGCTCGCACGCGACGTCTTTCGCCGCGACCCGGCCGTCCCGGAAACCGATCAGGGGGAGGGCATCCGCCTCCGCGACGTGACGGTCTCCGAGCTCCTGGAAGCGTTTCGTGAGGTCATGGAGCGCGCGCTCCGCGAGAGCTTCCACGACGTCGTCACCGAGGAAATTTCGGTGTCCGAGTGCGTCGACGTGATTGTCAACCGGATCGAGGTCGACGGCGCGATGCGGTTCCGCGACCTGTTCGCCGGTGCGCCGACCAAGAAACGCATGGTGGCGACGTTCTTGGCGTTGCTCGAGCTGATCAAACGCCAGTTCCTGGTGGCGCGCCAAGAGGAAGACAATTCCGAGATCCTGCTGTTCCCGCGAGGCGAACGTCCGTCGCAGCTCGACGACGTGCCGTGAAGGAGAGGACGATGCACGAGGGCGATGAGGACGAGGCGACGGCGGGAGCACGGCCGATCGAGGCAGGCGCAGCAGATTCGGACACCCTCGAGGCTGCGACCGCCGATGGCGTCGCCGAAGCGGCGGACGTCGAAGCGACGCAGAGCGAGGATGCGCTCGCAGCCCCGACGAGTGACCACGCTCTCGAGGCCGGGGCCGCCGAGTCCAAGCTGAACGAGACGCCGAGCGACGACACGGTCGCAGCCGTAGCGGGCGAGGAGGTCACGTCAGCCGCGTCGGACGACGACACCGTCACAGCCGCACCGGACCCAGCTATCGCCGATCATGCTGCAAACGAGACCGCCGCGCTCGCAACCGAAGTCGATCCGATCGCGGACGACGTCGAGCCGATAGCCGACGGGGTGCCGGCCGAGACCGACGAACGCCTGATCGGCATTCTCGAGAGCGTGCTGTTCGCGTGCGGCGAGCCCATCACCCTCGCACGTCTGTCCGAGGTCATCGCAGGCCCGAGCAA
>JBDSJB010000612.1:0-4020 GCA_039917665.1 Binatia bacterium
CGACGAGGAAGGCCGGTAGCCGCCGGTGCAGACAGAGCACGACCAGCCCCACGGCGATGGCGACCATCGGCAGCTTCAGCTGGGCGTAGACCCAGAGCCAGAGAAAGCTCTGCGCGTCGACCACCATGATCTTCCGGAGCAGGTCATCGACGACGGGCTCGGCCGACCAGCTCGTGTAGCGGAGCCAGCGGCCGGCGATCAGCACCGCCAGGAGCAGGCCGCAGACGGCCGCCCATCCGCGTCCGAGCCGTTCAGCGCAGGACGAAGACATCGTAGTGCTCGTCGGTGATCGTCGGCTCGTTCGAGCGCGCGATCGGCTTGGTGGCGGCGAGAAACTCGTCGCGGGCGCGGGCGGTGATCTCGAAGGTCTCCTCGAAGCGCGTGCCCTTGAAGCGGGTGTGGATGCCGAGCTGCCCAACGTCGTAGCCGAGCGTGAGGACGACGGGGCAGGCGCACTCGCTGTGGACGCGGCGGGCCGTCGCGAGGAGCTCGCTCAGGTCGAAGGCCACGCGCCGGGGCGGCGCATAGACGCCCCAGGCGCGATAGGTCGCCTCGCGCGCCAGATAAACGCGGTGGCCGGCATAGTAGGGCAACGACCAGAGCGGGCCGTCCGGATCGCCCATGACGACGGCGTCGTCCCACGCCGGGTTCGCGTGCAAGAGCTCTCCGAAGCGGCGATTCGCGGAATAGTCGTAGCGCGTCTCGGCCATGATCCGCGCGGCGCCGAGGCTGACGTGCTGCGCGAGCACGACGCAGAGTCCGGCCATCAAGATCCGACCGAGCCAGACCCGGCCGTGCTCGAGCCGGGTCGGTAGCGACAGCGTGGCGATCGATCCCGAGGCGTCGAGCCAGAGCGCCGCGATCAGGACCAGGAAGACGTGGCCGATGTGCCACGCCGCGCTCGGGCCGTGCGCCAGGTTGAACAGTGCCTCCATGCCGATCAACGCGACCGCGACGAACGCGAGGAGGGGCGGCGTGCGGACGAGGTAGACGAAGTAGGCGAAGATCCAGAGCGTCGGGACGGGCAGGGTCGCCATGCCCGTCGAGTGCGCGACCGGTTGGAGAATGGCGTGGCCGATGCCGAGAGCGACGTCGACCGCGCCGAGCTGGTGAATGCCGGTGCCGCGATGACTCGCGGCCGGGAACGCGACCCAGAGGGCGAACAGCAGCCCCGCGGCGAACACGGCCGCGCCGGCCCACACCGCGCGATCGGTGGCGAGCCGGCGGCGCGCGTCCGCGACCATCGCGGCCTCGACGACGACCATGCCGGCGACGGCGATCGCGATGATCGCTCCGAACGCCTCCGTGTTCGCCAACGCCGCGAGGACGAGCCCGAGCGCGATCGGGTGGCCGCGGCGATGCGGGAAGATCGTGCAGAGCCCGAACAGCACGAGCATCTCGAGCCCGTAGCCGCGGCTGACGACCGAGTATTGGTACAGCGGGAAGAACGAGAACGTGAACAGCGCGAGCAGCCACCACGGCAGGCGCGAACGGTTGAGCAGGAAGACCGCGCCGATCGCCGAGCCGACGCTGGCGGCCTTGAGAACCCAGGCTTTGCCGATCAGCGCGTCGAGGACCCACAGCAGCGCGTACCAACCGATCGGGTGGCCTTCGAAGCGGAGCGGCGCCACGAGCTCGGAGAACGAATGGGCCGCGCGCGCGATGCTCAACGGAACGACCTCGTCGCGCCACGGCTCGTGGTGCGAGGCGGCCCAGATCACCACGATCGCGTAGACGGCCGTTATGGCCGCGGGCCACACCCAGCGCCGACCGGTCACGGAATGCAGCGGGTACCACGGGCGGCCGGGCGCTGTCGAACCGCGCGCTTGCTCGGGTGCTCTTGCAACGCGGCGAGGTGCGACGGCGATCGTCCGGAAACGCGGGCGGTGGAGGGGATCGCCTGCGGGGGCTACGGAGCCGTCGCGCTCGTACGGCGCGTCGCGGTGCGCTCGCTGGTCATGAGGCGATCGGCGCGTCGTGGATCTGCATGGCACTCACGCAGTGGCCTGCGTCGCGCGGACGGCCTGCGCGGTTGCGCGACTGACCGAGATCGCCCCCGCAGGCTACCCCTCCACCGCCCGCCCTGACCGTCGCCGCTCGGAAGACCTCGCGGCTCTTCGCGTCGGCGTGTTCGCGGTCCGACGAGCACGGACGGCTGACGCGGACGGTGGAGGGTCGTCCGCGGGTCTACCCTCCGGGTACACGGCGATCTCGGTCCGTCGCGCAACGCGCAATGGGAATGGCAGCGGCACATCCCATAGCCATCGCCTGGGCGTCCATCCGGCGCTCCCCGGACGGTGGAACCGCCCGGTGCGGGCCGCTCGCGCGAAATGCTCGCTTGACCCTGAGGAGCGCCACGGCCTATGCACGCGCAGCCGAGATCCCCCATTTGAGCGCCTCCATCCGCGACATGATGTCCACCTGCGGCGCCTTTGCGCGCAGCTTGTACTCGTACCATGTCGACGGTTCGCCCCGGCCGTTCTCGGCGTCGCTCGCCATTACCAACCACTGCAATCTGCGCTGCGACTACTGCAACGCGCCGTTCATGGCGCCGGGCGGGTTGCCGCTCGAGAAACTCGAGCTCTTGTTCGACCGACTGTACGCGATCGGGATCCGGCGGCTCGGCCTTTTCGGCGGCGAGCCATTGGTGCGGAAGGACTGCGAGGACGTCGCGCGGGCCGCGAAGGCGCGCGGCTTCTACGTCAGCATCAACTCGAACTTGAACCTCTACGACCGCTTCCCCGGCGTCTTCGATCACGTCGACATCGTGATGACGAGCATCGACGGGCATCGCGAGCTGCACGAGGAGGGCCGAGGCAAGGGCTCGTTCGACGGCGTGATCGCCGGCGTCCGCGACCTCCGTCGCCGCGGCAAGAAGGTGGTCGCGATCTGCGTCGTCCGCGACGAGGCGCTCGATCGCCTCGACGAGGCGCTGGAGCTGTCGGCGTCGCTCGGCATCGACGTGCACTTCCAGCCGCGCAGCGTCGACGGTCGACGCGCGCGCGGCGCCTTGGACGAGACGATCGACAACGATCGGCGTCGTGCCGCGTGGAGCCATCTGCTCGAGCGCAAGCGCGCCGGTGCGCCGGTCGCGAGCTCGGTGTTCTATCTCGAGCACATGATGCGCTGGCAGGATTTCTCCAAGACCGCGCTCTTCGATCCCGAGCAGCGCTGCGCCGCGGGCCACGGCTTCATGTTCGTCGATCCGCACGGCAACGCCTATCCGTGCGGCTTCATCGAGGGCCAGGTGGAGCCGTTCGACATGCTCGCCGACGGATGGGACGCGCTGCGTTTCCCAAAACCGCCGTGCACCACGTGCGCCGTCGGTCCGTACGTGGAGTTCAACCAGCTCTTCCGCCACCCGCTGACGGCGCCGATCGCCGCGGCGCGCACGTATCTCCGCGGGCACTGACATTCGCGACCCGGCGTCGCGCCCGCAGTCGGGTAGCGGTCGTCTCTGGCTGGTGCTGAGCCTGGCCGTGATCCTCGCGGCCGTCGTCGGGCGCGTGCACAACGCCGTCAGCTATCCGGCGCTGCGTGATTGGGACGCGGATGCGCACGCCGTGAACGTGATCGCCGTGCTCGAAGGCCACCTGCCGAATCTCCGGTCGTGGGCGGGCAGCCATCCGCCCCTCTACTACGCCGCCGGGGCGGCGCTCTGGGCGCTCGCGCCCGACTGGGTGCCCGTCCACGTGCTGTTGCGGTTGATCTCGGTCGTCGCGTGGATCGGCACCATTGCGCTCGTGTGGCGCGCGCTTCGTTGGCTCGGGCTCCGGTCCGAGGCGGACATCGTCGCGGCGCTGCTGCTCGGCATCCCGGGCTTCGTCATCGCGTCCGGCATGATGACGAACGACGTCCTCTGCGTGTTCTTCATGACGGCCGCGCTCGTACGAATCTTGGAGGAGCCCTTGGACGCGAGCGCGTCCGCGGCGCGCGTGGTCGCGACCGCGCTGCTCGCGGGCCTGGCGGCGATGACGAAGGCGACCGGGCTCGCGACGATCGTGACCGTGGCGGCGTTCT
>JBDSJB010000613.1:0-5064 GCA_039917665.1 Binatia bacterium
CGGCCACCAGCATCCGCTTCTGCGGCAACGTGCTCGCGCTCACCACGTCCGAGCAACAGCAGGACAAGGACCTGAACGGCGACCTCGACAAGAGCGACGTCGTGCTGCAGCTCTACGTCCCCGAGTCGGGACGGCTCATCAATCTCGGCGAGGCCGTCGACGAGCTCGTCTGCAACGAGCAGATCGTCGCGTTCCGCACGTCCGAGATCGATCAAGGCAACGAAGATCTGCAGGGCGGCACGCAAGGTGGCAGCGAGCCGCCCGTCCCGCCGACGAGCGTGATGCAGGGCTACGTCATCGGCCGCCCGGAATGTCTCGCGGCCGGTGCTCCTGCGGACTGCCTCCGCAACAGCTTGCAGGAAGCGGTGCCGTGCACCCAGGAAGCCTGCGATCCCCGCGTGCCGTACAAGGTCAAAGACTGCACGGTGAAGTTCTTGACGCGGGAATGCTTCCAGCGCGGAACCTTGAATGATCCCTTCTGCGAGACCGGCGGCTTCAGCACCGACCTGAACGGCGACACCCCGCCCGACGCGCGCGACGTCGTGATTCAAGTCTTCGACGTCTGCACCGGCAAGGTGACGGTCGTCGGTACCTTCGATGGCGACGGCGATCCGTTCCAATCCGACGACGACGACGGGCCGGGCGGGGTCATCTTCCCGACCTCGGGGCGCTGCATCGAGACGCTCGGCGGCACCTGCGAGACCAACGCGCAGTGCCCGACCGGCGCGTTCTGCGACGCGAACACCTGCAAGCGCGATCACCGCACCTGCGCCAACGCCCTCGACTGTCCGCCGACGGTGCCGTGCGAAACTGGCCCGGCGGGCAACATCGTCGCGGCGAGCCCCGACACCGACAAGGACGGCGTGCCAGATCACCTCGACAACTGCCCCGACGCGGCAAACCCCGATCAGCTCGATACCGACGGCGACCGCGCCGGCGATGCGTGCGATCTCGATTGCCCGACGTGTCCGGGCGCGACGGCGACCCCGCCGCCGACCGCCGTGACGCCGACACCGCAGCCGACGATCACGACGGCGGCCAGCGCGACGGCGACGTCGACCACCGCGCCGGTCACGCCGACACCGACCTTCACCTTCCCACCGACCCCGACGCCCGGACCGACGCCCGCCGGGCTCGATCCGTTCCATTGCTACGGCGTGCGTGCGCCAAAGGCCAAACCCGGCGTCGACGTCACGCTCGTCGATCGCTTCGGCTCCACCACGGTCGGCGTCAGCGAGCCGCGCCGCGTCTGCAATCCGGCCGACGTCGCCGGTAGCGACCCGACGGCCCCGACGCATCCGGGTCATCTCCTCGGCTACAGCATCCGCCGGAGCGGCCCGCTCGTCACGCTCCCGAAGCGCCAGCAGATCACGAATCAGTTCGGCACGATCAGCGTCGACCTCGTGCGCCCCGAGCTCTTGCTGGTGCCGAGCGCGAAGAGCCTCACCGGCCCACCGCTGCCGCTCGATCCGGTCACCGTCGATCACTTCCAGTGCTACCGCATCACGCGCGCCCGGACGCGCGTGAAGGATCTCGCGGTCGTCGACCAGCTGGGTGCGCTCGGCATCGACGTGAAGCGTCCGCGCCGGCTCTGCGTCCCCGTCGACAAGAACGGCGAGACGCCCGGCGCCGGTCAGCATACCGCCGCGCTCACTTGCTACGATTCCCGCGTCGCGAGCTCGTCGCTCCCGTTCGTCGGACCGCATCATCTCTTCGTCGCCAACCAATTCGGCTCGGTGACGCTGGATCGGCTGCGGCCGGCGGAGCTCTGCGTGCCGTCGCTGGCGCCGTAGGCTCCTTAGGGCCGGTACATAGCCCCGTAGCCCAGCGCTGAACGACTCGGTCCCCTCGTTCGTCTCCGAACGGGGGGTGCCGAGGCGACCGTCGTGGTCCCGCTGGAGCGAGGGGGCAGGAAACCGAGGGCGCAGAGCGGGCGCCGTCGCGGGCGCTGCGGAGGTATCCACCGCGCTCGCAGCCGACGGTCTAGTCGCCCCGCGGTCGATCAGCGCCGACGGATCGACAAGGCGAGCGCCGCGGCCGTGACCAACGCACAGGCGACTCCGAACAGATCGCCGACGCGCCCGTAGAGAGACCGCTCGGTGATCGGCGCCACGGTGGTCTGCAGCACGGCACGCTCGAGCGGCTCGGTGTGCGCGACGATGCGGCCGAAGGGGTCGACGACCCCCGACGGGCCCGAGTCGGAGACGCGGATCACGTAACGCCGTTGCTCCACGGCGCGCATCGCCGCGATCTCGAACTGCTGCCACGCGAAGCCCGCGTCGGGAACCCAGCTGTCGTTCGACGGGCTCACCAGATACGTGGCGCCCCCCGCGACGCGTGCCGATGCGACGTGGGGCAGAAACGCTTCGTTGCAGATCAACAGGCCGGCGGCGCCGGCGCGGGTGGGGAGCGGTGGCGTCGCGGCGCCCGGGCTGAACTCGCGAACGCGGCCGAAGTGCCGCCGCGCCCACTCCAGACGCAGCGGAAAGTACTCCATGAACGGCAGCAGGTACTGCTTGTCGTAGCGAGCGCCGAGCGTACCGTCGGTGCCGACGAGATAGACGCTGTTGGTGTACGGCGCAGCGCCGCCGGCGCCACCGGCTCGCGGGGCACCGATCACGAGCTCGGCATCGTGGCCGTCGACCGTCAGCGCGAGGGAGTGTCGCATGATCTCGTCCTGCTCGACGAACGACGTGAGCGCGGCCTCGGGCCAGAGGACGATGCGCGGCATGTTGTCGGTGAGCGCGTCACGTGTGAGCCGCTGGTAGGTTTCGAGCGTGCGCGACGGGCCCTCGGCGCTCCAGCGAACGGCGGCACCGAGGTTGCCTTGCACGATGGCGATCGGCACGGGCTCGCCGCGCGCCACGTCGTTCCGCGCGACCACGAACGCACCGCCGCCGATGGCGAGCACCGCTGCGCCGAACGCGAGCCCCGCGCCCACCCACGTGGTCTGCCCGACCGTCCGCCCAACGAGCAGACGCGCCGCGATCTCCGCGAGCCCGGCGTTCACGGCGGCGACGACGAACGACACGCCGTACACGCCGGTCACGGCGGCGATCTGCACGAGCGGCGTGAAGCCGGTTTGCGAGTAGCCGAGCGTCGCCCACGGCGAGTTGCCGACGTAGGTGAGCGTCCCGTTCAAGAGCCGTCCGCGCGCGAGCTCGGCGGCGGCCCACGCGGCGCCGACGAGCAGCGGCGTCGCTGCGCCGAAGCGGGTGAGGGGCGCATAGGCGACGGCCGCCGCGGCGTAGTACGGCGCGGCCATGCAGCCCGTCACGATCAGGAAGAGCGCGACGCCGACTAGGAAGGGCTGATCGAAGTAGGTCGCCACGGCCGACGGCATCCACGTCCCGACGCTCCATCCCGACACCAGCGTCCAGAACACCCCGAGCGCGAGCCGGCGTCCCCATGCGGCGTCGCGGAGCACCACGAAGAACGGCACGAGGGCGACCCACGCCAGCGGCCGGATTCGAAGCGGCGGGAAGGCGAGCGCGTAGAGCATGCCCGACGCGACGGTCGCGGCGAGCGCGACGGGCAGCTGACGGGTCACGGCGCGTTCAGCCGTGCGAGATCGGTCTGCAGCCCGAGGTCTTCGAAGGTCGCGCGCGCACGCGCCTGGTACGCGGCGCCGCCGAGGCCGCGCAGCGTTCCGCCGTCGCTCGCGAGCAAGCGGCCGACGGTCGCCCAGGTGCGCGCGCGCTCGGGGCGGGCGCCGAGCTTCTCGGCCCAGGCGAGACTGCGCTCGAAAAGCCGGCGGGCCCGTCGACGCTTGCCGGTCAGCCAGCGGTAGCGGGCGGCGAGGCGCAGCACCTCGGTGCGACGCCACGCGACCTTGGCGGCGCTGCCCTGGGCCGTGCGCGCGCTCTTCCGTGCCTGGGCGCTCCAACGCTTCACGCCGGCGTCGTCGCCGGCCGTGACCGCGGCCTCCAACCGCACGACGTCCAAGAGCAGACGGGAACGATGGTACGCGCTGCCGTGGAACGGCGGCACCGGTGCCGATCGCACCATGATCTCGGCGCAGCGGCCGAGCGTTTCCTCGGCGGCGTCGAGCGCGCCGAGCTCGGTTGCGGCTTTCGCCTTCGCGCTGAGCGCCAGGATGTGGAGGAGATCCTCCGGGTTCTCGTCGTAATACGCGTCCGCCGATTCGCTCGCGCGCTCGTAGTCGCCTTCTTCGAGCGGCAGCAGCGTGTGCAGATAATAGAAGTTCGTTTTCGCGAGATCGTACCGGAAGAGGTCCCAGATGCGGTCGATCTCGGTGACGCACGCGCGTGTGCCCGCGAAGTCGCCGCGATGCAGGCGCTTCTCGGCGAGCAGGCCGAGGTAGGTCGTCGGTCCCCAGAGCTGGCCGTTCCGCACGCTCTCGACGATGCGATCGCCGCTGATCTCGTGCTCGTCCGACCAATCGCCTTCGAGCACGCGGTACGTGAAGTGCATGGCGCGCTCGTAGATGTAGTCGTCGGCCGCCGAGGGCTGCACGAGCGCCCGTGCGCGTTTCGAGAGGCGGCGCGCGACGTCGAAGGAGATGCCCCCGAACGCGAAGAGCGCGGCGGCGCCGGCGTAGAACCGCGCTGCGCCCGGCACCGTGCGCGCGTCGATGCGCTGCAGGTAGGCGATCGTGTCCATGCTGTCGACGAGGTGTCGCGTCGGCTGCGCGGTGACGGTGACCTCGGCACGGGCGTAGCGCAGATCCATGATCTCGCATTGCCGCGTCGTCGCGGCGGCGGGACGGCGGCTGAACGTGGGCAGGTAGAGGCGCGCCAGGACGGCGACGAGGTTCCGCGCGAAGCTCGTGCCGAGCTGCCAGCGACCTTCGACGACGCGATCGCCCAGTAGACGGAGCGCGACGTTGAAGTGGTCGATCGCCTCGAGGAAGCGGCCCCGGTAGTAGAGCGCCTCGGCGATGTTGCGCTCGAGCAGCGCGCGCTTCGACGGATCGCCGCCATCCTTGTGGATCTCGAGGTAGAGCTTCGACGCCTCCTCGAAGAAGTGCAGCGCTTCACTTGGCGCGGCCGCTCGTGCGGCCTCGGCGCCGGCCCGAAAGAGAAACGCTTCTGCGCGTTCGCC
>JBDSJB010000614.1:0-20583 GCA_039917665.1 Binatia bacterium
GGCGTGACGCCGGCAGCACGTAGCATGTCTGCCAGCCGCCTTCGCCGAGCACGAAGTCGCCGGCCCGGAAACGCTCGTCACGACTCTCCAGGACTCGTCCGAGGGAGTAAGCGTGCATCACGTCGCCAGCCTTCACCGCCTCGCGATACGTCGCCCCCTGCATCCACGCGCGGTTGGCCGCATCTTGCGAGATGAGGACGGTGCGTACCAGGACCTCCCCTGCGGCGGGCGTCGGACCGTCGGCCTCCACCGTCGCGAAGTGTGACTCCTCGAGGTGGCCGCGGGGAATCTCGACCAGACGGATCTGGGTATTCTTCATCACGCTCCTCGTTGCGACTGACGTCAGTCGATGAGACCCGCGCGCCGTGCCTGCGCGAGCGCGCTGATCGCGTCGACGCGCCGGAGCGCGTCACGAATCTCCTCGGCGAAGCGCTGGCGGCGTTCGGCAACGTCGGGACCGGGGTCGACGAGCTTCCGGTTCTTGGCCAGCCGGACCGCAGTCGCGAACAGCACCTTCGACACCGACTCGCCGGAATGGAGCCGGCGCTGCAGTTGATACTGCTGCGCGAGCGCCAGGCTGCTCGCGATGAACGCGGGCTCCTCGAAGGTCGCGGCGGAATCGCGGCGCGCGAGGCCGTCGGCGACGACGCGGTACGACTCGAGGAACGGCCGCAGCACGCGGTGCGCGCTGAACGGCCGAATGCGCCGCACCATTTGCTCGATCGCGGCGCGTCCGCGCCCGAGCGCGTGCTCCCACTCGGCATCGTGCAGCCGAAGCTCGGTGTCGACCTCGGCGCGGAACTCGTCCTTCTCGGCGAAGAAAAACTCGAACTTGAGGAGATCGCGGAGCGCCATCGCGGCGTCCCAGAAGCGCGCGCGCGGCTCGCCTTCCTTCTCGGCGGCTTCCAGCAATGCGACCTCGGCGATCGCACCGTTCACGAAGAAGTGGATGATCGTGTTGCGATAGTAGGCCGCCGTCGGCTCTTGCTCGGGGGCGATCTGGTAGACGGTGTCGAGGCCGGCCGCATAGGACGTCACGACCTTGGTGTCGACGAGCGTGTCGAGCGCGCGCTGCAGCCCGACCGCGTTGTCGAGCCCGAGATCGCCGGTGGTCGGCAGATTGCGGCGACGGACGTACGACAAGAGGTTCGTCATGCCGCGCAGGATCTCAGGCACCGTCGACGCGCGTCCGCCGCCGCCGAGCAGCGACATCGTGACGAGCGAGGTCGGGGTGATCGGCGTCACGCGGTTGATGCGCACGGCGACCTGGAACGCGAGCTTCTGCAGCTCCAGACCGTGCTCGTCGTCGTTCGGCTCGGCGCCCGGATCGGGCGGACCGAGCGCGGTCTGCAGCGACACGGGCTCGCCAAAATTGATGTGGATGTCGCCGTAGCGCCGTCGCAGCTGGCGCACGACGCCGACGAACCACCCGAAGCTCTCCGACGATTTGGCACCGCCGCGCTGCTCGGCCACGTACGAGCCGACGTCCTGGATCTGGTCGTACGCGATCGCGACCGGGATCAGGAAGACGTCCTCGCTCTTGCCACGGCGGTACGCGTCGACCACGTAGTGCAGCATGCCGAACATCGGCGGCAGCAGCTTGCCGGAACGCGAGCGGCCGCCTTCGATGTACCACTCGAGCGAGAAGCGCTTCTCGATCAAGTAGTCGATGTATTGCCGCAGCACGAACTTATAGACGGCGTTGTCCTTGAAGCTTCGGCGGATGAAGAACACGCCGCTCCGGCGCACCAACGGGCCGACCGGAAAGAAGTTCATGTTGATGCCGCCGGCGGTGTGGTTCGGCGGATGGCCATTCTCGTGCAGCGCGTACTGCAGCACGAGGTGGTCGAGGTTCGACTTGTGCGACGGCAGGAACACGACCGGATGGCGTTGCGCGAGCGCGTAGAGGTCGCGCAGCTTGTCGTGATCGTAGTGCAGCGCCTCGCCGTAGCCGCGGGTGTAGAGCAGGTGAATGAGCTGCGCCGTCAGATCGATGACGTGCGGGCTGTGCGTCGCGGCGATCTCACGCAGATACTTCGACGCCTCTTTCGCGACGCGCGCCTCGGGCTTGCCGACTTCGCGCGCGAGGCGCGCGATGCCGCCGCGAAAGATCGGCCGTGCTTCGATGTTCTCGCGGACGAAGCGCGGGACTTTGTGGCGCGTGCCGCGCAGACGACGCTCGGCGCGCTCCAGTGCCAGCGTTGCTTGCAGCGCGACGAAGTCGGCGAGTCCCGTCGTCTGCGCGGCGTCGGTGCCGCAGGCGAGCTGCCAGCGTTCGCGGAGCTGCGACAGCGGCGCCGGCTCACCGGCGACGACGCGGCAACGCTCGGGGTGCCGGCGTAGCACCCACCTTTGGCGGAGCCGGCCGGGATCGCGCGGGTCGCCGGTCGCGAGCAGGTCGCGCAGGCGCGTGCGATGGTGGCCGTCGATTTCCGGCGGCTGCCACGCCACGCGGAGCGGTGCCATCAACGGGTCGTCCCCGATCGCGAGGCGGGCCTCGAGCTTGGGGTCGAGCTTGCGCCGCGACCTGCCGCCGCGCGCTGCGGGGATCGGGATCGTCTCGACGCCGGCGGTGGTACTGCTCTCGGGTCGATGCTCCGCGATCCAGCGTTCGAGCACGCGGCGCTCGAGGCCGCTCGCGGCGTCGAGCAGAAAGACGATCGGCCGCCGCTCGGCCCCGGGCCATGCCGGGTCTTCGGGGACGAGTTGCGCTAGTCGTGGCGTCGCCATGAGAAAGCTACACGCCTTCATCTCGCAACCCGTCGACGTTTTGCAAGGTCGCGACGGTGGTCTGATGCGCACGCGTCCGAGCGGACGAGATGTCCAGAAGAGCGAACGTGAAACCCGGTGACGATCGCGGCTGTCCGGGACATGGACGCCGACCCCAAGGGCAACCGCGATCGTCGCCGCGCAGCTACTGCGCCTTCGCTTTCAGCTGCTCGGCCGTGTTCCGGAACGTCGTCTGGTAAATGGCCTCCCAGCATTGCCCGTTGCCGTTCACCAGCTGGACCGTGATCGGGAGCGTCTGGATCGGCATGACGGGCATGTCGAGCATTGCGCCCTTGCCCTTCACGACGATCCTGGCTTTGCCGTCGACCCCTTCCTTCAACAGGATCGATTGGATGCCGCCTTGGGCGAGCGAGCGATCGTTGAAGCGGAACCCGTGCGTTTGTTCCTTCCAGCAGCTCTTGCCGGCGCACGTGCCTCCAGCGGCAATGGTCGCCGAGGAGAGACGCATCGAGTTGCCGTCGTAGACGCAGAGCGCGTAGCTCGTCGTGGCGGTGGGAGATCCGAACGCGCTTTTCGGGGTCTCGACACCATTCAGCCAGCTCCACCGCAAGCGATCTTTCGCATCGACGGCTCGGTTCTGGGCTTGGAGCAGCGCCTTGTTGCTCACGAACGGCGGCCGGCACCCGAGGATCGGCGACCCGGCACAGGATGCGGCGGCCGGCGTCACCGTGGCGATGGGTGAGGGAGTCGTGATCGGTGTCGGTGTTGTGGTCGCCCCCGGGGGAGGCGTCGCCGTCACGGTGACGGTCGGGGTCGGCGTGGGCACCGAGCCCGGAACGCAGACCGCATCGACCCCGGCCGTGACGTCGCCGGCGAGATCGTACCCGATCGGCACGACCTTGGGCGCCGGCGCTTCGATGAAGCCGCCGTTGGGCGCCTCGATGACCGGCAGGCGCAGGGTGGCGTTGGCGACCGTGATGGGGGCTTGGCCGTTCGAGTTTCGCCCGTACGGTTGGTCGGCGGGAAGCAGCTCGAGCTTGGCGACGTGCCCTTCGTCGAAGTGCCAGCCGCTCGGATGCATCTGGAAGACCTGACAGGTGGCGACGGTGTTGATTTCTGGGCGGTAGAGGCCGCGGGCGACCAAGGTCTCGAGGTTCGTCGACGGGTCGACGTCGAGGAGACGCGCCGCGACCTGCGAGGTCGGGCCGGCCGAGAGGATGTCGGCGACCACGGTCGGCGAGCCCATCAGGGTGAAGCCGCCGACGGGCGCGGGATCCGATCGATAGGTCGCGGCTCCGGTCTGATCGGCCGCGCTCGCTGTCGCACAAGCGCCGCCGCCCGCGATGGGGTCGAAGGATTGCCCGACCGGCCCGTCGCTTCCGACCGAGGGGGCGATGATCTGTTGCGCCGCCCCGCCGATCCGCACTTCGCCCGGGGTCATCGCGACCCAGCTCGTCGCTTGGAATGGCAGATCGGTGTTCGGATCGGCGAAGGCCCCGGTGGTTCCGCCCGAGGGAGCCCCGCAGGTCTTGGTCAGGGTCTGCACGCCCACGAAGGGCTGGGCGCCGGTGCCCTTCACGTAAAACTCGAACCAGGCGAAGCGCTGATTATTGCGGAAGGTCGTGTCGGGACCCTTGTTCTGACCACGCTGATGGCCGTGATCGGTGAAGATGAGGGCGATCGGCGTCCCGGGGTGATGGTCGCGGGTGCGGTTGTAGAAGCGGATCGCCTCGTCGGGCGGGAAGAGATCGTCGGTCCAACCGTTGGCGATCACCATCGGCGCCGGCGGGGTCGAGGCCTCGATGTAGTACGAGGAGTGGTGGCGGGTGAGCTCGTCGACGATGTCCTGCGACAGCGGATCCTGATCGTAGGGTTCGCCGGCGTTGATGGCCGCGTACCACTGGTTCAAGTCGGCGTCGGGGTCGGTGCCCGACGCGACGTAGTTGCTGGCGGCCTGCCCGGTCCCGTACAGGCCGGCGACGAAGGACTGCTTCAAGACGCCGATTCGGTTGCGCTGCAGGTACGGGGCGTCGTCGACGTAGTCGAGCGTGTGGCCGTTCGGCTGCAGCGAGTAGGCGAGATCGGTCCAGGGAATGTTGGGGGCGGTCGCGGCGATGCGCATCGCTTTCCCGCCCGGGCTCATCCACGGCACGAGGTAGCCGTCCACGTTCGGCACCGGATTCGGCGGGTTCGGCGTGCCCTCGTGGGCGCCGAGCATCTTGCGGTCTCTGAGCGCCCCGAGCGACATCGAGATTCCGCCCCCGTACGAGTCGCCCATCGCGCCGATGCGCTGCGGATCGATCAGACCCTCGTTGCTGACCGCGCCCGTGGCGATCTGATCGGCGAGGGACTCGAAGACCTCCTGCGCGTCGCGGACCTCGTAGCGCGTGTCCATCAGGTGGTTGTAGCCGTTGGTGCAGACTCCCGGTTGCAGGCGCTTCGGATCGGTGGCGCCGCACGAGTTGCCCCAGCCGCGGTCGCTCATCGAGAAGACCGCGTAGCCGGCGTCGAGGTAGCGCTGCATGTCGCCGCTGGTGAGCGAGAGCTTCGAGCCGCCCCACCCGTGGAAGATGCCGATGATCGGGAAATTGCCGTCGGGGCCGGTGGCGGGCGCGGGCGGGAAGCCGACGTTGACGTCGATCGGGGCGCCGTCGAACGTGGCGAAGATCCCCGAGCAGTGGCGCTCGCCCGCGTTGGCACCGGACTGGACTGTGCACGTGGCGCTGCCGTTCAGAACGCTGGTAATGGCAGCGTTCGCCGATGGGGCGGCGAACAGCAGTGCGCCGACGAGGCCGAGGGTTCGCATCTTGATCACGTGAGCTCCTTCTTCTGTGGGTGCCGCCGCGCGGGCGCGGACGGGTTCGCGGCGCCGGATCGTTTGCGATCCGGGACGGCGAGGAAAGTCGTCGCTGGACGGTAGGCGCTGGCCTCCACGGCGACAATGGCGCGAAAGCACCAGATCTGGGACGAAAACGGGGGAGTTCGCGCGCCGTGATCGGAAGCTGCCTCTCGGTCCTCCGACCGCCTTCCGCACCACTGCCCAGCCTCGGGCGCACTTCTCGCCTCTTCCTGTTGCGCGTCTCCCCATGAGTCGGGATTGGCGCGTGCGGATCGGTGCCCTACGGTGCGCGCTCGTTCGTCACGTTCGCCGAGAGGAGATGCATGCGTCCAACGATCAAGCGGTCCCTGCTGGTGCTCATGGGTGTGGTCGCGGTGCTGCCGGCGCTGCCAGCGACGGCGCAGGCCCAAGCCGCCCGATGTCAGCGCGAGATCGTGCGGCAGGCGGCGAAGTTCACCCAGGCGAAGGCCGACGCGCTCCGCGCCTGTGAGGACGTGAGGCTGAAGACGGGGTCGGCCGACCCGTGTCCCGAAACGAAGGCGAGCGCCAAGATCCAGAAGGCCGAGCTGCGCATGCGCGCGAAGATCGCGCAGCGCTGCGGCGGCGGGGACGGCATCTGCGGCACGGGCGACGACCCAGCCCTCGCCGCGATCGGTTGGAACATCGGCACCTGTCCCGGGCTGGACGGGGCGACCTGTACGCAGCCCATCGGGAACTGCCGCGATATCGGCGACTGTCTCGCGTGCGTCGGCCACGCCGCCGTCGATCGCGCGATCGACCTTTACTACGACGACCTCCACGCGACCGGTAACGCCGCGATCCTCGCCTGTCAGCGCGCCATCGGCCGCGCAACGACCAAGTTCTTCCGCGCCAAGTCGAAAGCGCTCGCCGGCTGCAGCGACCGCCTGGTGCAAGGCAAGGTCGGCGCCTGTCCCGATGCTCGGACCACCGCGAAGATCGCCAAGGCCGAAGCGAAGAAGGTGGCCAAGATTTGCCGCACCTGCGGCGGACCGGATGCCGCGTGCGGCGGACCGGACGATCTCGACCTCGCCGCCATCGGTGCTCCGCCGACGTGCCCGAACGTCATCGTGCCGGGCGGGACGCGCTGCGCCCGCGCGCTCGACGCGTTGCCCGATCTCGTCGCGTGCGTCGATTGCGTGACCGAGTTCGAGGCCGATTGCGTCGACGCCGCGAGCCGCGGCAGCCTCACGGCGTATCCCCCGGAATGTCCGGGGCACGTCATCCCGAGCTGCGCGCAGGCGAAGATCGTGAGCAATCCGATCGATCTGATCGGCGGCACGCTGGCGCGCGGCCGTACGGGCGACGTCCTGCTCGAGAACGACAAGATCCGCACCATCGTCCAGCAGCCGGGCCGCATCTTCTTCGGCATCGGGACCTATGGGGGGAACATCATCGACGCCGACGTGCAGCGCGTCGGCGAGCCGGGCCGCGACAACTTCGAGGAGCTGATCCCGGGCATCAACATCGAGAATACGGCGCGCTACGGCACCATGACGATCCTGAACGACGGGAGCAATTGCGCGCCCGCCGTGGTGCGCTTTACCGGCGTCGACGAGCTCTTCGACTTCGTGAACGGCAGCTCGGCGATCCGCGACATGGGCTTCACGTTTCCCACGGGCGCCGACGACCGTGACCTCCACGTCACCGTCCAGACCGATTACACGCTCGCCACCGGCAACGCCTACGTCCGCATCGATACCACCATCACCAACCTCGACCCGACGCCGCTCAGCATCTACTTCGCGGAGTACATCAACGGTTCGGGCGAGGTCGAGATGTGGCGACCCGCCTACGGCTTCGGGGAGCCACTGGCGACGACGAGCTGTCCGCCCGCGACCTATCTCCCCTGCAGCGCCGGCACCTGTGACCCGTGCAACTTCATCGCGTTCAGCGGAGAGAACGGGGGCGCCGGCGTCTCGTACGGCTACATTCATACGGCGAACGGCACGACCGCGGTGACGGTCAGCGGCGTGACGGTGCCGGTCCTCGGCCAGGAAGCCGCCGCGGTCTTTCTCGGTGCCGATGCCCCGAATTTTGCGATGGGACCGGCCGGCGTCGGCGACGCGGTGACGATCGCACGCTACTTCGCCGTCGGCGACGGCTCGGTCGGTTCGATCGCCGACGTGCGGAACCAGCTCCAGGGTTTCGTGACCGGCACGCTGCAGGGCACGGTTACGTCGGGCGGCCAACCGGTTGTCGATGCGGACGTCGCGGTGCTCGGCACCGCGTACCCGTCTGGCCCGGCGTCGAACATCGTCGACCACTTCCGCACGGCCGCGGACGGGACCTATGCCGGCACGGTCCCGGCCGGTGCCTACACGGTCCGGGTCAACAAAGACGGCCGCCTCTTCGGCAGCCCAGATCCGGCCAGCGTCACCGTCGCGGCGGCGCTCTCCACGACGCAGAATTTCACTCTGCCGGCGCCCGGTCGCTTGCAGGTGACGCTCACCGACGAGAACGGCGCGCCGTTGCCCGCCAAGCTCCAACTCGTCGGCTTCGATCCCAGCCCCGAGCCGATCAACAACCAGAACGTGCTCGGCGCCATCGTCAACAATACGGCAACGTTCGGCGAAGCCTTCGAGGACGGCCTCGCTTTCGGGATCGCGTTCGTGTCCTTCGTCGACCGCACCGGCGACTCCGGCGTCCTCGAGGTCGAGCCCGGCACGTACCAACTCGTGCTGTCGCGGGGGCCACGCTACTCGGCGTTCACGCAGCCGGTCACCATCACCGCCGGCGTGACCACCAGTGTCACGGCGCAGATCGCGCGCGTCGTCGACACGCCGGGCTTCGTCAGCAGCGACTTCCACGTCCACTCGATCAACAGCCCGGACTGCGAGGTCACCAACGCCGAACGGGTCGCGACGGAGATCGCCGAAGGCATGGATTTCTTCACGCCGTCCGACCACGACTTCCGTACCGACTTCCTGCCGACGATCGCGGCACTCGGGGTCGGCGACTTGATCGCCACGGCGCCGAGCGGCGAGATCACCACCTTCGACTACGGGCACTTCAACGCCTGGCCGGTCGCGATCGATCCGAGTCAGCTGCAAGGCGGCGTCATCGACTGGGGTGGTGCGGTGGCGACGCCCGGTACCGATTTTCCGTCGTTCGGCAACTACGCGGTACCGCCGGCCCAGATCTATGCGCTGGCCCACGCGGACACGCCGGGCAACGTCATCCAGATCAATCACATGGAAAGCCATTTCGGACGTGTCGGGCTCGACATCGACACCGCCGAGGGCGGGACGGGTCCGGCGCAGTCGCACATCGCGCCTTTGGTGCGACGGTTGAACCCGGCGCTGCCGAATCTCTTCGACAGCGGCTTTGACGCGCTCGAGGTGTGGATCGGCACCAACAATGCGGGTGGCATCACGACGCTCGTCGGCGAGAACATGGGCGACTGGTTCAACCTGATCAATCAGGGGATCGTGCGCACCGGCGTCACCGATTCCGACACGCACCAGCAGCGCTCGACGCAGATCAACGCCCGCAGCTACGTGGCTTCGGCGGTGACCATCCCGGGCGCCCTCGGGGCCCAGGCGTTGGCGCTCGCGGCCAACGTCAAAGCCGGGCGCGTGATCGGCACCAACGGTCCGTTCGTCGCCATCAGTGCCACCTCGGGCGCGGCGAGCGCCGGGCTCGGCGTCGGCCAGCCGACGCTGCTCACCCCGACGACCGGCAACGCGGTCACGGTCACGGTGACGGCCACGAGCCCGCTCTGGGCCGAGTTCGATAGGATCGAGCTCTACGTCACCAACGCGCCCCAACCCTACGATCACGACGGCGACGCCGGAACGCGCGATCGCTATCGCGTGATCCCGAATCTGGTCCACACCGCCGGCCCCGATTTCACCGTCACGACCGTCAACGATTTCCCTTCGATTCCGGGTGCCAGCCATCTCGAGGCGACGACGACCTTCAATCTGACCGGCGTTGCCAGCGACGCGTGGGTCTTGGCGGTGGTGCGGGGCAGCGACGGCGTGTCGCACCCCACGTTCCCGGTGCTGCCGAACAGCCTCGCCGCGGGGTCGAACGCGACGCTCGCCGATCTGACCGACGGCAACCTCGGCGAGGGCGGGATATTGGCCTTCGCGTACACCAATCCGCTCTTCATCGACGGTGACAACGACAGCGCGTGGACGCCGCCGGGCGTCGTCCTGACACCGCCCTGACCATGGGGAAGGCTGGAGTGGGCCGGCTGCTCGGGATACTGGCCTCCGCGGCCGCGCTGCTTGGGGGACCGGTGTCAGCCGCCGCCGAACGGCCCGCGGGCCCGAAGCCGCTGCGGGTACTGGCGCACCAGTCGACGCTCGTCGTGGTCGGGACGGTCGAGGCCGCGGACGCTTTCGATCAGGGCCGACTACGCCGCGATCGCGTGCGCATCGCCCACGTGCTGCGTGGAGCGTCGGAGACCTCCCTGATCGATGTCGTCGAGATCCGGGGCTCGCTCGAGGGTCCGCCGCTGCTCGCCGTCGGCGATCGCGTCATCCTCTTGCTGCAGCCGGCTCCGGTCTATTCGTACTTGGCACAGCAGCTGCCCCCGGGGACGCGCTGGGTCATAGTCGGCGGACGTGACGGCATCGTTGGCGTGGCGTCGGACGGCGCGGCGCGGACAGCGGAGGATCTCGTCGGCCGCGCGCTGGCCCTCGACCCCGACGATTCGGCCGAGAGCGCGGCGGCCCGGCGCCGTCTCGCGTTTGCGCTCCTCGGCGCGCGGACGTCGCGCCTCGCAGCGGATGGCGTCGCCGAGCTCGGCCGTTGCGGTGAGCTCGGCACGCTCGCCGCGGACGAGCAGATCATCCTTGCTGCCGTGCTGCCCGACACGGCCGTGCCGGCAACGGTCCGAGCCGAGCTGGTCGAATTGCTCGCCCGAGGCCAGGTCGTGACCGCGCTCCCCCTCTTGAGCCGGGTACGGTGCGAGGAGCCCGAGGTCTTGGGAGCGGTGTTGGCGGCGCGGGCGCGTCTTGGTGCGCCCCCGACCACAGACGAATTTGCGGTGCTGCTGCGCGACCAACGGCCGGCGATGCGTGCGGCTGCCGTGCGCGGGCTCGCCTGGGTCGCAGGTCCTGCTTCCGTCGCCGAGCTCGCGCGCCGCGCCACGGCGGACGAGCCGATGGTACGTCGGGCGGCCGTGACGGCGATCACCGAGGTGCGACGCGCGGACGCGCTTCCGATTCTCCGCCAGACGTTCGAGGATGCCGATCGCGAGGTTCAGCAGGGCTCGGCCCGCGCGCTGCGGGTGATCGCCGGCCCGCCTGCCGACGACATCTTGGTCGACGTGGCCCTCCACGGCCGCAGTGGTGACACCCGTCGTTATGCCGCGATGCTGCTGCTGATGGCCCATGGCCGCGAGGATCCGGTCGTGAAACGCCTCATAGCGGGACATCCGAGCGCCGAGGTCCAGGATGTACTCGCACATGGCCTCGAGACGACGCACATGCATCAGCATTGAGAGTGTAGGTGCGTGCGGCCGGCCTTGCCGTGCCTCCGATTATCGCCGACCTCGGGGAGGTTCAGCCCTCCGGCGAGATCCCGATGAGGTACCGAAGGTGGTGGGAAAACAGCGGCCAATCTCGCGACATAAGGTTCGCGGCCTGCCCGATTTCTGCTGCCGCGGTCACCGACTTCAGTGACGAGGTTTGCTGCCGACCCGGGCTAGTGTTCACGCTCCCGCGTGGATCCAAGGAGACCTCATCGCATGAGAGATATGCGCACCCGCGTCGTTGCCGTGCTGGATGTCTTGCTCCTACTCGCCGGTGCCCGACTTGCCTCGGCTGCACTCCCTGGCTCGCTGCCGTCGGTGACGAGCGGCGCGCGCCCGGGACCCGACGTGCTGTACGCG
Organism: Binatia bacterium; assembly: GCA_039917665.1. GTDB lineage: Bacteria > Desulfobacterota > Binatia > UTPRO1 > UTPRO1 > UTPRO1. The sequence goes on from JBDSJB010000614.1 coordinate 11,433, forward strand.
CCGGCGCCAGTCGCGCCCCAGCTCGAGAACCGCGACGCCCGCTTCACGGCCGCGCCGCTCCTGGTGTCGGGCACCGAGGCGTACGTCAACGGCGAGTACCTCTACCAAGACTATCTCTACGACGACTATGGCAGTGACACCGACGGGCAGGGCGCGCTCCCACTTTCGGCGCGCGCCGGCGACGTCAACTATCCGACCGACACCGCGCGCTACGGCAACAATGCTGCCGACATCGTCGAGTTCCGCATCAAGGTCTCGCCGACCGAGGTCGCGTACCGCCTCACGCTCAATACCTTGCTCGCGGCCGACAGCACCATCATCGCCATCGCCTTCGATACCGACGGCAACGCATTGACCGGTACAGCGACCTTGCCGCGCGATCCGAGCGCCCCCTTTCCCGGCACGGACGAGGTGATCTTCATTTGGGGCACGGGCGCCGAGCACGTGCGCTTCCCACTCGTCGGCCCGCCGGTCACGACCCCGATCACCGATCTCACCACCGACCTCGAGGCCAATCAGATCACGATCGGCGTGCCGCGGTCGGTCTCGAGCCCGAGCGGGACGTGGAAGACGATCGTCGCGACCGGCTGCTACGACCCAGTCTCGGGCGGCTGGCTGTTGCCGCAGCAGAACGCCGACGCCACCCACCCCGGGGGCGCGGGCATCCTCGACCCGGCGCCCGCCGGCATCTTCAACCTGGCCTTTCGCTTCAACGAATTCACTCCGCTCGGCGGCAACACCAAGGACGTGCCGCCCGATTCGCAACAGGCGGTCGCGATCCGCAACAAGACGCCGCAGAGCTACCAGCACACCATCGACTTCGATGCTCTCAGCGCGGGCGCCGTGAGCTCGACGGTGCCCGCGACCGGCGCCCAGGTCCGCATCTTTCCGAGCCGCCTCGATCTCGGTGAGGGCAAGGGGACGGTCACGACCAACGGCTCGCTCTCGGATCCCTTCCCGCAGTATCGCGGTCAGCTGCAGTCCTACGTGCTGCACGTGCCGACGACCTACACGCCCGGGACGCCCGGCGGCCTGGTCCTGATGCTGCACTCGCTCGGCGAGCATCAGTGGCAGTACCTGGGCGCGACCTTGGTGCAGCAGATCGGCGAGGACCGCGGCGCCTTCGTCGCCACCTCCGAGTCGCGCGGCTCGAACGGGTGGTATCAGCATTCGGCTGAGACCGACGTTTTCGAGATGTGGAACGACGTCGCGGCCCATTTCGACCTCGATCCCGATCGCACCATCGTGAGCGGGTACTCGATGGGCGGGTATGCGACCTATCGCCTCGGGACACTCTATCCCGATCTCTTCGGATCGGCCTTCTCGCAGGTCGGACCGCCGGCTGACGGGATCTGGATCCCGCCCGGAGATCCCACCGGCGGCGCTGAGACGCTCACCAACCATTGGCTCGAGAACGCCCGCAACGTGCCCTTCCTGAACGTCGTCGGCGATGCCGACGAGCTGGTACCGCTCGTCGGCCCGCGCGCCCAGAACCTTGGCGCGCCCGAGCACGGCATCCTCGGCTTCGATCAGCTCGGGTATCGCTTCCGGTTCTTGATCTTCGCGAACTCCGATCACCTCGCGCAGGCGGCGGCCGGCTACAACTATCCGTTCGCCGCCGACTTCGTGGGCGACGGCTTCGTCGACCGCAACCCGCCGCACGTGACCTTCGCCTCCGTGCCGGAGAGCGACGACGTCGCGCTCGGTCTCGTCCACGACCACGCCTACTGGATCTCGGACATCGTGCTCGCCGATGCCACGCCGGGCGCCTCGCCCCCCGCCAAGGGCGTGATCGACGTGCTGTCACACGGCTTCGGCCTCGGCGACCCCGCGAGCATCGCGGGCGCCACCGCCGGGGCGGTCCCGCCCTTCACCTACAGCGAGAACAACCGCACCTGGGGACCGACGCCGGCAATCGCGGTCGCCAATCGCGCCGACGTGCGCCTCACCAACATCGCGTCGGCACGCCTCGACCTCGCGCGCGCGGCGCTCGACCCGGGCGCGACGCTGACGCTCCCCACCACGGCGGACGGCCCCGCGCTCCTGACGCTCGACGGTGGCTTTCCGCCCGGACGCGTCGTCTACGAGGACGGCGTGGTCCTCGCGGGCGGCACCGCGAACGCCGGCGGAGCGATCGTGCCGGTGAATCCCGGCACCCACACCTACGTGATCGCCCCGGCGCCGACGTGCGGCGTGGTCGCCGCCACCGGCTGCCGGGCGCCGACCGCGCCCCGCGCCGCGATCCTGCAACTGCGGAACGTCAGCCCCGATGCCAAGGATCGCCTGCAATGGAAGTGGGGCCGCGGCGCCCCGACCACGCTCGCCGACTTCGGCGATCCCCTCGCCACCACCGGCTATAGCCTCTGCGTCTACGACGGACTGGGCGTCCTCGTGCAGGCGGCCGCCGCTCCTGCCGGCGACGTCTGCAACGCGCGTCATCCCCGTCCGTGTTGGCGCGCGAGCCGCACGGGATTCCGCTACGTCGACCGCGACCTCACGCCGACCGGCATCCGTCAGATCGTCCTCAAGTCCGGCGTCGCCGGCCAAGCGCAGATCCAGGTGAAGGGGGAGGGCGCGGCGCTCGGCCTGCCGAGCCTGCCCTTCGGCACGCTGCCGCTCACGGTGCAGCTGGTGAACAGTGACGGCGCGTGTTGGCAGGCGACATACTCCTCGACGCTGCAGAACCTCGGCGATCGCTTCAAAGCGAAATCCGACTGATGAGCATGCCGATCGCCGGGCGGTGCGATCCCGGCAATCGCGGACCACTCTCCCTTACCATCGTTGGCAAAGTACCCCCTATCTGGGATGGGCTGGTGCGTTCGATCCCTCTAGGCTTTGGACTCGCCGATGCTGTTCGCACAGTGGTCGACGAGCGAGCCTCGGCGCGGGTCGATGACCTGGCGCCCCGGTGAACCCCCTTCGAACAAACGAAAGGTGCCCCCATGACTCCACTTGCACGCGTGCGTAGCCTGCTGGTTCTCGGACTCGCGACCGGCTTCTTGATGACGGCCGTCGGCTCGGTCCATGCGGACACCTTCCAGTGCCGACGCGAGATCATGCGGGCATCCGCCAAGCTCGCCGACAAACGGATCGCGGCGCTGCAGCGGTGCGAGGACGCCGTTCTCATCGGCAAGATCGTCGGGCCGTGTCCCGACACCACCGCGAGCGCCAAGATCACCAAGGCCGCGGCGAAATTGCAGAACGCCATCGCCAAGCGCTGCGGCGGACGCGACCACGACTGCGCGACGGGCGCGGACAACGACTCCCTGACGTCGATCGGATGGGACCTTGGCACCTGTCCCGGCCTCAGCGGCTCCTGCGGCAACACGCTGGCCGATTGCAACGATGTCGCGACCTGCCTGCAGTGTGTGAACGCCGTCGCCACCGACCGGGTGATCGACTTGGCGTACGACGACGCCAGCGCGACCGCGGATTCCACCGTGCGGAAATGTCAGCGGGCGATCGGCCGCGAAACGGCCAAAGCGTTTCGATTGGCGCGGAAGGCGCTGCGGAAGTGTGAGGACGGCCGCCTGCAGGGCTCGATCGCCGTGTGCCCCGACGCCAAGGCGTCGACCGCCGTCGCCAAGGCGGAAGCCAAGATGCGGGCGAAGATCTGTACCGCGTGCGGCGGCGCTGATCGCGCCTGCGGCGGCGGCGACGACCTCACGCCCGCGACGTTCGGATTCTCGGACACATGCCCGTCCGTGCAGCCTCCCGGCGGGTCGTCGTGTCAGGCGCCGATCGGGGCGTTGTCGGACGCCGTCACGTGCCTCGATTGCGTCGGGGACTACACGAGCGGATGCAGCGACGCGCTCGGTGTCCCCGGGCTGACGGCCTATCCCCCGGAGTGCGGCGGGGATACGCCCGCGGTCTGCGGCAATGGCGCGCTCGAGGGTGCGGAGGAGTGTGACGGTGCCGCCGACGCCATGTGTCCGGGACTCTGTCGCCCCGATTGCACGTGCCAACCCTTCTGTGGCGACGGCTCGGTCGACCCCGGCGAGCAATGCGACGGGGCGAGCGCGGCGCAATGTCCGGGACTCTGTGCCGCCGACTGTACGTGCCCCTGCACGCTGCCGAGTCCCATGCCCGAGGTCGCCTCCTTCGCATTCCTTCCGGGTCTCGATTCCGATTCCGGATGGACGGGCATCGTGAACGACGTCCCCTACACCAACAATGCGCCGTTCGGCGCCGGCGCACTCAGCGGCTGCGACACCGATCTCCAATCGCCGACGTGCGGCCAGTGCACGCTCACCGGCAATCTGCAGTACCCGGGGCTGCCGAAAAACTGTCGTTGCATTGATCTCGCGGTCCGCGACTCGAGCTCGCGCGCCGTCTGCGATCCGACGGCGCCCTCCTGCGCGGGTGGCGAAACCTGCGAGTGCTTCAACGGCCCGATCCTGCCGGTCTCGTCGGGCGGCGCGCCGGTCTGCATCATCAATCGATTCACCCAGCCGCTGGTCGGCACCATCAACGTCGCGCTGACGGGGCCTCATGCCGGGGAGAGCGTCACCTCGGTGCGGGTCGAGTCCGCCGTCTACAACGGGCTCGCGCTCGAGCGGCCCTGTCCGACCTGCGACGGCGACCCGGTCTACCGCGACGGCATCGCGGGCGGCACGTGCAACGGTGGCGTGCGCGACGGCCAGTCATGCGACGTCGCCGCGACCCACGACCTCTTCGGGACCGTCACCTTCGATTGCCCACCGTTCTCGGCTTCCAACATCGGGAACCTCGACATTCGGATTCCCCAGGAAACCACGGGCACCGCCACCCTGACCCAGGGGACGCGCTGTAACGCGCAACCCGGATCCGAATGTGCCTGCAACACCTGCGCGACTGCCGCCGCCGAGCCGTGCAACGCCAACGCCGATTGCCCTGGCGGCGCCATCTGCGGCGGCCGCCGTTGTCTCGGCGGTACGAACGAGGGAACGCCCTGTGCGCAAAGCTCGGAGTGCGCGGGTGGTCTCTGCAACCGGCCGGGATTGCCGAGCCGGCAGAATGCCTGCCAGGACGGCGTGTGCTCGCCGAACCCGAGCGACACCGACGGCGCCAACGAAGGGGTCTGCGAAGCCGGCCCGATCGACCGCTTGTGCAACGTGGAAACCTACCGCTCGTGCGGCTCCGACGCGGATTGCAATCCGCCGCCGGCGGGGAATTGCCCCGGGTGCGTCTCGAATCAGGTGTGTCTGGCCGAGCCGCGGCAATGTTTCCTCAATGCGATCATCCGGACCGGGACGCGCGGGCGCTCCCTCGCCAAGGCCGCCGCCGCCTACTGCATCGGCCCGGTCGCAAGTGATTCGATCAACGCGGTGACCGGTCTCCCCGGTCCAGGGACCGTGGTAGTCCCGCTGCGCAAATTCTACGGCCCCGCGACCTGCGGCAACGGGACGCTCGACGCGAACGAGCAGTGCGACATCCACAACGACTCGGCGTGTCCCGGGGAGTGTCAGCCCGATTGCCGCTGTCCGAGCGCGCTCTGCGGCGACGATCAGACCACTCCCCCGGAGCAATGTGACGGCAGTGACGACGCCGCCTGCCCCGGCTCCTGTCAGGCCGATTGCGTGTGCGGCAGCTTCTGCGGCAACGGCGTGACCGATCCCGGTGAAGCCTGCGACGACGGCAACGCCGTCGACGGGGACGGCTGTGATCACAACTGCACCGTGAGCACGTGCGGCAACGGGGTCCGGGCGAACGGCGAGGAGTGCGACGGATCCGATGCGCCGACCTGCGCGGGAGTCTGCCAAGGGGACTGCACCTGCGGCCCGTTCTGCGGCGACGGCGCCATCGACGTCGGCGAGCAGTGTGACGGGTCCGCCACCGGCGTCTGTGCCGGCTCTTGCGGGGCGGATTGTACCTGCGCGGCGGCGTGCGGGAACGGCATCCGGGAATCGTCCGAGCTCTGTGACGGCGCGGACGCGGCCGCGTGCCCGAGCGCATGTGCGGCGGACTGCACCTGCCCGACGATCGGGAGCGTGACGCTCGTGATCCGGGCCGGCGCCGACCTCGATGCCGGCTGGACCGGCACGGCGCACGACTTCCCGTGGCAAGTGGGCGCGACCATTCCGGGCGAGATCGGCGGCTGCCAGCCGCCCGGCGACCCGGTCTGCACCTTCTTCGCCAACGTCGGCTCCTATTGCTCGGGCGATCCGAGCCGCAATTGCACCGCGAGCTCTCAATGCGCCGTCGGTCAGAGCTGTCAGCTGATCACCTACGGCCCGCCGCTCGGGCTCTCGTCGGGCGGGGTTCCGGCGTGCGCCATCCCGCGCTTCAGCGCCGACATCACCGGCACGTTCAACGCCGTCACGGGCGACATGGCCTTCGAGTTGCCGGCGAGCGTCACGGTCTTCCTCGGCACCGACGTCAGCTTCCCGTGTCCGTATTGCGACTGCGGGCAGTCGAATCCCAACGACTGCCAGCTCGGCGATCCGGGCACGTGCAGCAGCAATCCCCTGGTCAACTGCACCGTCGAAGGAACCGGCCCGTTCGGTCCGACCTCGAATGCCTGCCAGCCGACCGGCGCCGAGGTCACCAACGGCGGCCTCGATCTCTCGCTCCGCCCGGCGACCACCGACACCGCGGTGTTCCCGTCGAACACGCCCTGCACCGGCAACGGTTTCCAAGGATACTCGTGCTGGGGCCCGGGTCAGACGCAGCCGAGCAGCTGCCTGAACGCCTGTGACGGCGGCAGCAACGAGGCCCAGTCGTGCAACAACGACGGCGACTGTCCGGGCGCGCCCGCGGGTGCATGCAAGCCCCTGTGTCGCCAGATCGTCGGGGAGGACGTCGGCGAGGGGTTCTGTCCCGCCGGCCCGATCAGTCAGACCTGCGCCGGCGCGTCGCAGATCAGCTGCTCGTCGGCCCAACCGTGTCCGCCCGGCGTCGGACCCTGCGTGACCAGCCAGCAGCGCTGCTTCCTCGACCCGATCAGGCGCATCGGCGTGCCGGGGCTCACCACCAACGTCATCGCCGGCACCTTTTTCGTCCCGGCGACCTCGAGTGCGGCGATCAATCAAGTGGCCGGCTTGCCGGGACCCGCGGGCATCAAGCTGCCCCACAATGTCACCGTGCGCTACTGCGGCGACGGCAGCGTGAATCGCCTCGCCGAGCAGTGCGACGGCGCCGACGACGCCAACTGCCCCGGCTCGTGCGACGTCACCAGCTGCATTTGCAACGCGACCTGCGGCAACGGCGCGATCGAGTTCGGCGAGCAGTGTGACGGCGCGGCCGATGCCGCTTGCCCGACGCTCTGCAATCCTCCCAATGGCGCCGGCGAGTGTCAGTGCCCGGCCATCTGCGGTGACGGGTTCCTTGCCAGCGGCGAGGCGTGCGATCCCGGCGGCACTCCTCCCGGCACGCCTGCCTCCGACGCAGCCTGTCCCGGCAGCTGCTTGCCGACTTGCCAATGTCAGCCGCCCGTCTGCGGTGACGGCGTCATCGAGGGAGCGGAGGTGTGCGAGCTCCCAACGCTCGGGTGCGGACCGCTGCAGGTGTGCGTCGCGTGCTCGCAATGCGCGCCATGAGCGGGTAGCACCCCATCGATCTTCTCGGCGGCGCGCTCTATGGTGGGGTGTGTTCGAAGCCCTGGCTCCTTCCGATCTGCGCCGCCTCGGCGACGCGCGCATCTTCGTCGATCGTACCGCGTACGCCGACCTCGATTTCTGGCATGCGGCTGCGGCGCGCCTGCGCCAGAGCGACCCCCTGCCGCTGGTCGACGTCGAAGGCTACGTCCGGTTCCGCCCCGTCACGCGCCACGCCCATCTCGCCGAGATCGAACGCAACCACACGCTCTTCTGGAACACGCGTGACTCGGTGCTGCTGCCGCGCGCCGAGATCGAGAAGAGCCGCGCCATCGGCATCGACATCAAGACGCTCATCCACATGGACGGCGCCGAGCACCGGGCCTACCGCCTGGTGACCAACGACTGGTTCAAGCCGGCGAACCTCCGGAAGGAGGTCGGGGCCAAGCTACCGGTGCTCGCCAAGCGCTTCGTCGACCGCATGCTGGAGCACGACGGCCAGTGCGACTTCGTTCGCGACATCGCGCTCTACTATCCGTTGCACGTGATCCTCAGCATCCTCGGCGTTCCCGAGACCGACGAGCCTCGCATGCTCGGGCTCACGCAGAAGATCTTCGGCGGCGAAGATCCCGACGTCGGCGGCGTCGAGGGTGTCGATCCGGTGCAGGTCTTCATGCAGGCCCTGCAAGAGATGGCGAGGTACTTCCACGGCATCACCATGGATCGGCGCGCGCATCCGACGTCCGACATCGCGTCGACCGTCGCGAACGGCACGATCGACGGCCAGCCGCTCGGCGACCTCGAAACCGCCGGCTACTATTCGATCATCGCGACCGCCGGCCACGACACCACATCGAGCTCGGTCGCGGGCGGCCTCGAAGCCCTGATCCGCAATCCCGAGCAGATGCAGGCGCTGAAGGACGACCCGTCCAAGATTCCCAACGCGGTGAACGAGATCATCCGGTGGGTGACGCCGGTCCGCCACTTCATGCGCCAGGCGCAGGGCGACTATCGGCTCGGCGACGTCGATCTGAAGGCCGGCGATTGGCTGCTGATGTCGTATCTGTCGGCGAACCGCGACGAGACCGTCTTCCCGGACCCGATGCGCTTCGACATCGACCGCAAGAACGCCGACGAGCACCTGGCGTTCGGCATCGGCGTCCACTTCTGTCTCGGCGCCCACCTCGCGCGCATGGAGCTGGAAGCCTTCTTCCGCGAGCTCCTGCCGCGTCTCGAGCACATCGAGCTCACGGGGGACACGGAGTCGATGGCGACGACGTTCGTCGGCGGGCCGAAGAAGATGCCGATCAAGTACAAGCTGGGCGCCTAGCGGCGCCAGAAGAGATCGTTCAGCGCGACGTGGCCGGCGCGAGCGCCGACAGCACGGCGGCCCCGCCGGGATCTTCCGCCGTCGACGGCACGAGCGCCACGTCGTCGGCGCCGGCGTCGTGGTACGCGGCGATGCGCGCCTCGATCGTCGCGCGGTCGCCGATCGCGCCGACCGCGTCGGCCATCGCGTCCGGGATCTCGGCGGCGAGGTCAAGGCGCGATCGTCCCGCGCGCGCGGCGTCGACAAGAGCGCCGAAGCCGAGGGCCGCGAACATCTCTCCGTAGCCGGGCGGGGCCAAATAGACGGC
>JBDSJB010000615.1:0-4833 GCA_039917665.1 Binatia bacterium
CTGGCGGACGTCGTCGACGAGCCCGCCATGGCCAACCCGCCGAGCAAGCTTCCGCTCGCGCCGCAGCGACCCATCGCCGACGGGCCGATTCGCCGCGCGCCCGACGGCCAGAATGAGTAGACGTCCCCCAGCGCCGATCGCGACGCTGCAGCCGCCGGTCTGGGCCGGCGCTGCTCCCGACGGTGATGCGGCCGCCGTGGTCGGCACGTTCCAGGCCTGGCGTCGTCAGTGGCTGCGCGCCGTGCGGCTCGGGGACGAGATCGCCACCAAGCGCGCGCGCGTCGAGCTCGGCGACGCACGGCTCGCCGCGACGACGATTCTCGAACGGCCGCGCTTTCGGCGAGCGTGGGAGGCGATCGAGTACACCGAGGCGTTCCTGATCGACGAACGCGTGAGCGAGGCCGAGACGCACCACGACCCGACGCTCTGCTACCTCTGCGATCCTGCCGCGACCCTCGGCCTTTCGCTGCCGCGCGCCGTCGCGTACGCCACCGCCTCGCTCTTCCAGATCGAGAACGGGGAGCAGGCCGACGAGGATTTCTACGCCGACTGGGACGAATTCCGCCGTGGGCGCGGCGTGCGCGTCGTCCCGCTGAACGAGATCGCAGCGTCGCCGGAAGCCCGCGACGATTTGCTGGCGTTTCTCGCGTGGGAGCTCGACGGGGTGTGCTTCGACTATCCGCTCCCGCACGTGCGCGAGTGGCGCTCCGACGAGCTCGGCCGCGCCGAGGTCGACCGGTTGATCGCCGACCTCACAGTCGAGGCCGAGCGCTATTGGCTCGCCGGAAAGACCTGCAAGAACGGTTTCAGCTCGACCCGGTTGTAGATGCCGTTCACCACGAACGGATCGCGCGACACGATCGCCCATGCGGCGCCGAGCGACTCGGCTTCGAGGACGATCATGCTGCCGCTGCCGTCGGTGAACGGGCCCGCGAGCGGCACGCGGCCCGCGCGTGATAGCGGCTCGAGGTGGGCGAGATGGGCCGGACGGTGGAGTGGACGCTTCTCCTTCGAGTCCGGGGCGTCGTGGCCGATCATCACGAAAAGTGGCATGGGCGGCTGATAGCACATGGCACACGAACTCGAAGCTCCGCCCGTTCTGGAAATGCTGCTCACCCGTCTCGACGAGCTGAAGGTCGTGGTCGGGCCGGCGTCGGCGCCGCGCCTCGGCGCCGTCCGTGAGGGTCTGACGCGCGCGCTCGCGCTCCGCGCCGCGGGTGACGTGCCGGCTGCGACGCGCGCGATCGCCGGCGCCATGCAGACGCTGGCTGACATCGCGGGCGCGCTCGATCCCGCCGAGGCGGCGGCGATGCGCGCCGTCGCCGCCCATTTCAGCGCGGCCCTCGCGCGCGGCGAGCACGCCGAGATGACGCGCACGAGCGAGGTCATGCGCGAGCGCTCGGGAGCCCGCAAGGTCGAGAAGTGAGCAACGCGCGCCGGCGATGGCGTCGCGCACCCGGTACCCGCTAGGTGGCCGGCCGTGTGACTTGGGACCAGTGGCGGTATGCGCGCTTGTTGCCGGCGGCGGCACGCAGTCTCGGGCGCGGCGCCACCTATGCGACCCTGGTGGCGACGATCGAGTGGGGGCGGGATCGGGCGCGGCGCGTAGCCGCGTGCCGTCGCATCCAAGGTTGGCTGGGTGTTTCCTCGGTGCGTGCGAGCCGGCTGCACTGGCAGTGTCTCTGGTCGGAGGCCCGCGAGGAGGCCGACGCGGCGTTTTTCATGCGGCACCCCGACGCGCTCGCCGACGCGTTCGACGCCGAGGTCGCCTTGCCGACGCCGACGGGCTCGATGATCTATGCGGGTCTGCATCTCGGGAGTCCCGTCCTCGGCTATCTTCATCTGTGCCGCCGTTTCGCACCCGACCTGGCGTTGATCGCGCGGGCGATCGATCCCGACAATCCGATGCCCGCGGACAAGCGGCGCTTCGCCGAAGGCAAGGTCGCGTGGGTCGAGGCTACGGCCGGGCGGCCGTTCTTCAAGACGGATGCGACGTCGATGCTCGGCGTGCGCGCGCATCTGCGCGCCGGGAAGCCGCTCTATCTGCTGGCCGACGTGCCGGGTGATGCCGTCGGCCGCTCCGCCGCGTGCACGTTGTTCGGGGAAACGGTGCGCCTCGCGTCCGGCCTTTCGACGTTGGTGCGAATCGCGGGAAGCGCGGTCCAGACGCTGGCGATCACGCGCGAGCCGCGCGGCTTTGCCGTGCGCCCAGGCCCGCGGCTCGCGCCGGGCGAGGTCGATCTACCCGCGGTGCTGCACGCCCTCGCCCCGTTCATCGGCGATTTTCCCGATCAATGGTGGATGTGGCCCTATCTACCGACCGCGATTGACAGTGCGCGTGGCTGACGTGACAACGGCCCCATGGATGGGGCGCACGAGCTCGCGGTGTTGATGGCCGTGCGCGTGCATGGCCGTGCCGACGCGGTCGCGGTGGCGCGGACCGCGGGCGTCGACGAGGGCACAGCGACGGCGACGCTCGCCGCGTTGCGGGCGGCGGAGACCGTCGCGTCCGCGGCGTCACCGAGCTCGGGTGCCGCGGTGACGCTCACCGACCAGGGGCGGGCGCGCCTCGTGCTGTTGCTCGCGAGCGAGCGGCACGACGCTGGCAAGATCGCCGAGGTCTATGACGCGTTCGTCGTGGCCGATCGCGAGCTGAAGCGCGCGATCACGGCGTGGCAGCTCGCCGACGACGTGCGCAAAGGCGAGGCGCGTGACGGCGTCCTGGCCGCCGCGACGACCGCCGGGGGCGTCGCTGCGGTGATTGGCGCCATCGCGCCGCGCTTCGCGCCGTATGCCGGCCGCCTCGCGGTGGCGGCGGGCGCGATCGCGACCGGCGACGCGCGTTTCGTCGCGAGCCCGCGCGTCGACTCGCTGCATCAGATCTGGTTCGAGCTGCATGAGGATCTGCTCGCGACGCTCGGACGGAGCCGTGCGGCATGAGCACGCCCGAGCCGCAGTCGCTGCGAGCCTTGATCTTCGACTTCGATCACACGCTCACGGACTTCGGACGCTGGGTCGATTGGCAGGGCGCGCGTGCCGAGGTCGTCGGGCTCTACGAATCCGCCGGCGTCTCGCCCGACCGCCTGGCGAAGAAGACCTACGCCTTCGGGCTCTTTGCCGCGCTCGACGAGGCGCTCGCGGTCCGGACGTCGCGGGCGGAGGCCGACGTCGTGCGTGATCACGCCCTCGCCGCGCTCGACCGCTTCGAGCACGGCGGCGCCGGACGCGCGAGCTGGCTTCCCGGCGTGCCCGCGCTCCTCGATCTCGCCGCGGAGCGCGACTTCGGGCTCGCGATCGTGAGCGCCAACGGCGAAGCGCCGATCCGCGCCTCGCTCGAGCGGCTCGGCGCCCTGGAACGGTTCACCGCCATCCTCGGACGGTCGCCGCTCTTTCCGCCGAAGCCGGCGCCGAACATGCACTGCGAAGTGCTGCGGCGCTTCGCCATTGCGCCCGGGTCGGCGCTCGCGATTGGAGACAGCCCGAACGACGTTCGCGCGGCTGCGGCCGCGGACATCCTGACCGTCGGTGTGCTCGGCGGGGAGGGCAGTGAGGAACGCCTGTTCGGTGCCGGCGCGACCTGGGTGCTGCAGGACCTGACCGCGCTGCCCGCGCTGCTCGCCCTCTGGTCGAACGCGGTGTGACGGTGCCGCGAAAAACCCGCTTTGACACCTTTACAGACCCTGTGTCACCTTCAATGATCGGAAGTCGACCATGAAGCTGGTCATTCAGATCCCCTGTCTGGACGAGGAGGAATCGCTCCCCCAGACGCTCGCGGCCCTGCCGCGCCAGGTTCGCGGCATCGACGAGATCGAAGTGATCATCGTCGATGACGGCAGCACCGATGCGACCGCCGAGGTCGCGCTCGCGCACGGCGTCCACGAGGTGGTGCGTTTTCCGAATCATCAGGGTCTCGCGCGCGCGTACGCGGCCGGACTCGACCACGCCCTGCAACGCGGCGCCGACGTGATCGTCAACACCGACGCTGACAATCAGTACGACGCGCGCGACATCGAGGCCTTGGTCCAGCCGATCCTGCGCGGCGAAGCCGACATGGTGATCGGCGATCGCGATGCGACGCGGCTCGAGCACTTCAGCCCGGCCAAGCGCGTGCTGCAGGGCCTCGGCAGCTGGGCGGTGCGCCAACTCTCCGGCACCGAGATCCCCGACGCGACGAGCGGCTTTCGCGCCGTCAGCCGGAGCGCGGCGCTCAAGCTGAACGTGCTCTCCGATTTCACCTACACGCTCGAAACGATCATCCAGGCGGGCAAGAAGCAGATCGCGATCGCGCACGTGCCCGTGCGGGCGCGACCCACCGTGCGGCCATCGCGGCTCTTCTCGGGCACGTCGCACTACGTGCGCCGCTCGGCGGCGACGCTCTTCCGCATGTACGCCTTCTACGAGCCGTTCAAGGTTTTCTTCCTGCTCGGCAGCGTCCCGATTCTCGGCGCGAGCCTGATCGGGCTGCGCTTTCTCTGGGAGTACCTGCACGACGGCGGTGCCGGTCACGTTCAATCGTTGATCCTGGCGGGCGCGCTGCTCGTGACGGGCGTCGTGACCTGGCTCTTCGGCGTGCTCGCGGACCTGGTCGGCCGCAATCGCCAGCTGTCGGAGGAGATCCTCCTGCGCATGCGGCGGCTCGAGCTGTTCGTCGGTGCCGGTCCGGACGCTCGGCGCCCGGAAGCGCCGCCGACCGATGACGCTGCGCCACCGCAGCGATGGCGGGCGGACCGCCGGCCGCGATGATCCGCGCGGTCCTCTTCGGAACCTACACCGCCACTCATCCCGCCAATCGCCTCCTCGCCGCGCAGCTCGAGGCGGCCGGACTCGACGTGG
>JBDSJB010000616.1:0-4626 GCA_039917665.1 Binatia bacterium
ACGTCCGGCTCGTCAACGTGGTCTGGGTGAACGACGTGCTGACGGCGCGCGGCAAGATCCGCGAGACGGTCGCCGAGGGTGCCAAGCAGCGCTTGCACCTCGACGTCTGGTGCGAGAAAGCGGACGGCACCATCGCGACCGTCGGCACCGCCAGCGTCTTGCAGTGACGGGGGTGTCCACGCAAAACGAGTGACCGCTGTGCCAGCCTCTCCGCCCCCCGCCTCTCCCGCTCGGATCTTCGTCGGCCGCGACGAAGAGCTGACGACGCTCGCCACCCGTCTCGACGACGCGCTCAGCGGCCACGGCTCGCTCGTGACGCTCGTCGGCGAGCCCGGGATCGGCAAGACGCGCACCGTCGAGGAGCTGTTGGCCCGCGCCGCGCTGCCCGCCGACCGCGTCCTGTGGGGACGCTGCCCCGAGCACGAAGGCGCGCCGGCGTACTGGCCGTGGGTGCAAGCGCTGCGGGGTTACATCGAGCGCGCCGACGCGGCCGCGCTGCGGACGGCGCTCGGACCCGCCGCCGCCGACCTCGCGCGGATCGTGCCGGCGCTCCGGGAGCGGCTGCCCGACGTCGTAGCGAGCGCCGGCGGCGACCACGAGCAGGCGCGCTTTCAGCTCTTCGACGGCGTCGCCACGTTTTTCCGGCGCATCAGCGAGCACGCACCGCTCGTCCTGGTCCTCGACGATCTGCACTGGGCGGACGAGGCGTCCATGATGCTGCTCGGGTTCGTCGCCCCCGAGATCCGCCGCAGCCGGCTTCTCATCGTGGGCACCTATCGCGAGCTCGAGATGCGGCGCATGGCGCGCGGGCTCGGCGAGATCGCGCGCGTCGGCCACCGCGTCACCCTCACCGGCTTCGGCCACGACGAGGTCGACGACTTTCTCCGTCAGGCCGCCGCGATCACGCCCCGGACCTCGTTGGTCGCCGAGCTCCTGCGGGTGACCGAAGGCAATCCGTTCTTCCTCGACGAGATGGTGCGCATGCTCCGCCTCGAAGGCTCCCTCGACGAGGAGCATCTCGACGCCGCGACGAAACTTCCCGACGAGGTGCGTGAGGTCATTCGCCGCCACCTCCGTCCGCTCTCGGAGGACGATCGGACGCTGCTCGCCATTGCCGCCGTGCTCGGACGCGAGTTCGATCTCGCAACGCTCCAGCTCGCGTGCGCGCTGCCTGCCGACCGCGTGCTCGAACGTCTCGAGCGGGCGCACGCCGCCGGGCTCGTGAACGAGATCCCGGACAGCGTCGGTCGCTACCGCTTCGTCCACGTGCTGATCCGCGAGACGCTCTACGGGGATCTCACCGCCATGCGACGCGCCGAGCTGCACCGCCGCGCTGCGCTGGCGCTCGAAGCGCTGCATCGCGACGCGCACGAGCCGCCGCTCGCCGAGCTGGCGCGGCATTTCTTCCACGCGGCCGCCGTGGGTGAGGCCGACAACGCGGTGGCGTACGCGCGCCGCGCCGGCATGCAGGCGTTGACGCTCCTCGGCTACGAGGACGCGGTCCGCCACTTCGAGCGCGCGCTGGAAGCACTCGCGCTTCGTCCGGCCGACGACGACGAGCGCCTGAGGCTGCACCTGTCGCTCGGCGACGCCGCGTGGCGGGCGGGCGATCTCGAGAAAGCCAACGAGACCCTCGAGCGCGCGCTCCGCAGCGCGCGGGCGCTCGGCGCCGCCCATATGTTCGCCCGCGCCGCGCTCGGCATCGGCCGGCTCAACGCCGAAACCGGCACGCCCGACCAAACCCTGATCGCGTTCCTCCGCGAAGCGCTCCGCGGGCTCGGTGACGGCGACGATCCGCTCGCGGCCGCCGTCATGGCGCGCCTCGCGATGGCGCTCTACTTCACCCGCGCCGAGGAAGAGCGCGCCGAGCTCAGCGAGCGCGCCGTCGCGATGGCCCGCCGCCTCGGCGATCCGACCGCCATCGTGATCGCGCTCATCAACCGACACTTCATGCTGTGGGGCCCGGGCGACGTCGAGGCGCGGCTCGCCATCAGCGCGGAGGGCCTCGAGCTCGCCGGGCATCTCGCCGACCCGCAGCTCGGTTTCGAGATGCAGCGCTGGCGCCTGCTCGATCTCCTCGAAAACGGCGACATCACCGCGATGGATCGCGAGCTCGACGTCTATTCCCGCCGCGCCGAGGACGTGCGCCTGCCGACTTACCGATGGCACGCGCGCCTGACCCGCACGATGCGCGTGCTGCTCGCCGGACACTTCGCCGAAGGCGGCCATCTCGCGGCCACGCTCATGGCCGTGAAGGCCGACGGCTACGCCTCGCCGCGCGGGCAGTGCTACATGATCCAGAGCTTCGTCGTCACTCGGGAGTACCGTCGGCTCGCGGAGCTCGATGCGCCGTTCAAAGCCCTCGCACGCCACTATCCGGCGATGCCGATCTGGCGCTGCGGCCTCGCGGTCGTGCGCGCCGAGCAGGGCCTCGACGCCTGGGCCCGGACGCTGATCGCCCCGCTCGCCGCCGAGGATTTCGCGAGCCTGCCGCGCGACGGGAATTACATCCCGGCGCTCACGCTCTTGGCGGAGCTGGCACATCACCTCGGCGAAACGCGCTGGGCCGAGCTCCTGCTTCCGTTGCTCGCCCCATTCGCCGCCCGTGTCGTGATGGTCGGACCTTCGGCGGCCTGCTACGGCTCGGCGGCGCGCTATCTCGGCCTCCTTGCCGAGACGCTCGGTCGGCACGCGGAAGCCGAGCGCTACTACGACGATGCCCTCGCGATGAACACGGGGATCGCCGCGCGTCCGTACGTCGCCTACACGCGTTACGATCTGGCGCGCCTCCTCTTCGCGCGTGGCGACGGCGCGCGCGCCGCCGCGTTGCTCGACGCCGCGAGCAAGACGGCCGACGAGCTCGACATGCCGCGCCTCCGCCTGCTCGCGCAGCAACTCGGTCAGCGACACGGCGGTCGCGCCGAGGCGCCGCTGGCCACACGCGTCGCGGCCGGGCTCCGACGCGACGGAGAGGATTGGGTCGTCGCGTACGGCAGCGATTCCTTCCGCCTGAAGGACGTGAAGGGCTTCGGCTATCTCGCAACCCTGCTCCGCCATCCGGGCCAAGAGATGCACGCGCTCGACCTCGGCGGCGCCACCGCCGCACCCGGCAGCAAAGGACCCGGCGGTCGCGAGATCGCCGAGGAGGGGCTCGTCGCGGGCGACCTCGGCGATGCCGGCGAAGTGCTCGATGCCGAGGCGCGCGCCGCCTACAAGGAACGGCTCGTCGCTCTGAACGACGAGCTCGAAGAGGCGACGAGCTTCGGCGACGAAGGACGCGCGGCCCGCGCCGAGGCCGAGATCGAGGTCCTCACCAAGGAGCTTTCTCGGGCGGTCGGGCTCGGCGGCCGGAGCCGGCGCGCTGGGTCGGCGGCCGAGCGGGCGCGTCTCAACGTCACGCGCAGCATCAGCTCGGCCATCAAGAAGATCGCCGCCGAGAGTCCCGCCCTCGGCGAGCACCTCGCGGCGGCCGTCCGGACTGGGCTCTTTTGCGTCTACAGCCCAGATCCGCGGCTGCCCATCACCTGGGATCTCGGCCGCTAGCTCCTAACCAGCGGAATTTCCTCGCGCCAACACATTCATCCTCATTGAACACCGTTCCACCCCGACTGAACGCCTGCAGTGTGAAGAGTTCAGGAGGAGCGCATGGCGAGGTTGGAGAAATGGTCGTTGGTTGGGCTGGACGGCGCGAAGCCGCTCGCGGTCCGGGGCGAAATCCACGGGGACGAACGCTTCTCGGACGGTACACCGATCACGAGCTCGCGCCTGTGCAACCTCGATCCTGCCGGTCATTTCGCCTGCACCAAAAATCACGCCTACGAGCTCGGCACGCTGAGCGACGCGTTCGCCCGCTGGATGGCCGCCAACGGCCGTTCGATCGCCGACTTTGCCGCTGCCCTCCAGGGCAAGGGCACGACCAAGACCGCGCGCCTCAAGGTCACGCCGATCACGACCGCGCCCGCCCCGCGCTCGGCGACCGTCGTCATCGGGGAGATCCGCGCGATCCCGAGCGTGGCGACCCGTCTGGAGCCCAGCGCCGCCACTCGGATCGCACCGAGCGTCGCGACCAGCATGGTTCCGGCCGTTGCCACCTCGCTCGTCGCGACGCCGACCCTGATCGTCGCCGCCGGCTGAGCCGTCACGCGACGCTTTCCTGTCGCCACCCAACTCATGGAGGGGCTCCCGACGTATGGCGCCTCCGGAGGTCGACGTCGCCGTCGTCGGTGCGGGCTACTCGGGTCTCACCGCCGCGTGGCGACTGCACCAGGCGGGTAGATCCGTCGTCGTGCTCGAGGCGCGCGATCGCATCGGCTTCCGGGTGTGGACCGAGACCCGTCCGGACGGCACGTGGATCGATCGCGGCGGCGCGTGGCTCGGGCCGGGCCAAGATCGGCCCTACGCGCTCGCCGCCGAGATGGGCGTCCCGACCTACGCGCAATACGTCGCCGGCGACAACGTGTCCGAGCTGCACGGCAAGGCGATACGCTTGGATGTGCGTGCCGAGAGGCCCAGGGCTCTCGAGGCCCGTTCGTCGCCGCCGGCTGACGCGACCCGGTCAGCGAAACCGGTCGACGACGACGCGCGCCACCATCAGCGCGGTGAGCAGCGCGCACGCCCACGCGAACA
>JBDSJB010000617.1:0-2503 GCA_039917665.1 Binatia bacterium
GGCCGCCTTGGCTGAAGAGCGCGAGCACCTCGACGTCGTCGCCGCGGCTTGACTCTCCGGCGCAGCGCGACCAGCGTTGCGGCTTGCGTTGCGTCGCCTGCCAAGCCGAGCTGCTTCCCGGGAAACAATTCTGCCATGCCTGCGGCACCCGCGTGGGGCGGTCGTGCTCCAATTGCGGCAGCACGATCGAGTCGGGCTTTCGCTTCTGTCCCGAGTGCGGAACGCCGGCGCCGGCCGAGTCGGGCGCGCCGCCGAGTGAGATCAAGGCCGGAGCCGCTGCTCCGGCGGCTGCGGTCGTTCAGGAGATCCCAGCGGCGCTTGCCGCGAAGATTCGCGCCTCGCAGGGGACGATCGCGGGCGAGCGGAAGCTCGTCACCGTCATGTTCTGCGATCTCGTCGGCTCGACGTCGATCGCGGAGCAGATCGACGCCGAAGAGTTTCGCGATCTCCTCGAGCAGTACATCGCGATCGTCTCCGAGGAGGTCTACCGGGTCGAGGGCATCATCACGCAACTCGCCGGCGACGGCGTCATGGCGTTGTTCGGCGCGCCGGTCGCGCATGAGGACGCGCCCTATCGCGCGGTATACGCAGCACTGGCGATCCGTGACGCGCTCGCGGTCGCGAGCACGCGGCTTCGCCAGGCCGGTGGCATCGAGCTGCGCGTGCGGATCGGCGTCCACACCGGACCGGTGGTCGTCGGCACCGTCGGTAGTGACCTCAAGATGGACTACACGGCGATCGGCGACACGACGAATCTGTCGCAGCGTCTGCAATCGGGCGCCGATCCGGGGATGGTGCTCATCAGCGACGCTACCAATCGCCTGATCCGTGGCTTCTTCGACGTCGTGCCGGTGGAGGAGGTCGAGCTCGAGCGCAAACCCGAGCCCGACGGCGCGTTCGTGGTGCGTGGCCTGCTCGAGGCGACGACGCCCATGGCGATCGCCGAAGCGCGTGGTCTCACGCCGCTCGTCGGCCGCGAGGAAGAGCTGGCGCAGCTCTCGGCCTGCTTCGACCGCCTGAGCGGCTCCTTGGCCCAAGTCGCGACCGTCGTCGGCGATGCCGGCAGCGGCAAGTCGCGTCTCATCCACGAGCTGAAGCTCCGCCTCTCCGATGCTCCCGCGGCGTTCTTCGAGGCGCGCTGCTCGGCCATGACCCAGGGAGTGCCGTACGCGCCGTGGGTCACCATGCTGCGCCAGCATTTCGACATCCGCGCCGCCGACGACGAAGCCGCGGCGTGGGCCAAGATCGCCGGCCGCCTCGACACGCTCGTCGCGGATCTCTCGTCGGCGCATCCCGTTCTGTCCCACGTGTTCGGCTTTCGCAGCAAAGCCGCCATGGGCGCGCCGAGCGACGACGAGATCAAGCGCCAGATCTTCCAGGCGGTTGCGCATCTCGTCGGCCGCGTCAGCACGCGGACGCCGGTCGTGATGATCATCGAGGACGTCCAATGGATGGACGATCCTTCCCGCGAAATGTTGGCGATCGCCGTCGGCCGGACGCATCGCTCGCGCTTGATGGTGCTCATCAGTCACCGCGCCGAGCATCAGCCGACGTGGCGGATCAAAGGCGCCTTCACGCAGCTCACGCTCGGGCCGCTGTCGGACGATGACACGATCGGCGTCGTTCGCGCCGTCGCTGGCGGCGCGCTGCCCGGGGAGCTCGAGCGCCGCCTCGTGCGGAAGGCCGACGGCAATCCGTTCTTCGCGGAAGAGATCACGCGCACCCTCATCGAGGAGGGCTACCTGCTGCGCGGCGACGGGCAGGTGAGCGTGACGCGGCCGGTCGAAGACATCCGCATGCCGGGGACCGTCGAAGAGCTGATCGGTGCGCGGCTCGATCGGCTCGACCCGCGCGCGAAGCGCGTCGTGCAAGTCGGCGCCGTTCTCGGCCGCCAATTCCAGCGCGAGCATCTCGTGGCGCTGCTCGCCGGCGAGGGCTTCGACATCGAAGAAGCGCTCGCGGAGCTCGAGGAGCGCGGGGTCCTTCGTCGTGCCGGCGTCGGCCCGGATGAGCTGCGCTTCGGCGAGAGCCTGACCCAGGAAGTCGCGTACGAAGGGCTTCTCCTGCGCCAGCGCCGCGGGTTGCACGCCCGGATCGGGCATCTGCTCGAGGCCCTTCCCGGTGAGCCGAGTGCCGAGCGCTCGGCGCTGCTCGCGCACCACTTCGCGCGGAGCGACGATCGTGAGCACGCCGTCGGCGTCCTGCTCGCGGCCGCGCGCGAGGCCGAGCGCATTCCGTCGTTTCGTGCTGCGGTCGGGTTCTATCGCGACGCGTTCGAGATCACGGAAGGTCTGTTGCAGACGAACGGGAGCGACGTCGAGCTTCAGCGCCAGGGTTTGCAAGCGGCGTACGGTCTCTGCCGCATGGCCGTCATCTACGGCGTCGCCGGCCTCGACGAGGCCGAGCGCGCCGGGATTCGCGCGCGTCAGCTCGCGGAGCAACTGAACGACACCGAAGCGTTCGTCGATCTCTGCACGTTTCAGGGCGGCATGCTGATGGCGAA
>JBDSJB010000618.1:0-4488 GCA_039917665.1 Binatia bacterium
GACGCGGCAGCAATTCGGGCAGGCGATCGGCGCCTTCCAAGCGGTGCAGCATGCGTGCGCCGACATGATGGTCGCGGTCGAGTGCGCCAAGGCCGCGGTGACCTACGCCGCGTGGGCGTTGGCGGAACGGAACGACGACGCGGCCGTCGCCGCCGCCATCGCCAAGGCCACCGCCGGCGACGCGTATCGTCATGTGACGGCCAAAGCCATCCAGCTCCACGGCGGCATCGGCTTCACCTGGGAGCACGACCTCCACATCTATTACAAGCGCGCGATGTCGAGTGAGGTCATGTTCGGCGACGCCGCCTGGAATCGCGAGATCGTCGCCGACGGCATCGGGTTGTAGATTTCGCCCCCGTGCGCTCGCGCGCTGCTCCGATGGCCCGCGGAGCCCGAAGTGAATTCGGCCTCCACGCTCAGCTTCGCAACACCACGACCGCCTCGCCGGGTGTGGTCTTTTTCCCTTCCTCGCTTTCGGTCCACACTTCGATCGCGACGCGCTTCTCGCCGTTCTCTTCCCATTTGCGTGTGACGGTGCCGCGGCACACGAACTCGCGATCGGGAAAATCCATCCCGCGGTACTGGCAGGAGATCTTTGTGATGCGGCCGGCGTGGCCGAGCCAGTTCGATACGAGCTCGCCGAGCGCGGCGTACTTGAAGCGGCCGTGCACGATGATCGACCCGAGCTGCTTCGACTGCGGAAACTGAAAGTCGTGGTGCAGCGGATTGAAGTCGCCCGAGCCCGCCGAGTACTGCACCAGCTGCGTCACGCCTGGCTTCTTTTTCAGCGGGGGAATTGCGTCACCTTCGTTGATTGCCGACCACGAGAGTCCCATCGTCGTCTCCGAACTAGTAGTAGATCGCTTGGCCGGTTTGGATGGCGACGACCTTGCCGTCTTGATTGGTGAACGTCGTCTTCTGCGTCGTGATCAGCATCTTGCCGAGCGCTTGGCTCTCGCGAACATCGAGGTTCTCGAGGCGGTTCACGACGCTGAGCGTGTCGCCGGCGCAGATGTCGCCGAAGTAGTCGGTCTCGGTGCCGCCGTCGAGGAGGCCTTTCAAGCCGTGCTTCGCGGACGGTTGGCCCTCGGTTGGTACGGTGAAGATGTCGTGCGAGCGGCCGGGAATGAAGATCGGCGTCCCCAGATAGGTTGGTGGCGCCGGCAGGCTGCGATAGCCAGCGCGCTTGGCGGCATCGACGTCGTAGTAGACCGGATCGGTGTACCCGACGCCGCGCGCAAACGCGCGCACGCTCGTGGTCGTGACTTCGTAGGTCCAGGCCGGCGACTCGTTGCCGATGGCCGACCGCATCTCGTCGGTGAGCTCGAATTCCTTCGCCATGCGGACTGCTCTAGACGACTCGCCAACGGGGGGGAAGCGCAGTTGACGCTCGCGGGAGCGGACAATAGAGAAACCGACCCATGGCCATCATTCGCAAGCAACACGGACATTTCCTGGAAGACTTCGAGCCCGGCGCGATGCTCCGCCACAAGGGCGGCAAGACGATCACCGAAGGCCTCTTCGCGATCTTCACCGACTTCTCGATCACCGCGAACCCGCTCGCCAAGAGCCGGCGCTACGCGCAGGCCTACGGCTATCGCGATCTCGTCGTTCCGCCGGGCATCGTGATGGCGGTCGTGTTCAGCCAGAGCGTCGAGGACATCTCGGAAAACGCGCGCGCCAACCTCGAATACATCGACATGCGCTTCGGCGTCCCGGTGTGCGTCGGCGACACGCTCGAAGCCGAGACGCTCGTCCTCGGGGTGAAAGGCTCGTCGAAGGATCCGACGCTCGGCGTCGTGCACGTGCAGACGACCGGTCGCAATCAACACGGTGAGGTCGTCCTCACGTTCCAGCGTAAAGTGCAGGTCTGGAAGAAGGACGTGAACGCGAAGCTCGCCGACGGCGAGGCCAAGCCGCGCGACATCGAAGCCGCGCTCACGATCCCACCCTACGACGCCAAGCGAAAAGAGCTCGCGCACTTCAGCAGTCCCGATACGTATTTCGAAGACTTCATCGCTGGCGACGTCTACGAGCACACGCGCGGTCGCGTCGTCACGACCGACCACATCATGCTGACGGGCATCCTCGACAACACGTCGCAGGTGCACTGCAATCAATGGATGGTGACGGAGAATCCCGACAAGTACGTCGGCGGCCAGCTCATCGTGTTCGGCGGCCTGCCGTTCAATCTCTGCCTCGGCATCGCGTCGGCCGACATCGCCGATAACGCGCTCGCCGACGTGCGCTACGTGACGGGCAAGCACACGGCGCCGATCTTCGCCGGCGATACGGTCTTCGCCTCGACCGAGATTCGCGAGAAGCGTGACTTCCCGAGCCGTCCCGACCTCGGCATCCTCGCGTCGACGCTGCGCGGCCACAAGTTTCGCAAGAAGGGCGATCAGGTGGAGAAGATCGACATCTTCTACCTGGAGCTCGAGCAGGCGCTGAAGCGCCGGAGCCACTACGCATGAAGGCGATCCTCATCGCGAGCGACGGCTCGGGCGATCTGTCATGGGGCGACGTACCGTCGCCTGCCCCCGGCCCCAGCGAAGTGCTAGTGGATGTGCACGCGACCGCCGTCAATCGCGCCGACCTGCTGCAACGGCGTGGTTTCTATCCGCCGCCGCCCGGCGAGTCGGAGATCCTCGGGCTCGAAGCCGCCGGCGTCGTCGCGGCCGTTGGCGCCAAGGTGACGCGCGCGCGCGTCGGCGATCGCGTCTGCTGCTTGCTGGCCGGCGGTGGCTACGCTGAACAGATCGTCGTCAACGAGGCGATGCTGGTGCCGATCCCGCCCGCGCTCGATTTCATCCAAGCGGCCGCGATCCCGGAAGCGTTCTACACGGCCTTCGTGAACATCGTGCAGGAAGCGGGCCTGGCGACCGGCGAGCGCGTGCTGATCCACGCTGGGGCGAGCGGTGTCGGCACGGCCGCCATCCAGCTCGTGAAGGCGCGGGGCGCCGTCGCGTACGCTACCGCCGGCAGTGACGACAAGCTCGCCCGTTGCCGCGAGCTCGGTGCCGCCGCCGCGATCAACTACAAGACCGAGAGCTTCCCCGAGCGCATCGCCGCGCTGACAGACGGCAAGGGCGTCGACGTCATTCTCGACTGCATCGGCGGCTCGTATCTCGAAGGCAACGTCGGTGCGCTGCGCTCGCGCGGCCGCCTCGTCATCATCGGCCTCATGGGTGGCACCAAGGCCGACGTCAATCTCGGTCTCCTGCTCTCGCGCCGTCTCCGCGTGATCGGCTCCGTGCTTCGCACGCGCTCGCTCGCCGAGAAGATCGCCATCACCGACGCCTTCCGCGCCGAGGTCATGCCGCTCTTCGCGAGCGGGACCTGCAAGCCGATCGTCGACAAGGTCTACCCGATCGCCGACGCGGCCGCCGCCCACGAGTACATCGCGGCGAACCAGAACTTCGGCAAGGTCGTCCTGACGGTCCGCTGACGGGGCGGCGGGCTAGCGCGCGGTCTCGGCCGACTCGCGCTGCGCCCCGCCGAGCGCCTCGGCGCACGCCCCCGTCGGCCATGGCGTCGCGTCGCGCATGGGCGCGATCGCCGTCTCGCCCTCGGCGATGACCCCGCGTGCTGCGTCCGCGATCTTCCAGTGCATCGTCTTGCCGAAGATCGGCTGTGACTCGACCATGATCACCCGCACCTCGCCGTCCGCGAAGCCGCACTGCGCCTGCACGGCTTGCAGCAGCTGCGTGTCGTTCAGGTGGCCGTCGCCGAAGTTCCAGCCGAGCACCATGCCGCCGAAGACCTCGCCGTCCATCCACTCGTAGGCGTCGATATCGTCGACCGCTTTCGGCAGGGCGTCCAGCAGTGGGCGTCCTTCGAGGTGGAGGAAGCGGTGCGCGAGCGACATCGAGCACGCGACGTCGACCTGCTGCGGATCCGGGAGCAAGCTCGCGAGCTGATCGCGCATCGTGCCCGCCATCTTGGTCAACCGATCGAGCTTGTGGAGCGCGTCGCGCCGGACGAGCCAGATGTTGTAGGCCCAATTGCCGGCGTAGTAGCGCATCGCGAGCAGGAACGAGACGCGCGCCGGCACGACGTTGCCGTAGGCCGGCACGAACACCAGCCAGAACGCGAGGAACGTGACCAGGAACGGCATCGTCGCGATCGCCGTGATGCTCGCGTCGTGGTGGACGCCGAAGAGGAACCACGCGCCGTAGATCATCAGGATGTTCCACTCGATCGGCATGCCGCTCGGGTTGTTGAGGCCGATGAAGCCGTGGAAGCAGGTCATCGCCACGAGACCCGCGATCGTGGTCCAGCCGCCGTCGGTCGACAGCAGCACGACGGGGATCATGTATTCGACGACCGTACCGGCGTGCGCCATCGTCATCGCCAGCTGTGACGGGCGGAGGTCGTCCGGATACGAGACGAAGAGCCGCTTCTTCAGCGCTGCCGGCGCGAACGGTCCGTTGTTCACCATGAACATGATGACCGACGGGAAATGATGGTTCAGCTTGGAGGTCGCCG
>JBDSJB010000619.1:0-2701 GCA_039917665.1 Binatia bacterium
CGTGGCTGGCGCTCGATGCCCCGGACCGCGTTGCGGGGCTCGTCCTCGCGTCCACCCCGACGCGGGGGCGTGCGCTGCACACCGGCGGCTGGCGACGTGCGGTCGACTTCGCGCGCTGCATGGTGCGGCCGGCGCGTGCGGCCGAGGCATGTCTCGCGGTTCGCGTGTTGTCCGAACGTTTCGTCGCGACGCACCCCGCTGCGATCGCGGACATTCGCGCGCGCGCGTCCATGCGACCCGCGTCGCATCGCGGGCTGCTGACGCTGCTCGCGGCCGCGGCGACTCACGACGTCGATGGACACCTCGACGCCATTCGCGCCGACGTGCTCGTCATTGCCGGCGCTGACGACGTCTTGCTGCCGGTCGCGGAGCAGCAGCGGCTCGCCGGGCGCCTCGGGCGCTCGTGCTTCGTCGTGATTCCGGACGCCGGACACGACGTCTCCGCCGAGGTGCCGGACGCAGTTGCGGCGTTGGTCGCGGCGCACGCCCTGCCGGCGTAGCCGTGCCTCGCGAGGCGAGAGATCGGGACGCTGGGATGAGCGGCGAGGGTCCGTAAACCGTCCTAATTCCTAGTATTAGCTGGCGCGCGCGCTTGCGGGTCCGGGACCGCTTCTTTATAGTCCGCGCCCCATGGCCCCCCACACGCGCGCGGTCGGCGGACACGCCGAAGGCTTCGGTGCGACGGAACGAACCGACTCGTGGATGCCGCTGCCGGTCGTGACCGCCGTCGTCTTTCTCACCTTCATCGTCTACACGACCTGGGCCGCGCTGCAGGGCGAGCATTACGCCTGGGGGCCGTATCTCTCGCCGTTCTACTCGCCGCTGCTCTGGACGACCGACCCCGCGGCGATGCACCACTCGTGGTTCGGGGCGTGGCCGAGCTGGTGGCCGTCGTTCATCCCGGCCTCCCCGGCGGTGCTCATCCTGATCTTCCCCGGCAGCTTTCGCTTCACCTGCTACTACTACCGGAAGGCCTACTACCGATCGGTCGCGGGCTCGCCGCCCGGCTGCTCGGTCGGTCCGCTCGCCAGCAGCCGTCCGTACAAAGGTGAGACCTTCCTGCTGATCTTCCAGAACCTGCACCGCTACGCGATGTATTTCGCGCTGCTCTTCGTCGTGTTCCTGTCCTATGACGCCCTCGTTTCGTTCTTCAACGAGGGCCACTTCGGCGTTGGCGTCGGATCGATCATTCTGACGATCAACGCCGTCCTGCTCGCCGCCTACTGCTTCGGCTGCCATTCCTTCCGTCACATGATCGGCGGCCGCACCGACTGCATGTCGTGCGGCAAGATGACGCTCAAATACGGCGCGTGGAAGAAAGCGACCTGGTTCAATGAGCTCCACCAGGAGTTCGCCTGGCTGAGCCTCGTGTGGGTCATGATCACCGACGTGTACATCCGACTGTTGTCGATGGGCGTGATCCACGATCCCAACACCTGGGGCCTCTGATCCATGCTCGACGTCTCTGAGATCCAGACCATCGATCACGACGTGTTGGTGGTGGGCGCCGGCGGCGCCGGCCTGCGCGCCGCCATCGAATGCAGCGCCCAGAAGCTCTCGACCGGTGTCATCTCGAAGAGCCTGCTCGGCAAGGCCCACACCGTCATGGCCGAAGGCGGCATGGCAGCCGCCATGGGCAACGTCGACGGGCGCGACAACTGGAAGGTCCACTTCCGCGACACGATGCGGGGCGGCAAGTTCCTGAACGACTGGCGCATGGCCGAGCTGCACGCCCGGAACGCGCCCGATCGCGTACACGAGCTGGAAGAGTGGGGCGCGGTCTTCGATCGCACCAAGGAAGGCTTGATCTCGCAGCGGAACTTCGGTGGCCACCGCTATCCGCGCCTCGCCCACGTCGGCGACCGCACCGGCCTCGAGCTCATCCGAACGTTGCAAGACCACGGCGTGCACTCCGGCATCGACTTCCACATGGAGTGCACCGCGCTCGAGATCCTGAAGGACGGCGACCGCGTCGCGGGCTTGCTCGGCTACTGGCGCGAGACCGGCCGCTTCGTGATCTTCCGCTGCAAGGCCGTGATCCTCTGCACGGGCGGCGGCGGCAAGGCATGGCCGGTCACGTCGAACTCGTGGGAGTACACCGGCGACGGCACCGCGATGGCCTACGACGCGGGTGCCGAGCTGATGGACCTCGAGTTCACGCAGTTCCATCCGACCGGCATGGTGTGGCCGCTCTCGGTGCGCGGGATCCTCGTCACCGAAGGTGTGCGCGGCGACGGCGGCATCCTCAAGAACAACAAGGGCGAGCGGTTCATGTTCAACTACATCTCCGAGCGCTTCGCGCCGGAGACCGCCGACTCCGTCGAAGAAGCCGACCGCTGGCTGAAGGGCGACAAGTCCGCGCGCCGTCCACCCGAGCTGCTGACCCGCGACGAGGTTGCGCGCGCGATCACCGCCGAGGTGAAGGCTGGCCGCGGATCACCGCACGGCGGCGTGTTCCTCGACATCGCCTCGCGCGTCCCCGCCGACGTCATCAAGCGGAAGCTCCCGTCGATGTATCACCAGTTCATGGAGCTCGCCGAGGTCGACATCACCAAGGAGGCGATGGAGGTCGGACCGACGCTCCATTACTTCATGGGCGGCATCAAGGTCGACTCGGACTCGCAGATGACGGTCGTCCCCGGCCTCTTCGGCGCGGGGGAGTGCACGGCGGGGATGCACGGCGCCAACCGGCTCGGCGGCA
>JBDSJB010000620.1:0-3161 GCA_039917665.1 Binatia bacterium
CGGCGATCGTCACCAACATGCGCCAGGGCGGTACCGGCAACGCCAGCCGGCGCGGCAATCCGTTCAGCTGTGCGGCCTGGAGCGGCAATGCGGGCAGCCTGGTGTTCCCGCTCTACGGATTCGATCAGGCAATCCCGCTGAGCGGCACGCAAGACAAAGCGAACGTGGTGCGCCTGCAGGACTGAGCCAACCGCTCAGGGGTGCATCACCACCTCAGTGATCCGTC
Source organism: Binatia bacterium (assembly GCA_039917665.1). Lineage (GTDB taxonomy): Bacteria > Desulfobacterota > Binatia > UTPRO1 > UTPRO1 > UTPRO1. The sequence continues at coordinate 227 of JBDSJB010000620.1, forward strand.
AGGCGCGGCTCACCTGAAGGGGCGAAGCACAATTCCCAGGTTGTTCCTTGCGAGCGTCATCTGTAGACGACGAGCTCGTAGTCAGGTCTCCGTTTCGCACCAACCCTGGGAGGACGTCCGATGTTGGAGGCACACATCGCGTCGCCGCGCGGGTCGCTCTACTACGCCGGTAGCGCGCAGCCGTACGACCTCGAGATCCTGCGGGAACACGTTCGTGACGCGGTCGGCGATCGCCCAGGTGATGTTCGGCTCGAGGTGATCGTCCCCGACCCTGCTCTCGAGCCGCATCTGTCGCTTTGGCTCCGTCGCGTCGCGGCGACGGGCGTGGTGGTGCGCGTTTTCGCCGCGCGGACGCCGCGATCAGGTTTCGATGAAAAGACGCACGAGCTCGGCAACGGAGCGAGCGCCCGTCTTCCGCATCCCCTGGGCGCGATACACTTCGACGGTCCGCGGGCTGATGCCGAGATCCATGGCGATCACTTTGTTGGGCATCCCGGCCACCACGCGTGAGGCGACGTCGCGCTCGCGGCGCGTGAGTCCCGCGAGCCGGCGCTGACGCATTTCGCGCGTCGCCGCGTTGTGGCGCCGCGTGCCGTCGCGGAGAATCGCCGCCTGGACGCGGTCGAGAATGACGTCGTCGCCGAATGGCTTTTCGATGAAGTCGGCGGCGCCCGTTTTCAGCGCTTCCACCGCGTGATGAATCTTGGCCTGCCCGCTCAGGAAGATCACCGGTAGATCCCACGACCGCTCGACCAGTGTGCGTTGAAGCGCAAGCCCGTCCATGCCGGGCATGACGAGGTCGAGCACGAGGCACGCAGGGCCGTCGTCGGCGTACCGTGTAATGAAGTCGTCACCGCTGAGGTAGGTCGTGACGTTCCACGGAACCGCTTCGAAGAGGAAGCGCAACGCCGCGAGCACCGTCGGGTCGTCGTCGACGAGGTGGACCATCCCCGGCATCGGGGTCGCCTGCTGATCGGTAGTTTGCTGAGACCTGGTCATGAGCGTGACTCCTTCATCGTCTCTCGGAGTTGTCGTAGGAGGTCGCCCGCTCGCAACGCTTCGCGGGCGATGCCCTCGAGCGCGCGATCGAGATCTTTCGGAGCGAGCTGATTCGTCTGGATGCGCAACTGAGAGCCGCGCGCATATCCCATGATCGCGGAGAGCGGCTGAGCCAATTGATGCGCCATTTCATCGAACGGGTTGCATGGCTTCGGACTGACGGCGGCAGGAGGCTTCCGGCGCGGCGTGACGGGCCGCTTGGGCACCTCTCGTTCTCGTCCCCGCGGTTTCATCGCCTGCGCCATAAGTAAACTTGCGATAGGGAGCTTTCGTAAGCAAGAACCCTAGATCGGCCCACGTCAAGGCCTGAGAAGGTCCCCGCATCCGCCCGAAAACGCGTGATTCCTCCGAGCATGGGGGTCGGGAGGATGCTGCCGGTGCGGGATGTCGTCGTCATCGGTGGATCGGCGAGAGCACTGCAGGCCGTCATCGATTTGATTGGAGCCCTGCCGGGCGGGCTACCCGCGAGCATCGCGCTGGTCATCCACACGTCCCCCGATACTCCGGGCAGGTTGGCTACCTTGCTTGGTAGACATGGCCTCCGGGTCGACTACGCCAAGGACGGCGAGTCGCTCCAGCACGGCCGGGTCTACATTGCGCCGGCCGACCAGCATCTATTGGCGCAGGACGACGGCCGCCTCCAACTCGCCCACGGGCCTAGTGAGAACGGCTTTCGGCCGGCGATCGACCAGCTGTTTCGCACTGCCGCGACGACCTATGGCGCACGCGTCGTCGGGTGATCCTGTCGGGTGGGCTCGAACGACGGCACGAACGGCTTGCGCTCGTGAAGCGCCACGGCGGCATCGCGATCGCCCAGCACCCGGACGACGCGTTGGTGAGCAGCATGCCGTTGAACGCCGTCCGCCACGTCACCGTCGATCATGTCGTGCATGCCGCGGTCATGGCGACGACATCGTCGGCTACGCCAACGAGCCGAGCCCGTCGTCGCCGCACCCAGAGTGCAGGCGAATGACGGATGGGCGTTCAGTTGGCCGCGTCGGACGGCATGGGAAGCAACGGCAGCGCGGGGAGCGCGGGAAGCACGGGCGCCGCTGCCGGTACACGGTCGGGCACGGGCACCGACGTCATGGGACGACCGAGCGCGACGACCGTGAGCGCGACGGCACTACCGATTCCGATGAAATGTTTTTTCATGTTCCTCTCTCCTCCTTGGCGGCGATGGGCCGCTGATCGTCGGGTTTCATGTTTCGTGCCATCCACCTTCGTTGACGTCACTGACAAACTTTGGTCTGCCCTAGTGATGCGACGGAGGTCGCACCCGCAATGGCGAAGTCGACCCGTCGCACGAAGAAACCGCCCGCGAAGCTCCAGAGGCCACGTGCGAAAACGAAAGCATCGGGGCGCACGATGGCAACCGCGAATGCGCACGACGGCTCGATCACGATCACCGTGTCGGATACGGGTATCGGCTTCGACGCCGAGATGGGCGCGCCCATGTTCGAGCCTTTCCACCAAGGGCCGCGGAGGGCTCCCCAGGGTGGCCTTGGGCTCGGTCTCGCGATCGCTCGCGGTCTCGTCGAGGCGCACGGGGGCACGATCGCCGCCAGGGGCGACGGACCGGATAGCGGAGCGTGTTTCGTCGTCGAGCTGCCGACGACGACCGCGCTGCTCGTCGACGTCCCGCATCTCGCCGCCCAAGTGCCCTCAGCCACCCGCGAGCCGCTCACGATCCTGCTCGTCGAGGACCACGAGGACACCGCCACCGCGCTCGCGTTCGTGCTCGAGCACGCGGGCTATACCGTGAAGCTCGCGCACTCCGTGCAGCAGGCGATCGCGACGGCCAAGGCCAGCGAGGTCGACATGGTCGTCAGTGATCTCGGGCTCCCGGACGGGAGCGGCCTCGATCTCGTCCGCC